>VBCH01000004.1 GCA_005884455.1 Betaproteobacteria bacterium
GTGGAGAAATCTCATTGACAACAATACCTTATTAGTATAATTTCAAGTTAAGCCTCATTTGAAGGGGGCGAGGGGGAGCTGTTGCTGGGCTGGTTCTCCAAATCGACTCAGAGTTCAGGGCTTCTGGCCGTCGCAATCGAGCCGGAAGCGATCAAATTCGCCCATGTGCGAACCGCGAACCGCGAGCGGCCCCTTGCGACGCGCTGGTGGAGCGTTCCGTGCCCGCCGGCGGAGCAGGCGGATTCGCTGCAGAAGGAGACAAAGGAGCATGGGCTCGCCCGTTTCATGTGTACGACGCTCCTAGAACCCGCGGAGTACCAGATACTTTTGGTGGAACCGCCGAAGGTTCCGGCAGACGAGCTCAAGGCCGCGATTCGCTGGCGCATCAAGGATCTGCTCGAATATCACATCGACGACGCGACGGTCGACGTATTCGAAGTGCGCGCCGAGGGGGACGCCAAGGGATCGGCAAGGGCCATGTACGCGGTCGCCACTCCCAACGATGTCGTGCAGAAACGCATCGCCCTGTTCCAGGGTGCCCGCGTTCCCCTCAAAGTCATCGACATCCCCGAAATGGCGCAGCGAAATGTCGCGGCGTTGTTCGAATCTCCGGACAAGGCGACCGCAATGCTCGCATTTTCCCCTTGGGGGGGAATGTTGACGATTTCGTTTCGCGGCGAGCTGCTTCTGACGCGGCGCCTCGAAGTCACGTCGGTCCAGCTGGGACAAAGGGAGCACGGAGACCATTATCGCGAGCGGGTTGCGACCGAGATCACCCGTTCGCTCGACATTTTTGATCGCCAGCGTCTGAGCGTCGGGGTGAGAGAGTTGTTGCTCGCCCCGCTGCCGCAGGACCTCGAGCTCGAGCAATTTCTGCGCAGCAGGCTCTACGTGCCGGTCGTACCCGCCGCATTGCCGCAAGTCATGGATTTTGCGGACGGCGGCGAGCCCTCTGCCGAGGAGCAGTGGGAGTATTTTTACCTGTTCGGTGCGGCCTTGCGGGTCGAGGAGAAGGTGCTGTGAGCCAGCAGATCAATCTTTTCAACCCGCTTTTCCTCGAGAAGAAGAAGTATTTCTCCGCAGTGACCATGACCCAGGCTCTCGGACTGATCGTGCTGGGTATGGCGGGTTTCTATACCTTCGCCTTCTGGCAGGACAGGAACCTCGCGCGCCAGATCGGGGAATCGGGGCGCGCCTATGAACAGCAGAAGCAGCAGTTCGCAAGAATCGCTGCGGAGCTCAGCCCGGAAAAACGCGAAGCGCAACTCGATCAGGATTTGAAGAGCATCGAAGCGGCAATCGCCTTGCGGCGGTCGCTCGTGGGCGAGCTCGGAACAGGCGGTCTGGCCGGCCCCGCCGGATATTCGGAATACCTCCGCGCCTTTGCGCGACAGACCGTGCAGGGCCTCTGGCTCACGAGCATCCAGATCGCGGAAGGGGGCGGGCAGCTGACCATGAGCGGCCGGGCGCTGCAGGCGGATCTCGTTCCCGTGCTCATCGGGCGACTGAAGCAGGAATCCGTGCTTCGGGGGCGCCCGCTCGAGGGCTTGGCCATCACGCGCAGCAGTGCGGGAAAGGCCCCGGGCCGCGCGATCGTGGAGTTCACCGTGAGTTCGCAGGGATTTCCGGAGCCGCGAAATCCCCTCGCGGAGAGAGCGAAGCCCTAGCCATGCGCTTTCCGGCGCCGTTGCAGCGCTACGCCGATCGCCTCGACGCGATGAGCCTGCGCGAGCGCGTGCTCATATTTCTCGCGGTCGCCGTCGTGATCGTCGCGATCGTCGACAGCGTGCTCTTCGAACCCATCTCGCGGAGACAGAAGGTCAATTCGCAGAGAATTCACCAGCAGGAGGACGAAATTCGCACCATGCAAGGGCAGGTGCAGGCGTATGCCCAAGCACGAACGGGTGACAACGCCAACGCGAAGCGGCAGCGGCTGGAAAAGCGCAAGCTCGAACTTGCCGCGCTCGACCGTGAACTCGCGGCAAAACAAAGCGAGCTGGTTCCGCCCGAGCGCATGGCGAAGATGCTTTATGAAATCGTGAAGCGCAATCCCGACGTCGAGCTCGTCAGCCTGCGCTCGCTGCCTGCGGGCGGATTGACACAGTCGCTCAACGCGATATTGGGCCTCGCGCCGGGCGGTCTGGCTTTGTATCGGCACGGAGTCGAAATCACGGTGTCGGGAAGCTATCTGAAGATGCTCGCCTATGTGAGCCAGCTCGAGCGCCTCCCGGCGAAGATCATGTGGGGCAACATGGAGCTTCAGGCCGGTGCCTACCCTGTGGTCACGCTGAAGATTACTTTTTATACGCTGAGCCCGGAAAAAACATGGCTGCTTATCTGACTCTGGGTCTCGCGCTCGTCATCTTGCTCGGCGCGCCGCGGGTTCCCGCACAAGGGCTGAGCGATCCCACGCGGCCGCCGCGGGAAATTGTCGGCAGATCCGCCGATGCCTACGAGCCCGCGGGGAGCCTGTCGCCCGCGCAGGTCGTGATCATCTCGAAAGACCGCCACCAGGTGACGATCAATGGCCGCACGGTCAACCTCGGCGAGCGCTACGGAAACGCCACTGTGGTGAGGATCAGCGACGAGGAGATCGTCTTGCAGCGACCCGAAGCCACCGAAACCATCAAGCTTTATTCTTCAGTCCAACGCAAGAAACACTGGCGTGCCGCGCGGACCGATGCTGGCGGCAAGCAGGAGGAGGAAAACCGTGAAGCGAACTAGTCTCGCAGCGATGGTGGCTGCCTTGCTGGCTTCCTGCTCCCCGTTCCGCGTGGATCAGGGCGTCATTTCCGAGATCGAGAGTGCCACCGCGCAAAAGGGAAGCCAGCCGGACGCCGTGCGCGCTGCGCTGCTCCCGCCGCTCCGCGCGGAAATGCCCAAAGTACCAGGGGCGCCCGCGGAGCCGCGTTTCGATCTTGTCGTCAATTCCGCGCCGGCGCGGCAAGTGTTCTTGTCGATCGTTTCCGGGACTCGCTACAGCATGATCGTGAATCCCGCGGTGGGCGGGACCCTTTCGCTCAGCCTCAAGGACGTCACGGTGCGGGAGGCGCTGGAAGCCATCCGGGAGGTTTATGGCCACGAGTTTCGAATTGACGGCACCCGCATTTATGTCGAATCGGCCGGCCTTCAGACCCGTGTATTTCAGGTGAATTACCTGATCGGGCTGCGCTCGGGCCGCAGCGACGTGCGGGTGAGCTCCGGCGCGATCTCGGCCACGCAGCAGGGCGGCGTGGCCCCGCCGGCTCTCGCGGCGGCACCTGGAACACCGGGGCAGGCGACCTCGCCGGCATTGGGCGCGTTCGGCCTCAGCTCCATAGCGACCGCCTCCCTGGACGCGAGCCGCGTATCGATGGTTTCGCAGAGCGACCTCTGGAGCGAGGTCACGAGCGCGCTTCGCTCGCTGGTCGGAACGGGGCCAGGTCGAAATGTCGTGGTCAGCCCGCAGTCGGGCGTGATCGTCGTCCGCGCGATGCCCGACGAGCTGCGCAATGTCGACAAGTACCTGAAGGCGATGCGCCTCTCCATCGAGCGCCAGGTGATGATCGAAGCGAAGGTCGTCGATGTGACGCTGAACAACGCCTATCAGGCTGGAATCAACTGGGCGGCGTTTCCGAGCCATCGCGTCGCCACCGGCGTGTTCGGGTCGAACACGACGCTCGGAACGACGGGCAACCTGTCCACGGGACAGGGACCGGCGATAAGCGTCGATCCCACCGGGCGTACTTTGACAACAACCGTTTTGGGAACCGGCCTGGCGGGCACCGCCGTGTCGGCGGCGGGCGCCGTGGGCGCCGGGGTGTTCGGCCTCGCCATTCAGACCAACAATTTCGCCGCATTGCTCCAGTTCCTGGAATCGCAAGGAAACGTCCAGGTCTTGTCCAGCCCGCGCGTTGCGGCTCTCAACAACCAGAAAGCCGTGCTGAAGGTGGGAACCGACCAGTTCTTTGTGACCAACGTCACGGGAACTCCCGTACAGACCGTAGGCGGTGTGACGACCGCGATCCAGTTGACCCCGACTCTCAACTCGTTCTTTTCAGGTGTATCCCTCGACATCACGCCCCAAATAAACGAGGACGGGAACATCCTCCTGCATATTCATCCGCTGGTCAGCAACGTCGTGCAGCAGGACCTCACGTTCAATTTCGGAGGCGTCGCCGACGCCGCCGACACGAGGCTTCCCCTCGCGAAGAGTTCGATCAACGAAACCGACACGGTTGTTCGCGTCCAGGACGGGAACATCGTCGCTTTAGGGGGGCTGATGAAGGTCGACGTCGCGAACGACCGTTCCGGCATCCCGGTGCTCCAGGATATCCCGGGCGTGGGCGGATTGTTCGGAAACACCACGAGAACCAGGACCAAAAGAGAGCTGGTCATTCTGCTGAAGCCGACCGTCATCAAGGGCGAAAAGGACTGGGAGGAGGGCATCGAGCAGAGTTACGACCGGATGCGGAACCTCGGGAGCGGAGGGCAGCTCTCCCCGTTCGAGAGACCGTAGTGATCTACCTCTCCCATTTCGGTCTGCGCGAACCGCCTTTCGGGATCACTCCCGACACGAGCTTTTTCTACGCCTGCGCGAGCAGCCAGGAGGCGCTGAACACGCTGCTCGTCGCGGTCGCGAACGGCGAGGGTTTCCTGAAGATCACCGGCGAGGTGGGCACAGGCAAGACCCTGCTTTGCCGTAAATTCCTTGCGACGCTCGATGACAATTGGATTAGCGCGTACGTTCCCAACCCGAACCTCGAGCCCAAGACGCTGCTGCTCGCGCTCGCGGAGGAAATGCGGGTCAAGCTGGACAGCGGCCTCGATCAGCATCATCTGCTCAAGGCGCTGACCCTCGCGCTCCTCGATTTCGCGCGCCAGAAAAGGCGCGTCGTGGTCTGCTTGGACGAGACCCAGGCAATGCCGCTCGAATCGCTCGAGACGCTGCGGCTGCTCACCAACCTCGAGACCGAAAAGCGCAAGCTCGTCCAGGTGATTCTGTTCGGCCAGCCCGAGCTCGACGAGAGGCTTGCGCATGAATCGATCCGGCAGCTGCGCCAGCGCATCACCTTCCAGCACCACCTTGGAACTCTGACGCGCGAGGAGACGGAGTACTACCTCGCGCATCGCCTCGCGATCGCCGGCTATTCGGGCGAAGGCGTGTTTGCCCCCGGGGCGGTCAACCGGATCTATCGTGCCAGCCGCGGAGTCCCGCGGCTCGTCAATATTCTCGCCAACAAGGCGATGATGCTCGCCTACGGGGAAGGCTCGCGAAGAGTGAGCGCGCAACACGCGCGTGCTGCGGCGGCCGATACACCGGCCTCGTTCGCCCTGTCGCGCGCCTGGCTCTGGCTTGCGCTCGCCTGCGTAGCGTTTTCCAGCATCGGCTGGATGATCCTGCGATGAGCCTCATCAACAAGATGCTGCGGGATCTCGACAAGCGCCATGCGGCCCAGGAAGGAGGGACGGCGCCTGCGGGCGGTCTGTCGCGGCACATGCGTCCGGTGCCCGAGCGCACGCTCGCTTCCGATTTCTTCTGGCGAACCATGGCGATGACGATGCTCTTTGCCGTGGGCTGGGTCGCGTGGCTCGTTTGGCAGCTGACGCCGCCGCACCCGATAGTCACCGAGCTCGCCTACCCGTCCGCGCGCGCGAGGATCGCGTCGCCCTCCGATGTCGCCTCGCCGCGTTCCGATTCCGCTCCCGCGCCTCAAGCGCCCGCCCCGCAGCCGGCGCCGCCCCCGGCAGCGCCGATTCCCGCAGCCGGTCCGGCGTCCGCGCAGGCGACTCCGCAGCACTCGGACAGAGTGAACTTCGACATGCTGCGGCTGGCGACCGAGTTGACGAACCCGATTCCACAGCGAAGCTCGAGAGCTTCGTCCTCCCGATCCGGCTCGAGAGCTCCCGCTGGCGCGGCGAAGGCCGTGGCGGCGCAAGCGGCGCTCGCCGACGACCCCGACGCCGCGCCGGGCAAGATCGACCGGCGCTCGAATGCCTCCTCGCGCAATCGCGCGGAAAGCGAATTCCGCCGCGCGGTCAACCTCGTGAACCAGGGCCGGATCGCCGAAGGGATGGACGGTTTTCGCCGTGTCCTGGAAATCGATCCGGGACACGAAGCCGCGCGCCAGACCCTGGTCGCGCTCCTGCTCGAGACCAAGCGCGTGGACGAGGCCGCCGCTTCCCTCCGGGAGGGCCTCGCGCTCAACGCCGGGAACACCGGTTTCGCCATGCTGCTCGCGCGCATCATGGTCGAGAGGAACGATATCCCCGCGGCGCTCATCGTTTTGCAAAGGCACGCCGCACCGGCGGACCGCAACCCGGACTTTCACGCGTTTGCGGCGGCGCTCTACCAACGGCTCGATCGTCACCAGGAGGCGATCGAGCAGTATCAGAGGGCGTTGGGCCTAGCGCCGTCGGCGGGCGTCTGGTGGCTGGGTCTGGGGATCTCGTTTCAGGCCGTCGAGCAGCGCAAAGATGCCCTGGAGGCCTTCACGCGCGCCAAATCGGCCGGGAACCTCGCCCCCGATCTTCTCGCCTTCGTCGAGCAGCGGCTCAGGCAACTCCAGTAGTTGCGTCCGGAATGCAGGACCGCTATCGCGAGGTCTACGATAGTTTCAAATGGGAGGTGCCGGCTCGATTCAATATCGGCGCGGCATGCTGCGGCCGGCATTCATCCGAGCGCTCCCGCTTCGCCCTGTATTGGGAGGATGAGGCCGGGGCCGCCCTCGCATACACCTTCTGGGATCTGCAGCAGCAGGCGAACCGGCTGTCGAATGCGCTCGCCGGCCTGGGCGTAAAGCGTGGCGATCGGGTCGGGATCATTCTGCCGCAGCGCCCGGAGACGGCGATCGCGCACATCGCCTGCTACCAGATGGGCGTCGTGGCGATGCCGCTCTCGGTGCTGTTCGGGCCGGATGCGCTCGAGTACCGCCTTGAGAACAGTGAAACCGTGGCCGCGCTCGTCGATCCCGCATCGCTGCAAGGTCTGGCTCCGATCCGCGACAAGCTGCCGCTCCTCGAGCACGTGATCGGCGTCGCGGGAGCGCGGGAATCCTGGGCGCAGCCCTGGGAAACGCTGCTCGACAAAGCTTCGCCGCATTTTGCGCCGGTCGATACGGCGGCGGGCGATCCGGCGCTGCTCGTCTACACCAGCGGCACCACCGGTCCGCCCAAGGGAGCGCTCATGCCGCAGCGCGTTCTCCTGGGGAATCTTCCCGGGTTCGAGCATTCGCACGATCTGTTTCCGCAGGCGGGCGACCTGTTCTGGTCGCCCGCCGACTGGGCCTGGACGGGCGGCCTGATGGACGCGCTGCTGCCGTCGCTGTACCACGGCACGCCGGTGCTCGGCTACCGCGGTCGCTTCGATCCCGAGAAGTCCTTCTGGCTGATGCAAAAGTACGGCGTGCGCAACAGCTTCCTCTTTCCGACTGCGCTCAAGATGATGATGAAGACGGTGCCGCAGCCGAGGAAACGTCATGAGCTTTCGCTGCGCTCCATCATGAGCGCCGGCGAGTCGGTGGGCGAGGCGGTATTCGAGTGGAGCCGCGAGGCGCTCGGGGTCACCGTCAACGAAATGTTCGGCCAGACCGAGATCAACTACATCGTCGGAAATTCGCATACCCTGTGGCCGGCCAAGCCCGGGTCGATCGGCCGGCCTTACCCCGGACACCGCGTGGCCTGCATCGACGAGAGCGGCGACGAAGTCCCGGTCGGTCAGGCTGGAGAGGTGGCCGCCTGGGACGAAGACGATCCGGTGTTCTTTCTCGAATACTGGAAGAATCCCGAGGCGACCAGACGGAAATACACCGGCAAATGGTGCCGCACCGGGGATCTCGCGAAGCGCGATGGGGACGGCGATTTCTGGTACCAGGGCCGCAGCGACGACATGTTCAAGAGCGCGGGCTACCGCATCGGTCCTTCGGAGATCGAGAACTGCCTGGTGAAGCATCCCGCGGTCGCGAACTGCGCCGTGGTGGGCAGCCCCGATCCCGAGCGCACGCATATCGTGAAGGCCTTCATCGTCCTCACGCCGGGCTACGAAGCTTCGGCAGCGCTGGAGGCGGAGCTGCAGCAGCACGTGCGCGGCAAGCTCGCGCCTTACGAATATCCCAAGGAGATCGAGTTCATGGACAGCCTGCCGATGACCACTACCGGAAAAGTGCAGCGCAGGGTCCTGCGCTTGCGCGAGGAGGAGAGAAAGAAAAGGGGCAAGACATGAACGTCGATGTGATCGGCGCAGCCGCGGGTACGCTGTCCACGGTCGCTTTCATCCCCCAGGCATGGCGGATCTGGAGAACGCGCTCGGCGCGCGACCTCTCCCTGCCGATGTATCTGATTTTCACCTCGGGCGTGGCACTGTGGTTCGTCTATGGCCTGCTGCTCGGCGCAGTCCCGATCATCGTGTGCAACGGCCTGACGCTCGTGCTCGCGGGGACTGTGTTGGCGATGAAGCTTAAATTCAGCTAACCTGCCGTACGATGAAGCTCTACACTTTCTTTCGCTCCTCGGCGTCGTTCCGCGTGCGCATCGCGCTCAACCACAAGGGCCTGACGTACGAGCACGCGGGCGTGAGTCTGCCCAAAGGCGAGCACCTCGAAGCGGGCTACAAATCGGTCAACCCCCAGGGCCTGGTTCCGGCGCTCGAGGACGGCGGGCGCCTTGTGACCCAGTCGCTCGCGATCATCGAATACCTCGATGAGGTTCACCCCGGGCCGAAGTTGTTGCCCGTCGCTCCCCTCGACCGCGCGTATGTGCGCGCCTTCGCGCAGATCATCGCCTGCGAGATCCATCCGCTCAACAACCTGCGCACGCGCAAATACATCGCCAAGACGTACAAGCAGGACGAGGAGGGCGTGAACGCGTGGTACCGCCACTGGATCGCCGAGGGCTTCCAGATGATGGAAGCGTTTCTCGCGCAGGAGAAAAAGAACGGGAAGTACTGCTACCGAGACCAGGTCACCATGGCCGACTGCTGCCTCGTTCCGCAGGTGTTCAACGCGATACTCTACAAGTGCGAGCTGAAGCCTTATCCGACCGTGATGCGGATACACGAGGCGTGCATGAAACTCGACGCCTTCGTCCTGGCTCAACCCTCGAAGCAACCGGACGCAGCTTGACGTGGCGCCCCAGAGACGAATCGAACGTCCGACCTGCCCCTTAGGAGGGGGCTGCTCTATCCACTGAGCTACCGGGGCGAGAGGCCGATTGTACGCGAACGCCTTCGAATCATGGCGTTGCGTTCCGGCCGCATTGCTGTAAGCTTCCCGCCCAGGGAAGCCGTCATCGCCGATGTCGGGAGGAGCTCGCTCGCCGTTTTGCGCGGAATGCGAATGCAGCAAACTGCATCTAAGCCGGTCCGCGATCCGGACGTGCAGGTCACTGCCGCCGGAGACGGCGCACACGTCATCCATCTTTCCGGGGCATGGGATATCCGAGCGCTCGAATCGCGCGGGCGAACGCTTCAGTCGGCGCTCAGGGACGCGGCCCGCTCGACCGACGCAGACTGGGATCTCACGCAGATTCAGCGGTTCGACCACATCGGCGCGATGCTGGTGTGGCGAACCTGGGGCAGGTGCCGGCCGAGCAGGCTGCAGCTCAAGCGCGAGCACGAGATATTTTTCGGCGCGTGCGAATCGGCCGCAGCCGTCGCATCCTCGCCGGCGGCGCCCGACCGGTTTCCGCTCCTGCTCGCCCTCGGGCGGGGCGTGTGGGCGGTGACCGGGCACGTTCTGGAGATGCTCCAGCTCTTCGGGCAATTGCTCATCGATGCAGCGACCGTGGTGAGGCAGCCGCTCCTGCGGCCGTGGCGCGAATTTTCCGCGGCGATCTACAAGATCGGCGCGCAGGCCCTGGGGATCACCGCGCTGGTCGGGTTCCTCATCGGGGTGGTGCTCAGCTATCTTTCGGCCGAGCAGCTGCGGCTGGTCGGCGCGGACGTCTTCATCGTCAACATTCTCGGCATTGGCATCGTCCGCGAGCTGGGTCCGGTCGTCTGCTCGATCTTGGTCGCGGGACGCTCGGGTTCCGCGATCACCGCCCAGCTCGGGGTCATGAGGGTGACCGAGGAGCTGGATGCGCTTTCGGTGATGGGCATCTCGAACACCCTGCGCTTGATCCTTCCCAAGATGGCGGCCATAGCGGTGGCGCTGCCTCTGCTGGTGCTGTGGACGTCCGGCGTCGCCCTGGTCGGGGGCGCGGTGTCGGCGAAAGCCGAGCTCGGCATGAGCTTCTTTCAGTTCTTCTCCGCGCTGCCGGCCGCGGTTCCCGAGGTCAATTTGTGGCTTGGCGTCGGCAAGGCCGTGGTCTTCGGCGTGCTCATCGCCCTGATCGCATGCCACTTCGGCCTGCGCATCCAGCCCAACACCGAAAGCCTCGCCGCGGGGACGACTCGTTCGGTGGTGACTTCGATCACTGCGGTCATCGTCGCGGACGCGATTATCGCGGTCATCTTCTCAGATGTGGGCTGGAGCTGAAATGAGCGGCGCGCCCGTCGTTGACGTCAAAGGTCTCTGGACGGTGTACGGCGACCTCGTGGTCCATCGCGACCTGGACTTCTCGGTCATGCCGGGCGAGGTCGTGTCCCTGGTGGGTGGATCGGGAAGCGGCAAGACGACGCTGCTGCGGCAGATTCTGGGGCTGGAGCGGCCTCACCGCGGCAGCATCCGGGTCTTCGGCGTCCCGTTGCACACTTGCGACCCGGGTCTGTTCAAGAAAATTCGCAAACGCTGGGGCGTGCTGTTCCAGCACGGCGCCCTCTACAGCGCGCTCAGCGTTTTCGACAACATCGCGCTGCCGCTGCGCGAGCTGCACGCTTTCGACGCGGATTTCATCCGCGACATCGTCATGGTCAAGCTCGACGCCGTCGGCATGGACAAGCGGCACGCGTCGACGATGCCCGCGGATCTGTCCGGCGGCATGATCAAGCGCGTCGCGCTCGCCCGCGCGCTCGTCCTCGAGCCCGAGCTGGTGTTCCTCGACGAGCCGACCGCCGGGCTCGATCCGGACCGCAGCGAAGCTTTCGTGAAGCTCGTCCGCGATCTTCACATCAAGCTCAATTTCACCGTGGTGATGGCGACGCACGATCTCGATACCATGGTATCGGTTTCCGACCGCATCGCCGTGCTCGCTGATCAGAAGGTGGTGGTATGCGGGCGCCTGGACGAGGTGGTGCGGTACGACCATCCGTTCATTCGGGATTTTTTTCTTGGCGAGCGCGGTCGGCGTGCGCTCTCCGCCGCACCCGCGCTGCAGACGAACTGAGGAGGAGCCGTGGAAAATCGAGCATATGCACTGGCCGCAGGATTGTTCACCGTGGTCCTGGCCGCGGCCCTGGTGGCGGCGGGACTGTGGTTCCGCCGCGACGACGTCACATTCGCGCAATACGTGGTCACGACGACGAGCTCGGTGTCCGGTCTCAAGACGGAGGCTCCGGTGCGGTACCGTGGAGTCGACGTGGGGCGGGTCGAGGCGATCAGGATCGAGCCCGGCGTTTCCGGCCGCATCCACATCCGCATCGGCGTGCAGGAGGATACCCCCATCACGAAGAGCACCTACGCGCAGCTGGGCTACCAGGGAGTAACCGGCCTCGCGTACGTCTCGCTGAACGACGACGGGACCTCGAGCGAGCTGCTGAAAGCGGGCGGCAGAGAGCCGCCGCGCATCGACCTGCGGCCGTCGGTCTTCGACTCGGGTCTGGATCTCGTCGCGGCCGTCAACGAACTCTCCGGCCGCATGAATGACCTGCTGAACGAAGAGAACCGCAGGCTCGTCACGCGTGTGCTTGGCGGCATCGAGCGGGCCTCGCGCCAGACCGCCGAGCTCGCCGAGCGCCTTGAGCCGGGCGCGGAGAAGCTTTTTGGCGAGATCGGTGCGCTCTCGCGCAAGCTCGAGGAGCGCTCCCAGGCCTTCGACCGGATGGCCGCGAGCATCGAGGAGGTGGGAGTTGCCGCGCGCTCGTTCAACGACGAAACCCTGCCGCGCTTCAACGCCCTGGTCGAGCAGCTCAATCGCGACACGCGCTCGCTCGACCGCGTTCTCAACGCCTTGGGCGAGAATCCGCAGAGCTTCGTGTTCGGCGCCCAACGAGCGAGGCCCGGACCGGGCGAGCCGGGATTCAAGGACGGAGCACGTTAAGGCATATGCTGCGCTCGTCGCGAAGAATCGCCGCGTTGACACTGGTTCTCGCCGGCGCCGGATGCAGCCTGGCTCCGCCCCCCGGGCCGGTGATCGCGAATTACGATTTTGGTCTCCCGCCGGAAGGGCGCACGACGACGGTCCTGCGTCAGCCCCTGCTCGTGCACAACGTCAACGCTCCGGGCTGGCTGGATTCGCCCCAGATCTACTACCGGCTCACATACCAGGACGTCACCCGGCCCCAGGCCTATGCGGACAGCCGCTGGGTCAGCTCTCCAGCGGAGCTGTTTACGAACCGCCTGCGGGACCGGCTGGCTGCGTCCGCGGGAGGAATCATCCGGCCGGGCGACGACGCGCGCGCCAAGTACGCATTGCGCGTCGATCTGGAGGAATTCATCCAGGTATTCGACGCCCCGGGAAAGAGCAGGGCGCTGGTGCGTTTGCGGGCCTCGGTCATGGGGAACCGCAGCCTGATCGCGCAACGCGACTTCAGCGTGGAGCGCCCGGCAAAGACTCCCGACGCGGAAGGCGGCGTGCGCGCTCTGATAGGGGCAAGCGACGAAGCCGTCGATCTGCTCATAGGCTGGACGGTCGGCGCCCTCAAGGACTGATCTCGCCCAGCGGTGGCCGCGGGCTAAAATGGGCGGCGCACCGCATTGGGGACCGCAATATGACTCACTGGAAAAAGCTCCTGTCGGCGTTCGGATTGGGTGTGTTCGCTGCCGTCTTGGTGCTTGTCTTGAGCGCTTATCTCAATCCGGCGATGTTGATCACCCTCGCCAACCTCCGGCTCTGCAACTGACGCCTCCGGATTTCGTCGAGGTGCTCGACTTCTGGTTCGGCGCGCCGGATTCGCGTGAGCGCGGTCGGCCGCGCAAGTCGTGGTTCGAGAAGTCGGAAGCGTTCGACGCGGAAATCCGCCGCCGCTTTCTCGCCGCCTGGGAGCGGGCGGCGCGCGGCGAGCTCGGACCCTGGCAAACGACTCCGCTCGCATCGCTCGCCCTCGTCGTGACGCTCGATCAGCTTCCGCGCAACATGTTCCGCGGGACGGCGCGCGCCTTCGCGAGCGATTCCTTGGCGCTCGCCGCGGCCAGGAGCTTGATCGCCGCGGGATTCGACCGGCTGCTCTCCCCGGTCGAACGCTTGTTCGCCTACCTGCCCTTCGCGCACGCGGAGGATCTCGCCGCACAACGCCGCTCTCTCGCCTTGTTCGACGGGCTCGACCCGGAGGACGTGCGAAGCGCGAAACGGCACTATGAGATCATCGCGCGCTTCGGGCGCTTTCCTCACCGCAACGCCGTTCTCGGCCGCCGGTCGACGCCCGAGGAAACAGAATTCCTGAAGCAGCCCGGATCCTCCTTCTAATCGGCAAGGCGGGTCGGGATCAGGACCTCGGAGTGAAGCGTCCGATGCACGGGGCACTTGTTCGCGATTTCCAGCAGCTTGTCGCGCTGGGCTCGATCTAAAGTGCCTTCCAGGCCGATAAGCCGCTCGATGCGGTCGATCTTCCCTTCCTTGGTTTCGCATTCGGCGCAATCGATGGCGTGGATCTTCTCGTGCTTCAGTTCGACGCTCACCCGCTCGAGCGGAATGCCCTTCAGGTCGGCGTAGGACCGCAGCGTCATCGCGGTGCAGGCGCCGAGCGCGGCGCACAGCAGATCGTAGGGCGAGAGCCCTGAGTCCAGGCCTCCCGCCGCGACCGGCTCGTCCGCGCGGATCACGTGCCGGCCGGCGAAGACCTGGTTGGTGAACTTGCCTTCCCGCGTCTCGCGCACGAGCACCTTCCCGGGCGGCGGCGCGGGAATCTCGTTTGGTTTAACGTCCAGATAACGCTCGGCCCACGCGGCGAGCAGCTGGCCGGCGTAGAACGCATCTTCGCGGCGCGACAGGAGATGGTCGGCGGGGTCGAGTGAAACGAAGCTCTTCGGATGCTTCGCGGCCATGAATATTTTCGTGGCGTTGTCGATGTCGACGATGGTATCGCGCGGCGAATGCATCACCATCAGGGCTCTTCCCAGCCGCGCCACGGTGTCGCCGAGCTTCCGTCCCTCGATATCGTCAAGAAACTGCTTCTTGATGCGAAACTCGCGCCCGGCGATATCGACCAGCGCTTCGCCCTCGGCTTGGATCGCGCCGAGTGAATTCTTCAGCAGGCGCAGGACGTGATCCGGGCCGTACGGTGAGCCGATGGTTGCGACCGCAAGGGTCTCGGGAATCTTCTCCGCGGCGGCCAGCATCGCGGTCCCGCCCAGGCTGTGGCCGATCAGGATCGCAGGCGCGTGATAGGTCTTGCGCAGAAAAGCGGCCGCCGCGACGAGGTCGCCGATATTCGAGGAAAAATTGGTGTTGGCGAAGTCGCCTTCGCTCCCGCCCAGGCCGGTGAAGTCAAAGCGCAGCACCGCGATGCCGCGCCCGGCGAGTGCGGCGCTGATGTAGGTCGCCGCCTTGCTGTCCTTCGAGCAGGTAAAGCAGTGGGCGAACAAGGCGTAGGCGCGCGGACGGTCCGTCGGAGCCTCGAGCCGCGCGGCGAGCGTCGCGCCGGACGCGCCGGGAAAACTGACGGACTGGGTTTGTCGGACCATGACTCGCTCCTCGAGGGATGTCGCAGTGTTTCATAACGGGCCACTATCGCGCCAGTGCCCGCCGCGCGGGGGATAATCTCACCCATGCCGCCCGCCCACGAAATCGATTCGGCCTCGCCGTGGGTATGCCGCTGGTCCGCGCTGATCCGGCCCGGCGGGCGCGTACTCGACGTCGCCTGCGGCCATGGCCGGCACGTGCGCTACCTGAGCTCGCTGGGCCTTGCCGTCGTCGGCGTCGATCGCGACGAGGCGGCGCTCGCTGCGCTCAGAGGAATGGGCGGCGTCGAGATTCACGTTGCGGACATCGAGGCGGGGCCCTGGCCTTTTGCGCCCGGAGGATTCGACGGCGTGGTCGTGACCAACTACCTCCATCGACCGCTTTTTCCCGAACTGGTCGGCGCATTGCGCTCCGGCGGCGTGCTGATCTGCGAAACCTTCGCCCTGGGCAACGAACGCTATGGCCGGCCGAGCAATCCGGCATTCCTGCTGCGCCCCGACGAGCTGCTGCACAGCCTGGAACCCTTGGCCGTGGTCGCGTTCGAACAGGGACTGGTTTCCGCGCCGAAGCAGGCGGTGATCCAGCGCGTCTGCGCCGTGCGGGCTGACAGGAGCCCGGCGCCGCTCGCCGTTCCGGCGCCATCCGGGGGCTAGGCGATTGCGCTAGAATGAGGCGTTCAAACGAAAGGCGAAGCCCTATGCTTTCCGGATCCCTGGTTGCGATCGTTACACCGATGCAGGACGACGGGCGCCTCGATTTCGAGCGCTTCAAGTCGCTCATCGATTTCCACATCGAGCAGGGCAGCGACGGCATCGTCGTCGTCGGCACTACCGGGGAATCGCCCACCGTCGATTTCGACGAACACAAGGAACTGATCCGGCTCGCGGTCGCCCACGCGCGCGGCCGCATCCCCGTCGTCGCCGGTACCGGCGGCAATTCCACCCCCGAGGCGATCGAGCTCACGCAGTCGGCGAAAAACGCCGGCGCCGATGCCTGCCTTTCGGTCGTGCCCTACTACAACAAGCCCACGCAGGAGGGCCTCTACCGGCACTTCCGCACCATCGCGGAAAAGGTGGACATTCCTATGATCGTGTACAACGTCCCCGGCCGTACCGTCGCCGATCTCGCCGGCGAGACCACGCTGCGCCTCGCGCAGGTTCCCAACATCATCGGCATCAAGGACGCCACCGCCAGCATCGAGCGCGGCTCCGACCTGCTGCGGCGAGCGCCCAAGGACTTCGCGGTCTACAGCGGCGACGACGCGAGCTGCCTTGCGCTGATGCTCCTCGGCGGCAAAGGCGTCGTTTCCGTCACCGCCAACGTCGCACCGCGGCTGATGCACGAAATGTGCTCCGCGGCGCTCGCCGGCGACCTGAAGAAGGCGCGCGAACTGAATTTCAAGCTGCTGGGACTTCACACCAAGCTCTTCGTCGAGGCGAATCCGATCCCGGTGAAATGGGCCTTGGCCCAGATGGGACTGATCGGCATGGGGATCCGCCTGCCGCTCACGCCGCTCTCGCAGCAATTCCACGAAATCGTCAGGGAGGCCATGCGCCAGGCCGACGTCACGCCCGCGAGCGGCCTCCGTGTCGTCGAGGGTAAGGCGGGATGACGCGGTACGGCTCCGCCGCCGCGGCGGCAGCGCTGGGGCTCGCGCTTGCCGGCTGCGGCACCTTCGATTCCGGGAAGGTCGATTACAAGTCCGAGAAGAAACTCCCGCCGCTCGAGGTCCCGCCCGATCTGACCACACCGGCTCGCGATGAGCGCTTTCAGATCCCGGAAGGGAGCCCGACCGGTCCGACGACTCTTTCGGCCTACAACGCCGAGCGCAGCGGCGCGCCGCGGCCCGGGACGACCGCGATACTGCCTGAAATCGACAAAGTGCGGATCGATCGATCCGGCAACGAGCGCTGGCTGGTTGTGCCGGAGCCGCCCGAGAAAATCTGGCCCGTCGTCAAGGATTTCTGGCAGGCGCTGGGCTTCGTGATCAGAACCGAGGTGCCGGAAGCTGGCGTGATGGAAACCGACTGGGCCGAGAACCGCGCGAAGATCAAAGACGATCCGATCCGAAACGTGATCGGCGGCTTTCTCGACGGAGCCTACTCCACGGGCGAGCGCGACAAGTTCCGCACCCGCCTCGAGCGCGGCGCACAGCCCAACACTACCGAAATCTACATCACCCATCGTGGCGTGACCGAGGTCTACGTGAACCAGTACCGCGACAGCACGGCGTGGCAAGCCCGGCCCCCCGACCCGAGCATCGAGGCCGAGTTTCTGCGCCGGCTGATGGTCCGCTTCGGGGTGGACGACACGCGCGCGCGAGCGCAGATTGCGGCGAGCAAAGACGACGGGCGGGCGAAGATCGTGGCTGCCGAGAACGGGATCGGCAGACTCGAGCTCGCCGAGCCGTTCGACCGGGCCTGGAGGCGCGTTGGACTGGTGCTCGATCGCGTGGGCTTCACGGTCGAGGACCGCGACCGCTCCAAGGGTTTCTACTTCGTGCGCTACGTCGATCCGGAAGCCGATGCGCTCGACAAGGAGAACGACAGTTTTCTCGCGAAGCTCGCGTTCTGGCGCTCCGCGCCCGATCCGAAGGCCGAGCAGTATCGCGTGTTCGTGAAGGATCGCAACGACTCGAGCGAAGTGCAGGTTCTCAACAAGGAAGGCAACCCCGCTTCCTCCGATACGGCCCGCAAGATTCTTTCCCTTCTCCAGCAGCAGCTGAAATAGGAACCAAGCGTGCGCTTCGCTTCGCTCGGTAGCGGCAGCGAGGGCAACGCGCTGGTCGTCGAGGTCGCGCGGACGTGCCTCATGCTCGATTGCGGGTTTTCCCTGCGCGAAACCGTGTCACGTCTGGCCCGGGTCGGCCTCGAGCCCTGCGATCTCGCCGGAATAGTCGTCACGCACGAGCACGCCGACCACGGCGGAGGGGTGTTTCCGCTGGCGAGCCGCTTCGGCATCCCGGTGTGGCTGACGCACGGTACGCTCGCGGCCCTGCGTGAAATGCGCGCCGACGACGAGGAGTGCGCGTTGAATCTGGTCGATCCGCAAGCCGGTTTCTCGGTCGGGGACGTGCTGGTGCAGCCCTTCACGGTGCCGCACGATGCGCGCGAGCCGGTCCAGTACGTGCTCTCCGACGGCGCGAGCCGGCTGGGCGTCCTGACCGACACCGGCTGCTCGACGGCGCATATCCAATCGAATTTGTCCGGTTGCGGCGCGCTGGTGCTCGAATGCAACTACGATTCCTATATGCTCGCGAGCGGGCCTTATCCGGCGGCGCTGAAGGCGCGCATCGCGAGCCGCCTCGGGCATCTGGACAATCGAACCTCGGGGGAGATACTCGCGGCGCTCGACCGCAGCCGGCTCAAGCATGTGATCGCCGCGCACCTCTCGCAAGCGAACAATACGCCGGAACTGGCCCAAGGCGCGCTCGCGGAAGCGTTGCGCTGCGAGCCCGGGTGGATATCGGTGGCGACCCAGGACGAGGGCTTTGCGTGGCGGGAGTTGTAGTTCCTACAGACCGGTGGTATTCACCGACACCGTCGGGAGCGACGCCTCCCATATTTCCTCGAACCGCTCGCGCATCGGCTGGCACTCCTTCGGATCATTGATCACGAGCACTCCGCGCGCCTGCGTCCGCACCGGCCGGCGCACCAGATGGTCGCCGTCGGCGAGCACGAAGCAATCCTGCACCTTGGCCGCTTCTCCGTGCGTCTGGAAGATCAGGAGCGCAGAGGTATAGCTGCTCATCAAGGCGATCAGTCGCGGGCAGCGTTTGGTGACGTGCTCGATGTCGTGGAGCGCGACGTAGATGCGACGCGCGCGGCTTTCGCGAAGGAAGCGCGTGAGCGTCTCGATGCGGCTCGTCGAGTTCATTTCGAGCTCCGAGAGATCCGGGTCGAAGATGCGCAGCTCGCGGCGCGCGAGGCCGAGAAGCCTGTTGAAGCCCTCCAGATAGTCGCTCCTCGCCTCGAGCAGAATCCGCTCGGGAACCGCCTCGGCGGGGGGCTCACTCATGGCGCTCTCCGATGCGCAGCCAGCCGGCGAGGTACCAGTCGTGCAGCAGACCAAGGAGCGGTTGCGGGAGGCGCTCGCCCGGCGGCAGTACGCGCTCGTCGGCAAGACGCGCGAGAAGCCTCCGTAAGCGTCCGCGCGGCTCGACCCGTTCTCCGTTGACGAAGAACTCCCGCTCCCGGAACAGCATCCTGGTGCGCAGGTCCAGGCGCATGCCCCGGGCACGGCACAGCGCGGCGAACCTCGCGCGCGAGCGCGGAGAGCGCGGCCGCGAAAACACGGTTTGCGGCTTGGGCGCCGAAAGGTACTCGCCCAGGAAACGCGCCACGTCCCGGGCGCGCCAGCGAATTCTCCGGACGACGGCGGCGGCGTGTTGCACCATCCTTTTCGGGACCTCCGCCGGGCGGCGCGCAGGCTTAGCTCCCCGATCCGCGTAGGTGCCCTCGAGGGCGACGTGATCCTGGAGGAAGGCGAGAAATTCCCGGGCGACTTCCTGATGCGACGGCGCCCGAAAGCCGATCGAATAGGTGAAGGAAGGCTCCAGCGCAACGCCGTCGTGCGCCCAGCCGGGCGGCAGATAGAGCATGTCTCCCGGTTCGAGCAGCCATTCGCTCTCGGGTCGGAAGTTCGTGAGGATCCTGAGGGGCGACTTCGGGTCGAGTTGCGGCTCGCGCGGTCTGCCGACCCTCCATCTGCGCCGCCCCGGACCTTGCAGAAGGAACACGTCGTAGGAATCGAAGTGCGGCCCGACCCCGCCGCCTGCGGCGGCGTAGCTCACCATGACGTCGTCCAGCCGCGCGTAAGGCAGGAAGCGAAAGCGCCGCAGCAACGCGTCCGCCTCGTGCAGCTCGAGATTCAGCCCATGCACCAAGAGCGTCCACCCCGACTTCGGCAGGCGCGCGATCTGAGCGCGCGAGAAAGGTCCTTGCTGCAGATGCCATGAGCCGCGGCGCCGGGACACGAGTCTCGATTCGACGTCGTGCCGCGCCGACAGCGCAAACAATTCAGGCGCTTGCACAACGCCCTTAAAGTTGGGAATCGCGTTGCGGATGAGCAGCGGTTTCTTCTGCCAGAATTGTGACAAGAATTTTTCTCCGCTCAACCCACCCAGCAGTTGCATTCTCATCGCCGCGATTATAGTCTGTTGATGCCTTGAAACCGGCGAGGAAAACTTGCAAAGCGCAGACCAAGCTTCGCTCAGGACGACCGAAAGCCCGCCTGATGTGTTGCAAGCGGGGCAACCGGCGCCGCTTTTCTCGCTTCCTGACGCGGACATGGAAACGGTGGACCTCAGCCAGTTCCGGGGAAAGAAGCATGTCGTGCTCTACTTCTATCCCAAGGACGGCACGCCAAACTGCACGCTGGAGGCGACGGACTTCTCCGACCACGAAGACGAGTTTTCCCGCCACGACTGCGTGGTGCTGGGCGTGAGCCCGGACGATTGCCTCTGCCACGCCGGTTTCCGGGACCAGCACGGCGTTTCGATCCGGCTGCTCGCCGACACCGAGAGCGAGGTGTGCAGGAAATACGGCGTGGTGCACGAGAAGGAAGCCAACGGATCCAGGAAATCCTGCATCACGCGCTCCACTTTCGTCATCGACAAGCAGGGCACCGTGAGGCACGTGTTCTACGGCGTCAATCCCCGCGGGCACGCCGCCCGGGTGCTGGACCTCGTCAGATCGCTGCGTTGACCGGAGTCGCCCCAGGCCCGCCCGAGCACTTGATCATCGCAAAAAACACGGTCGTCTCGCTCGACGTCGAGCTGTCCGACATCTGGGGCAAACTGATCCAGCGCTCCGAGGAACCCCTCCAGTACCTGCACGGCGGTTACGGGAACATATTTCCGGTTGCGGAGGCGGCGCTCGAAGGGAGGCAGGTCAAGGATCGCGTCGAAGTGCGTCTCGAGCCCGAGGACGCTTTCGGCGACTACGACGAAACTCTTCTCAGGGTCGAGCCGCGCGGCCGCTTTCCCGAGATCCTCGAGGTCGGGATGCGTTTCGAGGGGGCGGCGGGCGGTGAGGACGCGGACCTGATCTTCACGGTCACCGACATGGCCGAGGACAAGGTCGTGCTCGACGCCAACCATGCGCTTGCCGGCATGGCGCTCAAGTTGTCCTGCACCGTCGTCGGTCTGCGCCCGGCGACCGAGGTCGAGATTCAAAACGGCTCGGCCGACGATCCCGAATCGGTGATCCTCCGCATCCTGCCCTGAATTTCCCCGGCGCCGCGTTTTCCCCTATCATTTGACGCGGGCTTCGCACCACGGAAATCGACCGGAGAGGAGGGAAGCATGTCCGGAATGCTGGGCGTCGTCTCGTACGGACTCGGGACTCTGATCGGGTTCGGATTGCTTGCGTTCCTCGTGATCGTCTTCATTCAGGACATCACGCAAAAAAAGCACACCGTTCTTCGCAACTATCCGGTCATCGGGCACCTGCGCTATTTCCTCGAGAAGCAGGGCGAGTACTTCAGGCAGTATTTCTTCATGAACGACCGCGAAGAGTTGCCCTTCAACCGCGCCACTCGCGGCTGGGTCTACCGCCTCGCGAAGGCCGAAGGCGGCTTGATCGGCTTCGGCTCGACCAACAACACCAACGAGCCCGGCTCGATCCTGTTCGTCAACCATCCTTATCCGGTGCTGGAGGAGGACCGCCTGCCCACGCCGCCGCTCGCGATCGGCGAGGATTTCTGCCGGGAGCCGTTCCTCGGGAGATCCGTTGTCAACATCAGCGGCATGAGCTTCGGGGCGATCTCGGAGCCCGCGGTGCGCGCCTTGTCGCGGGGCGCGGCGCTCGCCGGGTGCTGGATGGACACGGGCGAGGGCGGGCTTTCGTCATTTCATCTGGAGGGCGGCTGCGACGTGATCATGCAGATCGGCACCGCCAACTACGGCGTGCGCGCCGCAGACGGAAGCTTTTCCCGGGAGCGGGCAAGGGAGGTCGCGGCGTTTCCGCAGGTGAAGGCGTTCGAGATCAAGCTCTCGCAGGGCGCGAAGCCCGGCAAGGGGGGCGTGCTGCCCGCGGCGAAAGTGACCGAGCAGATCGCGGGCATCCGCGGCATTCCTCCTTTGCAGGATTCGATCAGCCCCAACCGTCACCGCGATGTCGCCAACGTCGATCAGCTGCTCGACAAGATCGCCCTTGTCCGCGACCTCACCGGCAAGCCCGTTGGGGTAAAGACGGCAATCGGCGGCTGGCAGTTCATGAACGAGCTCTGCGATGCGATCCACCGGCGCGGCCTCGAGTACGCGCCGGATTTTCTCGCCATCGACGGCGGCGAGGGCGGGTCGGGCGCGGCGCCCCAGGCGCTGATGGATCACATGGCGCTTCCGATCGCCGAGGCCCTGCCGCGCGTCATCGACTCGCTGATCGAGTCGGGGTTGCGCGGCCGCATCCGCGTCATCGCCGCGGGCAGGCTCGTCACTTCGGCGAAAGCCGCGTGGGCGCTGTGCGTGGGCGCCGATTTCGTCAACACCGCGCGCGGCTTCATGTTTTCGCTCGGCTGCATCCAGGCGCTGCGCTGCCACCAGAACACCTGTCCCACCGGGGTGACGACGCATAATCCCCGCCTGCAGCGCGGACTCGTGGTCGAGGAGAAATACCTGCGCGTCGCCAACTACGCGACGGGCATGAACAAGGAAATCGACATGATCGCGCACTCCTGCGGCTGCCGCCATGCACGCGACCTGAAGCGCGAGCACGTGCGCATCGTGCAAACCGCGGGCCACAGCGCGGCTCTCAACATCCTGTATCCGTACCCCGAGCCGAACACCAAGCGCAAGGCCGCCTGATCCCTTACACGGCGGTACTATTTCCTGTGGCCGCGGCGAGCCCTGGGTGGGCACTGCATCAATGTGCTAGATTGCTCGCACCTTACCTCTCGTTCAGGAGATCATGATGAATCTCAAACGCGGCCTCGTCGTCGCATCGCTCTGTGCCGTGTCGCTGCCCGTTGTCGCAGCCGACATCAATCAAATCCAGACCCTCACTCAGGACGAGTTCCACAGGCTCTCCCAGGACCTCGGAGCGGCGCTTTCGTACAAACCGCTGACGCCCGCAGAGCCGCTGCACCTCTTCGGCTTCGATCTCGGTGTGGCCGCCACGGACACGAAGATCAAGAACACCGACGTGTTCCAGAAGGCCGGGGCCGGGGACATTTCCAACGTCGCGGTGCCGTCGCTGCGCTTCGACCTGGGGCTGCCGCTCAATCTGGACGTGGGCGTGATGGCGGGGGGCGTACCGGGCAGCAACGTGCGGCTCTACGGCGGGGAGCTGCGCTGGGCGTTCGTCAAGGGAAGCACGACCATGCCGGCGATCGCCCTTCGGGGCAGCTTCACCCAGCTCGCCGGCGTGGATCAGCTGGATTTCAACACCCGGGGCGTCGATCTTTCGATCTCGAAGGGCTTTGCATTCTTCACGCCCTACGCCGGAATCGGCAAGGTATGGGTGACGAGCACGCCGAAAGACTTGCCCGCGGCCGCGAACCCGCCCACCAAGGAATCGCTTACGCTCAACAAGGGCTTCGTCGGACTCAACATGAACTTCGTTTTCGTCAATCTCGCGCTCGAAGCGGACAAGACCGGCGATGCGACGAGCTACGGCCTGAAGCTCGGATTTCGATTCTGAGAGATCCGGTCAGCGGACTGCGTTGATCAACGCGCGCGCGCTGTCGATGACCTCGCTCGCGGTGATTCCGCGGGGACCCGACCCGGCCGCGACGAGCGCGTCGGCCGCCGCGCCGTGCACATAGGTTGCGGCTAGGAGCGCCTGCAGCGGCTCGATGCCCTGAGCGCACAGCGCGGCGGCGATTCCCGCGAGCGCATCGCCCATTCCGGCGGAAGCCATTCCCGGGTTGCCCGACGGATTGATCCAGAATTTCCCGCCCGGTTCGGCGATCACGCTGCCGTTGCCTTTCAAGACCGCGATGCATCGGTAGCGCCTCGCGATCGTCCTTGCCGCAGCGACGCGGTCCGCCTGCACTTTCCCGGTCGTTACGCCCAGCAGCCGCGCCGCCTCGGCAGGATGAGGCGTCAGGAGGCTGGCGGCCTTGCGTTTCACGAGTGACGTCGCGAGCGCACGGCTCGCTGCGATCAGGTTGAGCGCGTCGGCATCAAGAATGATGGTAACCGGCGCGGCGAGCGCGGCGCGGAGCAGTTTCCTTGCCGAGTCGGCCTTGCCCATGCCCGGCCCGGCGACCAGGACGTCGACCAATTCCTTCTCGAGGAGCGCAGCGGGCTTGCGCAGCATCAGCTCCGGTTGCGCGTCGTCGATGTAAGGGGGGCGCGGAGTGAGCAGCCCGAGATAGACGCGCCCGGCTCCGCACTTGAGAGCGGCGCGGCCGGCGATCACCGCGGCCCCGACCATTCCCGCCGCGCCGCCCAGGACGGCGACGCTGCCTGCCTGCCCCTTGTGGAAGTTTCTGGGCCGCGGCGTGATAACAAGGCCCAGAATGTCCGCATCGAGGAGCATCCCCTCGGGTTCGAGCAGCCCGACCGGGTCGAGCCCGAGCGTGTCCAGTTTCAGTTCGCCGCAATGATCCGGGCCATCGAGGGTCAGCAGCCCGGGCTTGTGAGCGATGAAGGTGATGGTATGGCGTGCGCGAACCGCACGGCCGAGGACGGCGCCTGTATCGGCGTCGACGCCGCTGGGAACGTCGAGAGCGAGGATCGGGGCGCCGAGCGCATTGAGCCTTTGGACCAGAGCGCCGTGAGCTCCGGCAAGCGGGCGCTTCAGTCCTGTGCCGAACAAGCCGTCGACGGCGAGATCGAAGCGCGATTCTCCGGGAATTTCGCCAAGAAGCGTCCCTCCCGCGGCTTCCCATTTTCCCAGCGCAAGCAGCGCGTCCTTCGGTAGCTTGTGCCGCTCGCCTGCGAAGACCACGCTCACGCGGAAGAACCAGCGCTTGAGATGTGCCGCGACCTCGAAGGCGTCGCCGCCGTTGTTGCCCGGGCCGGCGACGACGAGGATCGCCTTGGCCGTATCGCCGCAGAGAGCGCGGGCGAATTCGGCCGCCGCAGCGCCGGCTCGCTCCATGAGAGTGCCGGAGGCGGGCGCCGCCAGCTCTTCCAGCCTGCGCATCGCGGGCGTCGTATAGATCGGGAGCGCGGGCATGGCGCGCCCATGATAGCGCAGCGCCTACTTGCCCATGACGATGTCGGGGAGCCAGGTGACGGTGATCGGAAACGCCGTGATGATGGCGATGCACACCACCAGGCACGAGCAGCACGATGAAGATGCCGAACCAGATCAGGTCGAAACCGGCTTTCTCGATCATCGGCAGCACCACCGCGGAGGTGAGCACGATCATCGAGATGCCGTCGAGCGCCGTTCCCAGGATGATGTAGAGGATGCAGAGCACGGTGATCAGCGCATAGGGGCTCAAGCTCAGCGAAGCCACCCACTCGGCCAGCGCGCGCGGGATGCCCGTGAAGGCCATGGTCATGGAGAGAAACGATGCTCCGGCGAGGATAAACATGATCATGCAGGACACGCGCGTCGCTCCCATCAGGCTGTCGATGAAGCTCTTCCAGGTGAGCGACCCACCCCACCAGGCGATGGCGAGCGAGCCCAGCACCCCGTAGGCGGCGCATTCGGTCGCCGTGGCCCATCCCGCCACCAGCACCCAGACGATGAACAGGATCAGCAGGGAGCAGGGAATCAGGTTGCCCGAGGCCCTGATCTTCTGCATAAAGTTCATATCAGGGCCGGATGGCGGCGTCTTCTCCGGATTCATCAAGGCCCAGAAAACGATGTAGCCGGAGAATAGAACCATCAGTATGAACCCCGGGATGAATCCGGCGAGGAAAATTCGGATGATCGAAGCGTCGGCCGCAACTGCGTAGACGACCATCGTGATGGAGGGCGGAATCAAGATGCCCAGCGTTCCCGCAGTCGCAAGCGAGCCCAATGCGGTTTTTTCGTCGTAGCCGCGCTTCAGCAGCTCCGGCAGCGCCACCTTGGAGATGGTGGCGCAGGTCGCTGCCGACGAACCCGAAACCGATCCGAAAATCCCGCAGCCGAGGATGGTCGTGTGCATCAGCCGGCCGGGCACCTTGTTGAGCCAGGGAGAGAGGCCCTCGAACATCTCCTCGGACAGCTTGGTGCGGAAAAGAATCTCTCCCATCCAGATGAACATCGGCAGGGCGGCGAGCGTCCAGGAGGCGCTCGAGCCCCAGAAAGCGGTGAAGAGATTCTTGCCGGGCGGTGTGCCGGTGAAGAAGGCCATGCCGATCCAGCCGACGATGGCGAGCGTCATGGCGATCCATACCCCGCCGGCGAGCAGCAGCAGCATGACGAACAGCAGCAGCGCCGCGATCTCGATCAGCTCCATCTCAAAGGTCTTCGCTGAAATCGCCGCGCGCATGGCGCGCTTCGGCGGCGGTCACATACGTCGGCCTGTGTCCACGGAGCACCAGCACCAGCTCATCCACGACGGCGATAAAGAAAAGCAGCGCGCCGACGACAAAGCTCGTCTGCGGGATCCACAAGGGGATGGCGATCAGGCCGTTCGCCATATCGTGGAATTGCCAGCTCTCGTAGGCGAAGCGGCAGGCCCAGAAGGCGAGATAGCCGATGGCGCACGCGGCGACGGCAAGCGAGGCGATCTCGAACGCGTGCCGCGCGCGCACGCCGAGGTTTTCCAGGAGCAGGGTGACGCGCACGAAATCGCCCCAGCGGAAGGTGTGCGCCATGGCGAGGAACGCCGATGCTGCGCAGAACCAGGCCACGAGGTCGTCGCTGCCGCCGGTGCGCAGTCCCAGCTCGCGCATGACGGTGCCGCCTATCATCACGGCGAAGATCGCAAAAACAAAAAACGCCGCGAGGTAACCCGCGGCGTCGTAGAGGAAGTTGAGGAACGGGCGCATTACATCTTGCGATAGGCGTCCATCACGGCCTGCCCGTCGGAGCCGGCCTTCTTCAGCCAGTCCTGCAGCATCGCGTCACCCACTTTCTTCAGATCCGCGGTGAGCTGGGCGCTGGGCTTGTGGATGACCATGCCGTTCTTGCGCAGCTGCTCGTAGTACCAATGGGTCTTCTCGTCGGACACCTTCCAGCCGCGCGCCTCGGCCGCGGCCGCCGCCCGTAGCAATGCGTCCTGGCTCGGCTTGTCGAGCGCGTCGAAGGCCTTTTGGTTGGCGATCACCGCGTTCTTGGGCAGCCAGGCCTGGGTGTCGTAGAAATTCTTGATGTACTCGAAAGTCTTGGTATCGAAGCCGGTGGAGCCGGAGGTCATCATCGAATCGATCACGCCCGTGGCCATGGCCTGGGAAAGCTCGGCGGCCTGCACCGTCACCGGCTGTGCATTGACCAGCTCGGCGATCCTCGCCGTGGCGGGGCTGTAGGCGCGCCACTTGAGGCCCTTCATGTCGGCGGTGCTGTTGATCGGCTTCTTCGAAAAGATGCCTTGCGGGGGCCAGGGGACCGTGTAGAGCAGCTTGATGCCCTGTGCGGCGAGAAGCTTTTCCAGCGCCGGCCTGGAGGCCTTGTACAGCTTCATCGAGTCGGCGTAGCTGGTGGCAAGGAAGGGCACGCCGTCCACGCCGAACAGCGGGTTCTCGTTCTCGAAATTGACCAGGAGGATTTCTCCGGCCTGGGCCTGGGCGCCTTGCACGGCGCGCTTGATCTCGGGCGCCTTGAAGAGCGAGGCGTTGGAGTGCACCGTGATCTTGAGCCTGCCGCCGCTCGCCTTGTCCACGTCGTCGGCGAACTGCACCAGGTTCTCGGTGTGGAAATTTCCGGGCGAGTATGCGGCGGGCAGATCCCACCGGGTCTGCGCGACCGCAACGCTGTTTGCCAGGGCGAGAGCCAACGCCGCCACTGCGAGTCTTTGGGTTGCCATGGACACCTCCTCTGGATGGGACAATCGAGTGTGTCAGAGGGGAAAGGGTGCGTCAATCGCGGAGAAGCTCGAGCACGGCGTCGCCGATCGCGAGCGATGCGGTGAGGCCCGGAGACTCGATGCCGAAGAGATTGACGAGGCCCGCGACGCCGTGATCGGCAGGGCCCTGGATAAGGAAATCGCACGCCGGTTCGCCTCGCGGCCGCATTTTCGGCCGGATCCCGGAATACGCGGGCTGCAAGGCACCGTCTTTCAGCCCCGGCCAATAGTTGCGTATGGCGCCGTAGAAGACCTCCGCGCGCTTGGGGTCGACGTCATAGTCGATTCGCTCGACCCATTCGACGTCGGGACCGAAACGCGCTTGACCGGCCAGGTCGAGCGTCAGGTGCACGCCGAGACCGGCGGCCTCTGGCGCCGGGTAGACCAGTCGGGAAAACGGCGAGCGCCCCGAAAGGCTGAAGTAATTGCCCTTGCAGTAGTGGGTCGGCGGGATACGCTCCGCGGGAAATCCCTCGATGCTTCGCGCAACGTCCTGGGCGAACAGGCCGGCGCTGTTCACGACGGCGCGCGCCAGCAGGCGCACGCGCTCTCGGCCGCCCGCCTCCAGCTCGATTGCTCCGTTGCAGATGCGTCCGCCGAGGAGCGGGGTTCGAAACGCGATCGCGGCGCCGTGGGCCTCGGCCTCGCCGCGCAATCCGAGCATGAACGCGTGGCTGTCTACGATGCCCGTCGACGGAGACTCCAGCGCCGCGACGCAGGCGAGCTGCGGCTCGAGCGCGCGAGCTTCGCGGCCTGCGAGCATGCGCAGATCGGCGACGCCACTGGCCTCGGCCTGTGCATGGAGCCTTTCAAGGCCCGGAACCTGGTTCGGGTCGGTGGCGACGATCAGCTTGCCGCAGCGCCGGTGCGCAATGCCACGCTCGGCGAGGAAACGATAGAGCGCGCGCCGGCCCGTCACGCACAGCTTCGCCTTGAGCGACCCCGGGGGATAGTAGATTCCCGCGTGAATGACCTCACTGTTGCGCGAGCTGGTGCCCGTTCCGATCGTGCTCTCCCTCTCCAGCACGATGACTTCGCGTCCGCCGAGCGCCAACGCTCTGGCGATGGCAAGACCCGCGACGCCGGCGCCGATTACCACCGCGTCAACTTGTTCAGCAGGCATTGGCGAACGGGCGTGTGCGATACTTCAGGTTCAGCCGGGCGGGACAAGCCAGGTTCTCATTATCCATCGGATGCAGCTGATGGGAAAAGCCGAAAGACAGCGCACTCAGCTTGCCGCGGGCTGGAAGGCGATCGAGCGCAACGAACCCCGGCCGGCGGAGGAATTCGCCAGAGCCGCGCTGCGGCGGAACCCGCGCGACAGCGAGTCGTTGAGCCTCCTTGGCGCGAGCCTGTTTCTACAGCGCCGATTTCAGGAGGCCGTAGGGCCTCTGAGCGAAGTGTTTCGCGAAGTCCACACGGAAGGGCTCGGCTACAACCTCGGCTATTGCTACCTCGCTTTGGGGGATCCCGCGCGAGCCGCAGTGGTTTTGGAGAGAGAGGTAAAGGCTTTTCCAAACTTTGTCGACGCGTATAACCTCCTCGCTCTTTCACTGATGCAGCAATCCCGGCACCAGGAAGCCTTGACCGTTCTCGCCGCGGCGGTCGAACGCGACCCACGCTCCGCGGGAACGCACCTCAATTTGGGAAATGCACTGACAAATCTCCGCCGGTACGAGGAGGCGATTCCACGCTTCAAAAAAGCGATGGAGCTCCAGCCCGGTCTTTCGCAGGCACACAATAACCTCGGACATGCTTTGAAGGAGCTGGGGCGTTTCGATGAGGCAATGGCGAGCTACGAGCACGCGCTGCGAATCGCGCCAAACGATTTCGAGGTGCACAACAACCTGGGGTTCGCCCTTCAGAAGCAAGGCCGGCTTGACGAGGCGGCGGCGTGTTTTCAAAGCGCGGTCTCGCTCAACCCCGACTATGCCGAGGCGCATGCGGGTCTCGGCATGATTTTTCGAACACAACAGCGTCTCGACGAAGCGATCGCGTGCCTCCAGAAGGCGCTCTCGATCAAGCCCGATTACATCGAGGCGCTTGTCCATCTGGGCGCGGCCTGCCAGGAGTACGGTCGCCTGGAGGAGGCCGTCGCGCACTTTCAGAAGGCGACTCTTCTCAGGCCTGACTTGGCCGAAGCTCACCACAATCTCGGTATTTCCCTTCAAGGGCTTTCGCGTCATGAAGAGGCTATCGCCTCCTTGCAGAGAGCGCTGGCGATCCACCCCGGCCACAAGTACACCCTGGGAGCCCTGGTGTGGAGTGAACTGGGGATCTGTTGCTGGGAAGGCTTGGACTCGCGTATCGAAGACCTGAGAAACGGAGTCCGGGAAAGGCAATCCGTGACCGAACCGTTTGCGCTGGTCGCGGTTTCGCCGGACCCCACGGACCAGAAGCTGTGCGCGGAGCTTTTTTTTGAAGACAGGGTACGGGGCAACCGATCGCGGCTGTGGAAGGAAGAGCGATACGAGCATTCCAGGATCCGGGTAGCTTACTTGTCCGGAGATTTTCGGGAACACGCCGTCGCGTACTGCATTGCGGAGCTCCTCGAGCGCCACGACCGCTCGAAGTTCGAGGTCATAGGCGCTTCCTTCGGAGTCGATGACGGGGGCGAGATGCGAGCGAGGCTCGCGCAGGGGTTCGACCAGTTCCTCGATGTCCGCGCCAGGGGAGATCTCGACGCAGCGAGGCTGCTACGTGATCTGGAAGTGGACATCGCGGTGGACCTGATGGGTTACACGCGACATTCCCGGCCAGGCATCCTTGCGCACCGGCCAGCCCCGATTCAGGCCGCTTATCTCGGCTATCCAGGGACCCTGGGAGCCGACCTGATCGACTATGTCATCGCGGACAAGTTCGTTCTCCCCGAAGAGCACCAAGCGTTTTACTCGGAGAGCATCGTCTACCTTCCCGGGTCGTACCAGGCAAACGATTCGAGGAGAAGGATCGCCGAGCGCACGCCGACCCGGATCGAGGCCGGGTTGCCCGAGCAAGGCTTCGTCTTTTGCTGCTTCAACAACAGCTACAAGATCCTGCCGACGATGTTCGATGTCTGGATGCGGCTTCTCACGGGGGTGCCGGGGAGCGTTTTGTGGATATTGGAGGATAACGCCGCGGCAGCGGAGAACCTGCGAAGAGAAGCGCGGATCCGAGGCGTCCATCCGGGCAGGCTGGTATTCGCGCCGCGGGTGAGCGCGGCCGAATACCGCGCGCGCTGCAGCCTGGCGGATCTTTACCTGGACACCCTGCCCTACAACGGGCACGGCACCGCGAGCGACATGCTGTGGGCGGGACTCCCCGTCTTGACTTGCGCGGGATCGACCTTCGCAGGCCGGGTGGCAGGCAGCCTGCTGCACGCGGTGGGACTGACGGAACTGGTAACCGCCAGCCTGGACGAGTATCAGGCCTTAGCCCTGAAGCTGGCGCGCGGGGACCGGCTCCTCGGAGAACTGCGCGCGAGGCTTCAGCGCAATCGAGCCTCGGCACCCCTCTTCGACACGGACCGGTTCCGTCGCCACATCGAGTCGGCCTATAGGACCATGTGGGAAATCTGGCAACGCGGCGACAAGCCCCGGGCGTTCGCGGTCGAGCCGGTCGAATGAATCCGGCAGTGGCGGCCGGCGAGGCCAGGTGGCAGTTCTGGATCGACCGCGGCGGTACGTTTACCGATGTCGTCGCCCTTCGCCCGGACGGCAGCATCGTCGCCCTCAAGCTGCTCTCCGAGAATCCCGGCCGCTACCGCGACGCCGCGATCGCCGGAATACGCGAGCTGCTCGCAGTCCCCTCCGGCGCGGCCATCCCCGGCGAAAAGATCGAGGTCGTGAAGATGGGCACGACCGTCGCGACCAACGCGCTTCTGGAGCGCAAGGGCGAGCGCACCGTGCTCTTCATTACGCGCGGCTTTCGCGACGCGCTGCGCATCGCCTATCAGAACCGGCCGCGCATCTTCGACCGGCACATCGTCCTGCCGGAACTTCTGTATACGAAAGTCGTCGAGGTCGAGGAGCGCATCGGCGCCCGCGGCGATGTATTGGTTCCGCTCGAGCTCGAACGGACCCGGCGCGATCTCGAATCGGCGTATCGCGAGGGCTATCGCTCGGCCGCGATCGTGCTGATGCACGGTTACCGGCATCGGGAGCACGAGGAGAAAATCGCTGAGCTCGCCCGGGCGATCGGCTACCCGCAGGTTTCCGTGTCGCACGAGGTGAGCCCGCTGATGAAGCTCGTGTCGCGGGGTGACACCACGGTGGTGGACGCCTACCTGTCTCCCATCCTGCGAAGGTACGTCGACGGGGTCGCAAAGGAGCTGCGCGGCGTGCGCCTCATGTTCATGCAGTCGAACGGGGGCTTGACCGACGCGCGCCGCTTTGCCGGGAAGGACAGCATCCTGTCGGGTCCCGCCGGCGGAGTGGTCGGCGCGGTGCGCGCCTCCCTCGCCGCGGGGTTCGACAAGATCATCGGCTTCGACATGGGCGGCACCTCGACCGACGTTTCGCACTTCGCCGGCGCCCAGTTGAGCGATCTGGAGCGCGCGTTCGAGACCCAGGTCGCGGGCGTGCGCATGCGCGCGCCGATGATGAGCATACATACCGTGGCGGCGGGCGGCGGCTCGATCCTGCATTTCGACGGCTCGCGCTACCGCGTCGGCCCGGACTCGGCGGGCGCCGATCCGGGCCCGGCGAGCTACCGCGGCGGCGGCCCGCTCACGGTCACCGACTGCAACCTCATGCTCGGAAAAATCCAGCCGAAATTCTTTCCCGCGGTGTTCGGGCCCGGGGGCGATGAGCCGCTCGACGACACAGTCACGCGCGAAAAATTCGCAGCTCTTTCCGACGAGATCCGACGCGCGACCGGCGACACCCGTACCCCCGAGCAGGTGGCGGAGGGCTTCGTGGAGATCGCGGTCGGCAACATGGCCGAGGCCATCAAGAAGATCTCGGTGCAGCGCGGCCACGATGTGACCGAGTACACGCTGTGCTGCTTCGGCGGTGCGGCTGGGCAGCACGCCTGCCTGGTCGCTGACGCGCTCGGCATGACGCGCGTGTTCATCCATCCGCTCGCGGGCGTCCTTTCCGCCTATGGCATGGGGCTCGCCGATACGACGGCGATGCGCGAGGAGGCCGTCGAGGTCAAGCTCGAGCCGGAGAAGCTCGCGGTCCTCGAAGAGGCGCTTGCGAACCTGACCCGGTCGGCGCAAGAGGAGCTGGTGACCCAGGGCGTGCCGCGGGAACGGCTGAGTGTCGTGCGCCGCGTGCATCTGCGTTACGACGGCACCGATTCGGCGCTGATCGTGAACTTCGGCAGCGTCGCCGAAATGACGCAGTCGTTCGAAGCGGCCTACAGGAGGCGCTACAGCTTCCTGATGGCGGGCCGCGCGCTGATCGCCGAGTCCGTGTCGGTGGAAGCCTTCGGCGCGGCGGTGGTGCCGCCCGAGCCGGCGGGCGACCATGCGCGCGGTGCGGCCCCGGCCGCTCCGGCGCATTGGGTGACTCTGCACACCGGCGGCCGCGCGCATCGCGCCCCCGTGTTCGTGCGCGAGCGGCTGGGGGCCGGAGACGGGATTCCAGGCCCGGCGGTCATCGCCGAGAAAAACGCCACGACCGTGGTCGAACCGGGCTGGCGCGCCGAAGTGATGCGATCCGATCGCCTCGTGCTCGAGCGCGTGGAAGCGCGGCCGCAGAGCCGCGCGATCGGCACCCGCGTCGACCCCGTCATGCTCGAGGTCTTCAACAATCTCTACATGTCGATCGCCGAGCAGATGGGCCTGCGGCTCGCGAACACCGCCTACTCGGTCAACATCAAGGAACGGCTCGATTTTTCCTGTGCGGTGTTTGACCAGAACGGACAGCTCATCGCGAATGCGCCGCACATGCCGGTGCACCTGGGGTCGATGGGCGAGAGCGTGCGCGCCGTCATCGGAGCGAACCGCGGCCGGATGAAAGCGGGCAACGTCTACGTGTTGAACGCGCCGTACAACGGCGGCACCCACCTGCCGGACGTGACGGTCATCACTCCCGTTTTCGACGGTGCCGGGAAAGCGATCCTGTTCTACGTCGGCTCGCGCGGCCATCATGCCGACATCGGCGGCATCACTCCCGGATCGATGCCGCCGCGCAGCAAGGTGGTGGAAGAGGAGGGCGTGCTGATCGACAACTTCCTGCTGGTGGAAGAGGGCGCCCTGCGCGAGGCCGAAACCGCAGCGCTGCTGTCCGGGGGGCCCTATCCCGCGCGCAACGTGCAGCAGAACATGGCCGACCTGCGCGCCATGATCGCCGCCAACGAAAAAGGCTCGCAAGAGCTGCGGCGCATGGTGGCGCACTTCGGGCTCGATGTCGTCTACGCCTACATGAGTCACGTGCAGGACAACGCGGAGGAAGCGGTGCGGCGGGTGATCGGCGTGTTGAAGGACGGCGATTTCAGCTACGCGATGGACAACGGCGGCGTGATCCGGGTGAAAATCACCATTCGGCGCGACACGCGCGGCGCGACGATCGACTTTACCGGCACCTCGCCCCAGCTGCCGGACAATTTCAATGCGCCCGCGGCGGTATGCATGGCGGCGGTGCTCTACGTTTTCCGCACTCTCGTCGACGACGAGATTCCGATGAACGCGGGCTGCCTGAAGCCTCTCGAGGTGATCATCCCGGAGGGCTCGATGCTGCGGCCGCGTTATCCCGCAGCAGTGGTCGCCGGCAATGTCGAGACCTCGCAGTGCGTAACCGACGCCCTCTACGGCGCGCTCGGCGTGATGGCGGCTTCCTGCGGCACGATGAACAACTTCACTTTCGGCGACGAAAAGGTCCAGTATTACGAAACGGTCGCGGGAGGATCCGGAGCCGGCGACGGATTCGAAGGAGCAGACGTGGTCCAGACTCACATGACCAACTCGCGCCTGACCGACCCGGAGGTGCTCGAGTGGCGCTTCCCAGTGGTCCTCGAAAGTTTCGAGATCCGACGCGGGAGCGGCGGCGCGGGGCGCTGGCGCGGAGGAGACGGCGCGATTCGCCGCGTGCGCTTTCTGGAGCCGATGACCGCCGCGATTCTCTCCGGGCACAGGCGGATCGCGCCGTACGGCATGGCGGGCGGCTCATCCGGCAAGACGGGGCGCAACTGGGTGCACCGCGCGGGCGGCGAGGTCGTCGAGTTGGAAGGATGTGATCAGATCGAGGTGAATTCCGGGGACAGCTTCGTGATCGAGACGCCCGGGGGCGGCGGGTATGGAC
>VBCH01000005.1 GCA_005884455.1 Betaproteobacteria bacterium
CGGGCTCGTGCGCCGCGTGGAAGATCCCGAGGATCGCCGCGCGGTGAGGGCCGCCGTGACCCCGCTCGGCAAGGAACGCTATGCCGCGGGCGTGCGCGAGGTCGAGAAGGTGCAGGCGGAGTTCAGCAAGACGATTTCAGGCGTCGACCGCGGCACGCTCGAGCGCGTCCTGTCGGCGATCAAGTAGCCCTTTTTTTTAGCTGAATAGTACATATATGAAAAGTGCAGATAAGAATCTTAATCGGCAAACCTTTCTTCAACGATCGAGAGATCACCTATTCCAGGAGAACAGCGTGAATAACATTTTGTTTGTCTTGAGCAGCCCGCGCGGCTGGAAGTCGTATTCGCATCAATTCGCCGGCCATATCGTCGACGACCTGAAAGCGCGTCACCCCGGCGCGAAGGTGGTCGTGCGCGATGTGGCAAAAGAACCCTTGCCGCACGTCGGCGAAGCGTTCGGTACCGGCCGAGTCCTGCCGCCGGAAAAACGCAGCCCGGCAGAAGAGAAAGCCCTCGCGTTATCGGACGCGCTGGTGGACGAGCTCGACGCCGCCGACGTCGTCGTGCTTGCAGCTCCGATTTACAACTTCGGCCTGCCTTCCAGCCTGAAGGCATGGATCGACCATATCGTGCGTCCCGGGCGCACGTTTTCCTACAGCGAAAAAGGCCCAGAAGGACTGTTGAAGGGCAAGAAGGCCGTCGTCGTGCTCGCGCGCGGCGGCGTCTATTCCGAAGGGGCCGCGAAGCAGCTCGACTTCCAGGAGTCCTACCTTCGCGCGGTCCTCGGATTCATCGGTATCACGAACGTGCACGTGGTGCGCGTCGAAGGCGTGGCGATGGGTGAAGCGGCCCTCAAGAACGCGATGGCGTCCGCCAAGGCGCAATCGGAAGAAGTGGCGCGCGAGTTCGCGTGATCCGAGACTCAAACGGAGATCGGCCATGAGCACCTTGTTGCGTAATTTTCTCAAAAGCGGGCTGGTCCTGGGAGCGATCCTGCTGTTGCCCGGCGCTCTGATCGGCGCGCCGATTCTCTGGTGGCTCGGCCATCGCCGAAAAACGCGGCCGCAACCGACGTGGAAAGCATGCTCCTGACACAACGTTGTCAGCAGCCCCGGCGCAGGATCGGCGGCCACTGCACTCAGTGCTCAATGGTTTTTAGCAGAAGGATTTGAACATGCGCAACACTCTCAAGACCGCGGCTCTCGTACTCGCGCTTGCTGCGCCGGCTTCCCCCGCGGAGGAACTGACGCCGGACGCGCTCGTCAAGACCATCTCGGCGGACGTGCTCGCCGCGATCCGCCAGGACAAGGACATCCAGGCCGGAAATCCGAAAAAGATCGCGAGCCTCGTCGAGGCGAAGATCCTGCCCCACTTCGATTTCGCGCACACGACCCGGATCGCGATGGGTGCCAACTGGCGGCGCGCCAGCCCCGAGCAGCGCGAGCAGCTCGTTCGGGAATTCAGGACGCTTCTCGTGCGCACGTATTCCAGCGCGCTCGCCAGCTTCCGCGACCAGGTGCTCGAGTTCAAGCCCTTGCGCGCCCAGCCCGGCGACATGCAAGTCACAGTCAGATCGGAGGTCAGGCAATCGGGGACTCAGGCGGTTTCGATCGACTACGACATGGAGAAGACCGCCTCGGGATGGAAGGTGTACGACGTCAAGATCAGCGGCGCGAGCCTCGCGGCCACTTATCGCGACACGTTCGCCGAAGAAGTCCGCAACCACGGCATCGAAGGCCTGATCGATTCTCTTTCGAACAAGAATCGCCATAACGACGCGCGGCCCGCGTCGATCAATACCTAACGCGGCTCACACCCGCTCCAACTGAAAGGAAGCAAGATCATGAAAATCAGGGACTCCTATTTGACCGCCGCTGCGGCACTGTCCGTCGCTGCGGTTGCCGCGCTGCTATCCGGATGCGAGCCGGCCAATTCCCAACCGCATGCAGGCATGCGGCCGCCGGAAGTCGCGGTGGTAACGGTGCAGCCGCAATCGGTGCCGGCGACCTTCGAATACGTCGGCCAGACGGCAGGCTCGCGCGAGGTCGAGGTGCGCGCGCGCGTGACGGGCATCGTCCTGAAACGCAACTATCGCGAAGGCGCGCCGGTCGCGCAGGGGCAGTCGATGTTCACCATCGATCCGGCGCCCTTCGAGGTGGCCGCTGCACGCGCCGAAGCCGCGCTCGCCAGCGCCGAGGCGAAACTCGCGCAGGCGAAGCGCAACAGCGCTCGCCTCAAGCCGCTGTTCGAAATCAAGGCCGCAAGCCAGAAGGATTTCGACGACGCGGCTTCGGCGGAGCAGGTGGCCGAGGCCGAGGTGAAGACCGCGCGCGCCAATCTCGCGGATGCACGGCTGAACCTCGGCTACACCCGGGTCGAGGCACCGATTGCCGGCATCGCCAGCCGCGCGCAGCGTTCCGAAGGGAACTACGTATCCGGCCCGGACGTGCTGCTCACCACGGTGTCGCAGATCGACCCGATCTACGTCTTGTTCAGCGTCTCCGACGAGGAGCGCGTCCGGCTCGCCCGCGAGGCTGACGCGGGACGCCTCGTCCTTCCCCGTGACGGGCGGTTCGAGGTGACGGTTAAGCTCGCCGACGGGAGCATATACAGCGAAACCGGCAAACCCAACTTCACCGATGTGCGGGTCTCGGGCACAACGAGCACCAGCGAGGCACGCGCCGAGCTGCCCAATCCCGCGGGCTTCCTGCACCCCGGCCAGTTCGTGCGCGTGACCTTGAAAGGCGCCGAGCGGCCTGCTGCGGTCCTTGTGCCGCAACGCGCGGTGCTCGAAGGCCCCAAGGGCAAGTTCGTCTATGTCGTCAACGCCGAAAGCAAGGCCGAGCCCCGGCCGGTCGAGCTGGGCGCCTGGCAGGGCGATGCCTGGATCGTCACGGCGGGCCTCAACGCCGGCGACAAGGTGATCGTCGACGGCGTGATGAAAATCGGCCCGGGCGCGCCCGTGGCTATCGCGGAATTGCAGCCGCGGGAAACCAACGCCGCGAAGAGCGGGATGCCCAAGGCCGAAGGCCGCGCTCCCGTCGTCGCGCAAAAGTAAGGGAGCTTCGACATGTTTTCTCGTTTTTTCATAGATCGCCCGATCTTCGCGGCGGTGCTCTCGATCTTCATCGTGATCGCCGGCCTCGCGGCGATGCGCAACCTTCCGATCGCCCAGTATCCCGAAATCGCGCCGCCGGTCGTGACCGTCACGGCGAACTACCCGGGCGCCTCGGCCGGCGTGATCGAGCAAACGGTGGCGGCGCCGCTGGAGAACCAGATCAACGGAGTCGAGCACATGATCTACATGAGCTCGACCTCCACCTCGAACGGCCAGGTGCAGATTCACGTGACCTTCGATATCGGCACCGACATTGACCAGGCTACGGTCAGCATCAACAACCGCGTCAGGCAGGTCGAGCCGCGGCTTCCCGCAGACGTGCGCCGGCTCGGGGTCACGGTGGAAAAGAGTTCCTCGTCGTTCCTCCTGGTGGCCGCGTTCTACTCGCCCGACGGGCGCTACGACGATCTGTACATCAGCAACCACATCACGATGAACGTGCTCGACGTGGTGAAGCGCATTCCCGGCACGACCAACGTGCAGATCTTCGGGGCCAAGGATTACGCGATGCGGATCTGGGTCAAGCCCGACCGCCTGACGCAGTTGCGGCTGACGACCGCGGATCTGATCGCGGCTCTGAACGAGCAGAACGCGCAGTTCGCGGCGGGAAAAATCGGGCAGACGCCCGCCGGCGGCCCGCAGGAACTCGTCTATACGATCACCACCAAGGGCCGGCTCGCCGATCCGGGCGAGTTCGAGAACATCATCGTGCGCGCCAATCCGGACGGCTCGGCGCTGCGCCTGAAGGACGTCGCGCGCGTCGAGCTGGGCTCGAAGGACTATGATTTTATCGGCCGGGTCAACGGCAAGGAGGCGGTGCTGGTCGGCGTTTTCCTGCAGCCCGGGGCCAATGCGCTCGACGTCTCGAACAGCGTCAAGAAGACCGTGCAGACGCTTTCTGCGCGCTTTCCCGACGGACTCACCTACTCGGTTCCGTACGACACGACCCGCTTCGTCGAGGTCTCGATCCGTGAAGTGCTGAAGACGCTCGCCGAGGCAATGCTGCTCGTCTTCCTCGTGGTCTTTCTCTTTCTCCAGAACTGGCGCGCGACCTTGATCCCGTTCGCCGCGGTGCCGGTCTCCCTGATCGGCACCTTCGCAGGGCTCTATCTGCTCGGCTATTCGATCAACACGCTCACCTTGTTCGGCATGGTGCTCGCGATCGGCATCGTCGTTGACGACGCCATCGTGGTGCTCGAGAACGTCGAACGCATCATGCACGAGGAGCACCTGGACGCGCGCGAAGCCGCCGTCAAGGCGATGACCGAGGTGACCAGTCCGATCATCGCCATCGTGCTGGTGCTGTGCGCGGTGTTCGTGCCCATCGCGTTCCTGGGCGGCCTCACGGGCGAGCTCTACCGCCAGTTCGCCGTCACCATCTCCATCGCGGTGGTGATCTCGGGAGCCGTGGCGCTCACCGTCACGCCGGCCTTGTGCGTGCTGATCCTGAGGCGCGAGCACAAGCAGCCATGGCCCTTTTTCACCTGGTTCAACGACTGGTTCCACCGCGTGACCGGACACTACACCGACGGCGTTACGTGGATGATCCGGCGCGGCGGGATCGGGGTGGCGCTGTTCGTGGGGATGGTTGCGCTCGCCGCCGGGTTATGGCGCATCACGCCGGGGAGCCTGGTGCCGGAGGAAGATCAGGGCTACTACATCGCCGCAGTGATCCTGCCCGATGGCGCATCGCTCGAGCGCACCGACCGCGTGGTGGCCGAAGTGGTCGAGGCGATCCGGTCCAACCCGGCAAACGAAAACGCGATCGCGTTCACCGGCTTCGACTTCATCGGCGGCGGCTACCGCAACAACGCGGCGACGATCTTCGTCACGCAGAAACACTGGGACGAGCGCTCCGTCACCGCCTCGCAGCTGGTCGGCGAGCTCTTCATGAAGACCGCGCCCATCAAGGAGGCGTTGGTGCTCGCCTTCAACCCGCCGCCGATCTTCGGCCTAGGCACCGCGGGAGGCTTCGAGTTCTACATTCAGAATCGCGGCGAAGGCGGGCCGAAACGCAGCGCCGAGGTGCTGCAGCAGTTCCTCGCGCGTGTCGGCAAGGAGCCGCAGCTCGGTTTCGTCAACACCTTCTGGCGCGCGAGCGTGCCGCAGCTCTACGTGGACCTGGATCGCGACAAGGCCAGGGCGCTCGGCGTGCCGATCGACGCCCTCTACGGGACGCTTGCCGCGACCTCCGGCACCTATTATGTCAACGACTTCAACAAGTACGGACGCACCTGGCAGGTGCTGATGTCGGCCGAGCCCGACTACCGCAAACGCCCCGACTCGATCGGCGACATTTACGTGCGGTCCCAGAAGGGAGAGATGGTGCCGCTCAACGCGCTCGCCAACATCCGCTATTCCTCGGGCCCGGACTCGCTCGACCGCTTCAACAACCTGCCCGCGGTGAAGCTGATCGGGCAAGGCGCGCCCGGGGTCTCCTCCGGCCAGGCGATCCAGGCCGTGGAAAGGGTCGCGAGCGAAGCGCTGCCGCCGGACTTCAGCTACGACTGGGGCGGAGCTTCGTTCCAGGAGAAGAGATCGAGCGGCACTGCGGGCATAGCGCTTGCGCTTGCCGCCCTCATGGTGTTCCTGATCCTCGCCGCGCAGTACGAAAAATGGTCGCTTCCGCTGTCGGTTCTGCTGGCGCTGCCGTTCGGCACCTTCGGTGCGCTCGCTGCGGTGTGGCTGCGCGGATTCACCAACGACGTGTATTTCCAGATCGGGCTGGTGACGCTGCTCGGTCTCGCCGCGAAGAACGCCATCCTGATCGTCGAGTACGCGGTGCTGAAGCACCAGGAGGGCCTGTCGACCGCGGCGGCGGCGCTGGAAGCGGCGCGGCTGCGCTTCCGTCCCATCCTGATGACCTCGCTTGCATTCATCTTCGGCGTGCTGCCTCTCGCGATCTCGGCGGGAGCCGGCGCGGGCGCGCGGCGTTCCGTCGGTACGGGTGTCATGGGCGGGATGCTGGCGGCGACGTTCCTCGCGATCTTCTTCGTTCCACTGTTCTTCAAGCTCATCACCGACCGCAGGCTCTCGGAGCGCCGCACCGCGTCGGAATTGCGCACCGAGATCGAACACGAACACACGCACCAGACGACCGGTATTCCGCACCATGTTCCGCTGAAAACGGAGGACGGCAATGCGTAAGCTCTCGATTCTCGGATTCGCCTTGCTCCTTGCCGGCTGCGCCGGCCTGAAGCCGGACTACACGAAACCTGCGGTCGACCTGCCCGCGGGCTGGCGCGATGCGCCGGCCGACGGCGTGCAGGCCCGGGACGCGCGCTGGTGGAAGGTGTACGGCGACCCGGTGCTCGACCGCCTCGTCGACGAGGCGCTCGCCCACAATGCGAACGTCATGCTCGCGATCGCGCGGGTCGACGAAGCGCGCGCGGCGCTTTCGGCGACCTCGGCCGACCAGCGGCCGCAAGTCAGCGCCGGCGCGAACCGCAGCCGCACGCGCGTCTCGCAGCGCGGCCCGGTGCCGCTGTCGCCGGACGTCAATCCCGAGTTCAACAACACTCGGGCAACGGTGGGCGTCTCCTACGAGATCGATCTGTGGGGACGGCTGCGCAACGCGACGCAGGCCGCGCGCGCCGACCTCCTCGCGACCGAAGCCGCGCGCGAGACCGTGCTCATCACCCTGACCTCGGACGTGGCGCAGGCCTATTTCGCGTTGCGCGCGTTCGACGGGCAGCTCGACGCCACCCGGCGCTCGCTCGCCGCCCGCAGCGAGGCGCTCGGCATGCAAAAGCGGCGCTTCGACGTGGGCGACATCTCCGAATTCGATTACCGCCAGCTCCAGGCGGACGTCGCGGCCGAACGTGCGCTGCTGCCAGTCCTCGAACTGCAGCGCGCGCAGCAGGAAAACGCCCTCGCCGTGCTGCTCGGCAAGAGCCCGAGAGCGATCTACGAAGGCGCGCTCGAAGCGGGAAGCGACCCCGAAGACCGGACGGTTGCGATCGTCGTCCCGGCAGGCCTGCCCTCGGACCTGCTGCTGCGCCGGCCGGATCTGGTTCAGGCCGAGCAGACGCTCATCGCCGCGAACGCCCGCGTCGCAGTGGCGCGCGCGGCCTACTTCCCCACGCTCTCACTCACCGGCTATCTCGGCAGCGAGAGCGTGGCGCTGTCCGACTTGTTCACCGGGCCCGCTGGAATCTGGCAGGCCGCGCTCGCGGCGGGCCAGCCGATCTACGCGGGCGGGCGCATCGACGCACAGGTGCAGGCCGCCGGTGCGCGCGAGCGCCAGGCGCTCGCGCAGTACCAGCTCGCGATCCAGAACGCGTTCCGCGACGTGCGCGACGCGCTCGTGGCGCAGGCCAAGGCGCGCGAGCGTCTCGAAGCCGAGAGCGAGCGCGTCACGGCGTTGAGGACCACGCTGCGGTTTGCGCGCCTTCGCTACCAGAACGGCATGACCGGACAGCTCGAGGTGCTCGATGCGGAGCGCAACCTGCTCGCCGCCGAGCAGAACCGCATCGACGCGCTGCGCTCGCAGCGGGCGGCGATCGCCGACCTGTTCAAGGCGCTCGGCGGAGTGTGGTCGTAGGCCGACGGCATGAGCTCGTGAACCCGGAAAGCTGATCCCAAGATGCGGAAGGCGGCCTGTGAGGTACTCGAATCCTTCGAGGGTTTCCGTCGCTGCGGGCCGCGCGGCGATCAGCGGCTTGTTGCTGGGCGTGGGGCTGCTCCTCAGCACGCCGTCCCATGCGCTGGACGAAACCCGGGCGGAATTGCGCTTGTCCGTCTCCGGTGACTTCGTCCACGCGCGCGGTTCCACGCTGGTTTCCGCCCGCTACGGCGGCGCCTGGGGCGCGCGGCTCGGATTCTGGGCGCGCGAGTCGCAGGTCGAGTCGAGCAAGGCCCACTACTTCGCCGGCATCGACCACGTGTGGACTTATTCGAAGTGGCGGGCCGGACTGGGCGCAGTCTGGATCGACGAGGTAAACGACCTCAACGGCACGCACTGGGACTTCGACGTTTCGCTCGGGTACGATCTCTCGAGCCGGGTCTTCGTCGAATACCGGCACCATTCGCACGGACGCAAGCTCGGGATCAGCAAGGACGCGTCCAACGACGGATGGAACCTGGTCGGCGTCGGTCTCATCTTTTGATCGGACCGGCGTCGCACGCGCGCCTCAATTCCTCGCGCTCGTCAGCGCTCAAGTCGCGGCTGAAGCGGAGCACCCGATCCCAGACGTCGTCGGTCTCGAAGTACGCCTTGCGGCAGTCGAGGTGCACGAAACCTCCCGGAACGAAGCGCCCCTCTTCGTAGAAGACGAGCCGGATGCGCCAGCTCCCGCGCGCGATGGGCTCGCGGCAGCTGCGGCATTTCGCCTGAGCGCCCGGCGAGCGCTGGGCGCCGTCGATCCGCGGTAGGCGCCGCTGCGCCAGGCTCGCGCGCGCCGCGCCCTCGAGGCTCTCCCGATCGGGCACGTTCGCGGACGTTTCCACCAGGGCCTGAAGCAGCGGCTCCGGCCGCTTGTAGGCCGCGCACGCGGGATGGAACCACAGCGTCATCTCGCCCTCCCCGAATGGATTGGGCAGGCGCTCGCCGAAGCGCAGCTCTCCACGCTGGATGGCTTGAGCGCAACCGCGGCACTTGGCGCGGCCGCTAGCGGCGGGTTCGAGGAGGTGGGACACGCCGGGAACTCACCACGCTAAGCCGCCCGAGCCTCCACCCCGGCATTCTCCGACGCAAGAAACGCGTGGATCTGCGCGACCACTGCGGCGCCCTCGCCGATCGCGCCGCCGACCCGCTTGACCGATCCCGCGCGCACGTCGCCGATCGCGAACACGCCGGGCACGCTGGTCTCGAGGGGCAGGCGCCCGCCGCCGGTCCTGACGAATCCCTTGTCGTCGAAGGCGACGCCGCAATCCTTCAGCCACCCGGTCGCCGGATCGGCGCCGAGAAAAAGGAACACGTTGCGGATCGCGCGGGTTTCCTCGGCTCCCGAGTCGCGGTGGCGCCAGCGCACCGATTCGACGCCGGATTCGCGCGAGCCTTTCAGCTCGACGATCTCGGTCCGGGTGCGCAGCTCGATGTTGGGGATCGCGGCGATGCGGTCGATCAGGTATCTGGACATGCTCGCGGCGAGCCCCGCGCCGCGCACCAGCATCCATACCTTCGCGACGTGCCCGGCGAGAAACACCGCGGCCTGTCCCGCGGAGTTGCCGCCGCCGACGAGCGCCACCTCCTGCCCCGCGCACATCTTCGCCTCGATGGGCGAGGCCCAGTACCAGACGCCCCGCCCTTCGAGCGCCTTCAGATCGGCGCAGTCCGGACGGCGATAGCGCGCGCCGGTGGCGACGACCAGCGTGCGGCTGCGCACGGTGCGCGCGTCGGCGAGCTCGAGCGCCAGCGGATCGCGCTCCTGCGGCCTGCCGCAGTCCAGGCGCACCGCCTCGACCGGTATCAGCATGCGCGCGCCGAACTTCTGCGCCTGCGTATACGCACGCCCGGCGAGCGCCTGGCCCGAGATGCCGGTGGGGAAGCCGAGATAGTTCTCGATGCGCGCGCTCGCTCCGGCCTGCCCGCCGAAGGAGAGCGCGTCGACGACGAGCACCGAGAGGCCTTCGGAGGCCGCGTAGACCGCGGTCGCGAGCCCTGCGGGGCCCGCGCCGACGACGGCGACGTCGTGCACGCGCTCCGCATCGGCGGCGTCGAGCATGCCGATGCACCTCGCGAGCTCGTTCTCCCCGGGATTGCGCAGCACCGATCCGTCGGGGCACGCGACGAGCGGCATGTCCTCAGCTCTAGGAGCGTAGCGCTCGATGAAGGCATGTGCATCCGGGTCCTTGGCCGGATCGAAGACCAGGTGCGGGATGCCGTTGCGGGCGAGGAAGTTGCGCAGCCTCGCCACGTCCGGGGACGAAGGCGCGCCGATCAGCACCGGGCCGCCGGCGCCCATCTCGATCAGGCCCACGCGGCGCAGGATCAGCGCGCGCATGATCTCCTCGCCGAGATCGGCTTCGGCGACGAGGAGCGCACGCAGCTGCTCGGGGACGACGAGGAGCGCCTCGACGGCGCCGGCCGCGACGCCGTCCGCGAGCGCGCGCCGGCCCGAGAGCTGTCCGATTTCGCCCGAAAATCCTCCCGCGGAGAGCTCGGCGATGAGGAGATCGCGCCCGTGCCCGTCGCGGCCGGTGATGCGCAGCATGCCCGAGAGCACGACGAACATACCCGGGCTGGTCTTGCCGGTCTCGAACAGGCACTCGCCGTCCGCGTAGCGGCGCGGCTCACCGAACCGCCGCAGGCGCGCCAACTCCTCGTCCGCGAGGACCGGGAACATCTGCGCGCGGCGCGCCTCGAGCGTCGCGGAGCGGTAGGGCTCGGCGCTCATTTCAGCCGAGGTATTTCTTGACCACCTCGGGCGGCCGCGCATGCGCCTGCGACGGGTCACCTCCGGTTTCGCGCAACGCTCGCCGCTGCCGCAACAGGTCCCAGCACTGGTCCAATTCGACCTGCACGTCGGCGAGACGCTTGCTGCCTTCGGGATCGAGGGCCTTCTGCCCGAAAAGCCGGTGCTCTTCGGCCACCAGGCGTTCGATATGGGCGAGTACGGATGTGTCTTTGCTGTGTTCTTCCACGGGATGCCTCGCTGCGTGCTAATGAGATCGGAGCGCTCCCCAACATAAACCCGTTGAGAAGATCCGGCAAGTCCCATTATCATTTTTCACGGCGACAACATTCCAGAGCAACGGGAGAGCACCATGCGAATTGGCATTCTCGGTTCAGGCTTGATGGGCGCCAAGCTCGGAACGCTCTTCGCCCGAGCGGGACACGAGGTGGTGTTCAGCTACGCCCGCAGCGAGCAGAAGCTGAAGCGGCTCGCACGCGCAGCGGGCGGCAGCGCGCGCGCCGGGACGCCGCGCGAGGCGGCGCAGGACGCGGACGCGGTCTTGCTCGCCGTGCACTGGCTGCGGTTCGACGATGTTCTGAAACAGGCGGGCGACCTGTCGGGAAAGGTCGTCGTGACCTGCTCGATGCCGATGAACGAGGACAACACCGAGCTCGTCGTGGCCCATACCTCGTCCGGCGCGGAGGAGCTGGCGAAAAGAATTCCCAAAGCTCGCCTCGTGGCGGCATTCGGGACCGTCCCGAGCGAAGTGTTCTTCGACGTCTATGAAGCGAGGCGCAAGGCGAAGCGGCCGAGCCTGCTGTACTGCGGCGACGACCGGCGCGGCAAGGAAGTGGCCGCCGGCCTGATCCGCGACGTCGGCTTCGATCCGGTGGACGCCGGGCCTTTGCGGATCGCCCGCTATACCGAGCCGTTCACCATGCTCGTGGCCCAGCTCGCTTACGAAAGCCAGGGAGGTCCGGAACTGGCGTATCGTTTCGAGCGGTTCGGCAAATAGGGAAGACCCACAACCAGATGAGGTGAAGACATGTCGGAGTTCGCCGAATGGGACAGCTTTTACGTAGTCGTGCCTGGGACGCCATCGCCTACCACGTATTTGTCAGAATGCGGAATGCGGAGGACTGAGCTGGGGGAAAACCATGATACCCGCCCTGAATAAAATTCTGGCCGCCGTGCTGCTCGCAGCCGTCGCAGGCACTGCGGCGGGGCAAGCCTACCCCAACCACATCGTCAAGCTGGTCGTGCCCTATGGACCCGGCAGCTCTCCCGACCAGGTCGGCCGGATCGTCGCGCAGCAAATGCAAGAATCGCTCGGCCAGACAGTCATCGTGGACAACCGCGCCGGCGCTCTCGCCAACGTCGGCACCGCCGAAGTGGCGCGCGCCGCGCCCGACGGCTATACGATCCTGCTGACCACCAATACGCCGCACGCCGCGAACGTTGCCCTGTTCAAGAAATTGCCCTTCGATCCAGTCAAGGACTTCGCGCCGATCGTGCGCCTGATCACGACCTCGATGGTGTTGCTCGTGCGCTCGGATTTCCCGGCCAACAATCTTACGGATTTCATCGCCCATGCGAAGACCAAGCCGCATGGCCTCAACGCGGGCTACGGCTCGGCCGCCACGATCGTGTCCATCGCCAAGCTGAGGTCAGCCGCGGGTTTCAAGACCCTGGATGTCCCGTACAAGGGTGTCCCGCTCGCAATCACCGACGTGCTGGGCGGCCAGCTGGATTTCACCTTCGGTGACTTCGCCGTATCGGTGCCGCAGATTCGGGGCGGCAAGATGAAGGGCCTTGGCGTCACGTCCCCGGTGCGCACCCCGCTCGCGCCCGAGATTCCTGCGATCGCCGAGATGTTTCCGGGTTTCGAAACCCGCATCTGGTACGGCTTGGTGGCGCCCGCCGGAACGCCGCCCGCCGTGGTGGCGAAGCTCCACGATGTCGTAGCCGCAATCCTCGCCAAGCCCGACGTAAGGGCGCGGCTCGGCGGTTTGGGCCTCGAGCCGGCGCCGATGGCACCCGAGGAGTTTGCCGATTTCATCACGCGGGAAATCGCGAAATGGACCCGCGAAGTCCGCGAAGCAGGCATCCAACCGGAGTAGTCTGGTCGTGAAGGCGCCAGTGACCATCGTCCGGGCGAGCTGCATTTCATGATCCCGGCCGCAATCGTCGGACTGGGCAGGTGGGGGCGGAGCTTCGTCGCGGCGATGCAGGGCAACAACAAGCGCCTGCGTTTCGTCCGCGCGGTCGATGTCGCGATAGACACCGCGCGTGATTTCGCCGCCAAGCACGACCTTGCGCTCGGCGCGGACTATGCAGATGCGCTCGCCGACGCGGAAGTGGGGGCGATCGTTCTGGCAACGCCGCATTCCCTGCACCCCGATCAGGTCATCGCCGCAGCGCGCGCCGGCAAACCGGTATTCTGCGAAAAGCCACTTGCGCTCAAGGCGTCCGACGCTGCCAGGATGATCGATGCCTGCCGGCGTGCGGATGTCGTGCTCGGAGTGGGACATAACCGCCGATGGTGGCCGGCGATGCAGGCGCTCAAGCGCACCGTGGAGACGGGAGCAATCGGCAAGCTTCTGCATATCGAGGCCCATAACAGCAACGAAAATTCGAACAACGTGCTCGGCGGTTGGCGCACTGATCCAGAGGAATCTCCAGGCGGAGGCATGACGGGCGCCGGACTGCATGCGCTCGATGCGCTGATCAGTGTGGCCGGTTCCGTACGCTGGGTGCATGCCCTGCTCAGCGAGCGCAAGCCGTCGCCGGCTCCGCTGGACACGGCATCCGCACTGCTTGAATTTGCCGACGGTACGAGCGGCCTGCTCGCAACCGTGCGCGCGACGCCGCTTTTCTGGCGAGTGCATGCATTCGGCAGCGAGGGCTCGGTCGAGGTGCTTGGCGAAACGGAGCTGATCTTGAGGAAAAGCGGCGAAGCGCCGAGGCGAGTATTACTGGATCCGGTGGACTCGCTGCGCGCCGAACTAGAAGCCTTCGCCGATGCGATCGACGGCCGCGCGGCCTTCCCCATTTCCCAAGCACAGATGCTTCAGACCGTCATTGCCTTCGAGGCGGTGATTCGTTCCATAGAAACGCACGAACCTATCTCGCTGCGCGAATGACCGTGTCGGTATAGGTTTTGAGTTGATTGGTTCATCTCCGTTGGCGACCTATACTGTTACCTGCACTGATTGGAAGAGGTGATGACATGCCAGAGCTTGCCGAATGGGAGAGTTTCTACGTCATCGTCGGCGGGGGCGTGGCCGCCCTGATCGGCCTGCAGTTCGTCGTCCTGACGCTGATCGCGGAAAAACCGCACCTGAGCGCGCCGGAGGCCAGCGCCGCGTTCGCCACGCCGACCATCGTCCATTTCAGCACCGTGTTGCTCGTCGCGGCGGTTCTGCGCGTTCCCTGGCAAGGCGTCGCCGCCGTTTCGACGCTTTGGGGGCTCGTGGGCTTGAGCGGCGCAGCGTACACCGTCCTCGTAGCGCGGCGCGTCCGGCTGCAGACGGCGTACCGGCCCGATCTCGAGGACTGGTTGTTTCATTCTCTGTTGCCGTTGGCCGCGTACGCCGTGCTCGCGCTCTCGGCGCTCGCGGCGCGCACCCACGCCCACGAAGCCCTGATCTGCGTCGGAGCGGCGACCCTGCTGCTGCTCTTCATCGGCATCCACAACGCTTGGGACGCCGTCTCCTACTACGTGTTCGTGAGGATGCGGAAGGCGAAAGACGCGGAATTGCCGGGCGAATGAATTCAGCCGAGCGCTTCGCGCGCGGCGCGCACGCCGCTTCTCAGAGCGGCGGCAACGGTGCCCGCCTCTTCGCTCTCGGTGGCTTCGCCGGCGAAGAACACCGTCCCCGCGAGCGGCGCCGCCAATTCTTCGCGCGCGCCCATGCCGCCGACAAGCACGTAGCTGTAGGCGCCGCGCGAATACGGATCGTGCATCCAGTCCTGGACGTATGCCGCAGCGAGCAGCGCGCGCGGGCCGTTGCCGAATAGCGATTCGACGGAGGTGAGCGCCGCGTCGACGAGCTTGCGGACCGGCGACCCTGTTAGCCGCGCCGCCTTCGGTCCGCCCGCCCACGCCGTGAGCAGCGGCGCACGCATCGGCAGCGGCGTCCAGCACGTGGGAAACGGCGCGGCCGAGGAATGAAAGAAGGCGACGCCAGGCGCGCGCTTTTCCCAGAACGGACGGTGAAAGCGCATCGCCACTCTGATGACCGGACCGGAGGCCAGCTTGCGCAGCGCGGCGCGCTTTTCCGGAAAGCGCAGCGGCCCGGCCTGCAGCACGCCGAGGGGCAGCGTGACGATCGCGTGTTTCGCTCGCGCCGTAAAGCGCTCGCCCAGGAACTTGCCGCTCACCATGACCGCGCCCGGCTTCCATCGCACGTTGCTCACCAGGGCGCCGAGCCGCAGCTCGCCGCCGTTCGCGACGATCGCATTCGCCAGCCATCCGAGCAACGCGCCGTAGCCCCTCTGCGGCCGAGGCTGCGAGTCGCCGAGCTCGCCGCCGCTCCATTCCTCCGCGATCGAGCGCGTACTCACGCGCCACGGATCCGCCGCATCGAACCCCTCCACCATCATGCGCGCGAAGTCCTTGGTCCTCGCCGGCAGCCGCAGCCGTGCAAGAAAAGCAGCGAACGAGACGTCGCGGTCGAGGTCGGCCGCCAGCCTGGCGGCGCGCCGCGCTTCCATGAATCCGTCGATGGAGCGCAGGCGCCCGTGGTCGAGAAAACGCTGCTCGCGCACGGAATCGACGACGCTCAAGCCCGCTTTCTTGAGCAGCGCATGCGTGACCTTCGCTTCGCCATGGACGAACTCGGCGCCGAGCTCGACGGGGATCTCGAGGCCGGGCATGCGCCGCGTCCAGCAGCGCCCCCCGACGCGTTCGCGCGCCTCGAGGACCAACGCGTGGCGGCCTCTGCGTGCGAGCTCGTCGGCGGCCGCGAGGCCCGCGGCACCCGCGCCGATCACGATGACATCCGCAGACTGCGTCGTAGCTCCCAAGTGGAGGCGCTGGGGTAGCGGAAGCGGGATCGAGGGATTGGACAGCGCTTCTCTTGCGGGGCGCCAAGCCGGGGCGGCGAGATTCGAACTCGCGACCGCCTGCACCCCGTGCAGGTACGCTACCAGGCTGCACTACGCCCGATCGAAACGATTATAGCAGCGGAAGGAGGCACGCGCGCGCGGCGATCCTCAGGGCCGCAGGATTTTGTCCACTTATTCGCGCGTATTTAATGCCAGCATCCTCGCAGAAGCCCAGCTAACATAGCGACTGCAGCACCCAACAAGTACTAGTGAGTCAGATGGATCGGCCGAATCTTCCAACCCCAGAAAGCAACGAGGGAAACCCACGTCCGTCGGAAGACCTTCCAGGTACGACTCCCATGATGCAGCACTGTCTTTTCTCTATGAGAAAACACCACAATAAGCACGACCTACACTGCGACCTATACCAAGTCGAACTTGAGTCACCACCAGCTCCAGTTGGCGCTATGGAGGTGTCGTGCCTGAAATACCGGGTCGTAGCCGGGATCGTCGAGCCAGCGGCGAAGCTCCCTGCAATTGAGCGTGCGCAGGCGGTGATCGAAGGTGCGCCGGTACCAACGCGGCGCACCGCTGCGGGTTGTCGATTCGACGTCGGAGTGAAAACGCGCTAGTGCGCGTCGTCCTTCCTTCGATCGCGCATCGATGGGGACAGAAACCAGAATGACATTCCTCCACTTCCAATCGAGCAGCACCCAGCGATATTCGTGGCGCTGCCCGCGGCGGCGATAAGTACGTGACATGACGAGCCTCCTTTGGGGGGATAGCTACGTCATTGGGTCGCTCCTTTTTCCTGTTGTCACCGGTTCAGGCCTTACGCAGCCTCGAGCATGAAATCGACATGTACTGCGTCGAAAGGAAACTCGATCTTTCCATCCGCGTTCTTTCGTAGCACGCCTGCGGCAAGCAAAGCGTGCACGTCACCATGAACCGCCTTTACGTCTCGCCCTGAGCGACGCGCCGCCTCGCGCAGCGTCAGCGATCCGCCCCCGGTCATGGCCTTGAGCAGTTCCCACCGCTTGGCGGTCAGCACCTTCCACAAAAGGTCGGTTGAGGCAAACGAGATATGCGCTCCGCGCCGCTTGCCGGAGAACGCATCGACCGCACGCCGCGTCACCGTCTCGCGCGTCGCCAGGGAAAGAGTCACGGTTTTCATCTCAATACCTCGTCAACATCAGCCCAGAAATCGACCACCAACTGCTCTGCATTCTTGAAGCGATAGCGCTGCTGCGCATCGCCGAAATGTTTGTGATCACCCTTGCCGGCCTCGTTGTCGTAGCGCAGCACGCACTTTCCGTCAACGACGAGGGCAAGCCGGTACCGAAACTCATGTGCGGAGCCGCGAACCGGCACGGGTACTCTCCAGACCACGAGCTCCGCAAACACCGCCTCGCTCAACACATGACGCTCGTCGAGCAACAGCTCGCTAGGCATGTTGGACATTATACCAACAAATCACACGTTGTTGGGAATCACTCCAACACTCGCCCTTCGAGCGTAAAAATTGTCTGAGTTGGCTTGCGAGATCCCCTGACCTACTGCAACATGTCTGCGCGCCACAGGGACTGATGATCGAGATGGAACGCCGACATTCCGCAACCTCAAGCGGCAGCACGGGAAATCAAACGCCGTCGCCCGATCTTCCAGGTACCACTGCGATGATGCAGCAGTACCTGCGCCTCAAGGCGCAGCACCCGGACATCCTGCTCTTCTACCGCATGGGCGATTTCTACGAGATGTTCTACGACGACGCCGAGCGCGCCTCGCGCCTGCTCGACCTCACGCTCACGACGCGCGGGGCTTCCGCCGGCGCCCCGATCAAGATGGCGGGCGTGCCCTATCACGCGGTCGAGCAGTATCTCGCCAA
>VBCH01000093.1 GCA_005884455.1 Betaproteobacteria bacterium
GTTGAGCGACGCGAACCTCGGCTTCAGCGACGTGACCAACACCCAGGAGCACGGCAGCGGGCATCGCTTTTACCTGATGCTCGAAAGGGATCACTTCGCGTTCGGCGCCTGGTGGCATTACTGGAACATCAAGGATTCCGACGTGCAGCCGATCGGGCTGGGCCGGGCCGGTCTCGAGCCCGCAAACTGGACCCGCGAAAGCGGGATCGAATTCAGATATCGGTTTTAGGGCGCTCCGCCCACTCTCCGCCGAGCACCTTTTCGGCCCAGAACAATCCCGCGACGGTCTTGGAGTCCGTGATCTTCCCCTCGCGCACCCAGGCGAGCGCCGTGGCGAGCGGCAGCGTGAACACATCGAGGAACTCCTCTTCGTCGAGCTTCGCGCCCTCGTGCTTGAGTTCCTTCGCGAGGTAGATCTCGATCCGCTCGTTCGAATACGCGATCGCGATGTTGATCGTCGCCACGTGGAGCCATTGCGCGGCGGTGTAGCCGGTCTCCTCTTTGAGCTCGCGCCGGGCGCTCGCGAGCGGATCTTCGCCAGCATCGATCTTGCCCGCCGGGATTTCGATCATGTCGCGCCCGAGCGGATAGCGGTACTGGCGCTCCATCACGAGCTCGCCCGCGTCGGTGAGCGCAATCACCGCGACCGCTCCCGGATGCTCGATGAACTCGCGCTCGGCGGTTCCCCCGTCGGGCAGCCGCACCGTGTCGCTGCGCACCTTGAGCAGCTTGCCGTCGTAGACCAGCTTGCTCGAAAGCCGGCGCTCGCTCAGGTCCTTCACGTCCCGCAGGCTCCGCTCACAGGCCTTTGATCGCGTAGAAGCACAGCTGCATGAGCGGCTGCGGCAGGATGCCCAGCACGAGCACCGCAAGCCCGTTCGCCGACAGGAGGACGCCCACATCGAGCTTGGCATCGATCCGTCCCGCATCCTGCGGCTCGTCGAAATACATGAGCTTGACGATGCGGATGTAGTAGAACGTCCCTACCAGTGCGAACAGGACTGCGACTACCGCGAGCCACACGCGCCCGGCCCCGAGCACCGCCTGGAGCACCGAGAGCTTCGCGTAGAAACCGACGGTGGGCGGAACGCCGGCGAGGGAGAACATCAGGAGCAGCATGATGAACGCAAACCAGGGGCTGCGCGCGTTCAGCCCCTTGAAATCCTCGATTCGCTCGGCCTCGAAGCCGGCGCGCGAAAGGAGAACCACCATGCCGAACGACCCCAGGCTCATCAGCACGTAGACGACCGCGTAGAACATGGCCGAGCTCCAGGCGTCCGCCGCCGACAGCGCATTGCCGCCCACGATTCCCGATAGCAGCCCGAGCAGCATAAAGCCCATGTGCGAGATGGTCGAATAGGCGAGCATGCGCTTGATGTTGCTCTGCGCGATCGCGGCGAGGTTCCCGATCGCCATGGACAGCACCGAAAGAACGACGAGCATGTCCTGCCAGCCGCTCTGGAACTGCGGCGTGTCGCCCGAAAGCGGCTGCAGAGCGTTCACCAGCAGCCGGATCGCCATCGCGAACGCCGCGAGCTTGGGTCCTGTGCTGATGAAGAGCGTCACGGCCGAGGGCGCGCCGTGGTACACGTCGGGGATCCACATGTGGAACGGCACCACGCCCACTTTGAACGCGAGCCCCGAGACGACGAACACCAGCCCGAACGCGAGCACGGCCTTGGAAGGATGGTCGCTCTGAAGGATGCGGGCCGCCCTTCCGGCGACCTCGGTGATCTCGAGCGTGCCCGTGGCGCCGTAGATCATCGACATCCCGTAGAGCAGCAGCCCCGACGCGATCGCGCCCAGCACGAAGTACTTCATCGCCGCTTCGCTCGAGACCGCGGAATCGCGGTCGAGGGCCACCAGGGAATACAGGCACAGCGACATGAGCTCCAGGCCTAGGTACAACGTGAGAAAGTGGGCCGCGGAGATCATCACCATCATCCCCAGCGTCGCGAACAGCGCCAGCGCGAAGTACTCGCCGCGGTACAGGCCGCGCTCGGCCATGTAGACGCGCGAGTACACCAGGCACAGCGCCACCGCGATGTACGTGAACATCTTGAGCGTGCTGGCCATCATGTCGGAGACGAACATGCCGTTGAAGGTCGTGGCGAGCTGCCCGCCGGTCATGCCGGTGACGATCGTCGTGAGGACCGCACAGCCGAGCAGCGCGACGAGCGACAACGCGTAGGTGATCCAGCGCGTCGCGTCCTTCAGATAAAGGTCGATCACGAGGATCGCGCACGCGGCCGCGAGCAGGAAGATCTCCGGATACGCGAGCAGCATGATGGGGAGGCGGGTCAGCATTTCTCCTTGCCCTTCACAGCTTGCTTACCGCCAGGTGCCTGAGCAGCTCGTTCACGGAGGCGTGCATGATCTCGGTGAAGGGAGCGGGATGCAGGCCCAGCCACAACACCGCGATCGCGAGCAGGCCCAGGACCAGGAGCTCGCGCGTATTGGCATCGGTGAGCTCCGCAACGTGCCGGTTCGCCAACTCGCCGAAGATCACGCGCTTGTACATCCACAGCGTGTAGGCCGCGCCGAAGACGAGCGTCGTTCCGGCAAGGAACGCAATCCAGAAATTGAACTTCATCGCGCCCATGATCACCATGAACTCGCCGACGAAGCCGCTCGTCGCGGGCAGCCCGCAGTTCGCCATCGCGAATAGCATCATCAGCGCGGCGAACCGCGGCATGGTGTTCACGACGCCGCCGTAGTCGGCGATGTTGCGCGAATGCATCCGGTCGTACAGCACGCCCACGCACAGGAACAGGGCCGCGGAGACGAATCCGTGCGAGATCATTTGCACGAGGCCCCCTTCCATGCCGTAGGCGTTGAAGATGAAGAAGCCCAGGGTCACGAAGCCCATGTGCGAGATGGACGAGTACGCGATCAGCTTCTTCATGTCGGTCTGTACGAGCGCCACGAGGCCGATGTAAATGATGGCGATGAGCGACAGCGTGATCATGAAACCCGCGAGGTAATGGCTCGCGTCCGGCAGGATGGGGAGCGAAAAGCGGACGAAGCCGTACGCGCCGAGCTTCAGAAGGATCGCCGCCAGCACCGCCGAACCCCCGGTCGGCGCCTCGACGTGAGCGTCCGGCAGCCAGGTGTGCACGGGCCACATTGGCACCTTCACAGCGAACGCCATAAGGAACGCTATGAAGAGCAGGATCTGCGCGTTCAAGGGCAGCGGCAGCTTGTGGTAATCGAGGACCGAAAAGCTGCCCCCCGATTTCTGGTAGAGGTAAAGAAAGGCGATCAGCATCAGGAGCGACCCTAATAGGGTGTACAAGAAGAATTTCACCGCCGCGTAGACACGGCTGGGCCCGCCCCAGACGCCGATGACCAGATACATGGGGATCAGCGTCGCCTCGAAGAAGACGTAGAAGAGCACGGCGTCGAGGGCCGCGAAGCTGCCGTTCAGAAGTCCCGACATGACCAGGAACGCCGCCATGTACTGGGCGACTCTGCTGCGGATCACCTCCCAGCCGGCGAGCACAACCAGCACGGTGATGAAGCTGTTCAGCAGGATGAACAGGACCGAAATGCCGTCGACGCCGAGGTGGTAGTTGACGTTGAAGCGCGGAATCCAGGGCACGAGCTCCACGAACTGCATGGCGCTCGTTCCCGTCTGGAAGCCGGTGACGAGCGGAATCGTCACGAGAAAGCCGACGAGCGCTCCGAGAAGCGAGATCGCCCTTGCTTCGCGCGGATTCCTGTCGCCGACGGCGAGGACGATGAGGCCCGCGACGATCGGGACCCAGACGGCGAGGCTGAGCCAGTGAGAAGGCATCTCTTTTTACGGGACGAGCGTCCCTCTGAAAAAGATGAAGTACGTGAGCAGCATGGAAACGCCGATGATCATGGAGAACGCGTAGTGGTAGATGAATCCGGACTGGACCAGGCGCACCACCCCGGCGAACCACGCGACGAGGCGTGCCGAGCCGTTCACCATCAGCCCGTCGATCACGGTCACGTCGCCGAATCTCCACAGGCCGTTGCCGAACCTGCGCACGCCCCCGGCGAAGAACCAGTCGTAGAAACGGTCGAAGCCGTATTTCTCCTCGAGGACGGTGACGAGCACCCCGGCTCTTTGCCGCAGCCTGACGTGCAACTCGGGCTTGAGGATGTAGAGGTACCAGGCCGCGGCGATTCCGGCCATGGTCAGCCAGAACGGGATCGTCTTGACCGCGTGAGACATCATCGCCAGCACGCCGTGGAATTCCCCGGCCATTTCGCGCAGGCCCGGGTGCGAAGGCGCAATCGAAATCGATCCCCCGAAGTAGTCGCCGAACAGCACCGGCCCGATCAGCCACCCTGCGCAGATCGAGGGAATGGCGAGGAGCACCAGCGGCACGGTGACCACCGCAGGGGACTCGTGCGGGGCATGATCGTGCGGCTCGAAGCGCTCCTTGCCGTGAAACGCGTAGAACACCAGGCGGAAGGTGTAGAAGGCGGTCACGAACACGCAGGCCGTCACCGCGAGCCACGCGAAGCCGGCGCCGGGAGTCTTCGAGAGATGCGCCGCCTCGATAATCGCGTCCTTGGAAAAAAAGCCGGCGAACCCCGGCACGCCCGCGCTCGCGATCGCGCCGATCAGGACCGTGGCGTAGGTCCATGGCATGTGTTTCCACAATCCGCCCATCTTGCGCATGTCCTGCTCGTGGTGCAGGGCGATGATGACCGAGCCCGCGCCGAGGAAAAGGAGGGCCTTGAAGAACGCGTGGGTCATGAGGTGGAAGATCGCCGCGGAATACGCCGACGCTCCGAGCGCCACGGTCATGTATCCGAGCTGGGAAAGGGTCGAATACGCCACTACGCGCTTGATGTCGTACTGGACGACCGCGATCAGGGCCATGAAAAAGGCGGTGATCCCGCCGATCACGAGCACGAGGGACAGCGCCGTCTCGGAGAGCTCGAAAAGGGGCGACATCCGCGCCACCATGAAGATGCCCGCCGTCACCATGGTGGCGGCGTGGATCAGGGCCGAAATCGGCGTGGGCCCCTCCATCGAGTCGGGCAGCCACACGTGCAGGGGAAACTGCGCCGACTTGCCCATCGCGCCGACGAATAGCCCGATGCAGATCGTCGAGACGAGCAGGCATGACGCCCCGGGTACGAGCTCGATCGTGGCTCCCGCCATCGCCGGGGCCCGGGAGAAAACCGCTGCGTAGTCGAGCGTGCCGAAGTATGCGAGCACGAGCGCCACCGCGAGGAGGAAGCCGAAATCGCCGACCCGGTTGACGAGGAACGCCTTCAGGTTCGCGTAGATCGCGCTCGGCCGCGTATACCAGAAGCCGATGAGAAGATACGAAACGAGGCCTACCGCCTCCCAGCCGAAGAAAAGCTGCAGGAAATTGTTCGCCATCACCAGCATCAGCATCGAGAAGGTGAACAGGGCGATGTAAGCGAAGAAACGCTGGTAACCGGGATCGTCGGCCATGTACCCGACGGTGTAGACGTGGACCATCAGCGAAACGAAGGTCACCACCACCATCATCAGGGCCGACAGGCGGTCGATCAGG
>VBCH01000094.1 GCA_005884455.1 Betaproteobacteria bacterium
GTCCCCGGGGTCGGATCGAACTCGACGTGGCGCAACGCCCCGCCGATCGAGAAATACTGGTCCCAGCAAAGCAGCTGGTTGAACGCCACCATGATCGCGCCGCGCCAGCCCGAGTAGGTCGCGTTCATCGCGCCGTCCTGGGGCGCCGTGCCTTCGTTCTCGAAAATAAGGCTCGAACCCTTCTTCCGCAGCGTCAGCATGACCTGATGCGTGCGACGGTCGCCCGGCCGGCAGCATTCGACGTAGCTGCGCTCGCGCCACACGCCGTCGGGCAGGCGCTTCAACTTGTCGAGGAAGGCGCGCTCGCCGTTGTCGAGGATCTTGCGCATCACGCCCTTCACCACCTCGGGGCCGTAGCGCCCGATGAGCGCGAGCACCCGGTCGCGCGCGGTGATGTTGCCGGCGAGCTGCGCCCGGAAATCAAGCGCGACCGCCTCGGGCTTGCGCGAAGCCCTCAGATACAGCTCCTCGATGTCGCGGCGTATCTCGTTCCCCTCGACGATCTTCACCGGGGGGATGCAGATGGCTTCCTCGAACGCGTTCTCCGCCGAGCCGCAGAACGAAGACGGCGTGATGCCGCCCAAGTCGTACTGGTGCAGGCAATTGGTCACCCAGCAGAACAGCTCCCCCTTCCAGAACACCGGGCAGATCAGCATCACGTCCTGCTGGTGCGCCGCGCCCACCCAGGGGTCGTTGGCGAGGAACATGTCGCCCTCGCGAATGCCGGGGTTGTCGCTGCGGTATTCGAGGACCCACTTCACCTGCGTGTCGGTGACGCCCGACATGTACTGCATGTAAGGCCCGAAGTAGACGAACTCGCCGTCCTCGGTGAGGATGGACGGATTGAGATCGAGGGCGTACATCGCCACCGGCGACCCGGAGAGGCGCTGGATCGTGGTCCCGTGCTCCTCGTTCACGTGCCAAAGGCTGTGCCGTATCACCTCGTAAGTGATCGGGTCGATGCTTTTCGCGCCCTTTCGATGCAGCTTGAGCTTGGGCGAGATGGAAAGCTTCTTTGGTGGCACATATCCCCTGTTCCTGCCGTCGAAGACGGCGTCTTTCATTTCGCTCACTTTGGGCATGGCTTTATTTCCCGAAATTGATTTCGAAATTCCCGAACACGTCGACTTTCAGCGATCGGCCCGGGTGCACGACGACCGTGGTGTCGGTCGTCTCGATGACGGCCGGGCCCCTGACCGCGTTCCCCGGAACAAGGAAGGCGCCGTCGTAAATCGGCGTGGCCGCCGTCTTCTTAAGATCGGACCAGTAGATCTGGCGCTTGCCGCGCCCGGCCTTCGAATCGATTTTCGCCGAGAGTCTTTTCGTCCTCGAGAGCTTCGGCCGCGGAGTCGCGGCCGTGGCGCGCAGGCGCAGCGTCACGATCTCCAGGCGTGCCTCGCCGTAGGACGAACCGCTCCCGTACAGCTGCTCGTAGCGCGCATAGAAGCGCTGGTGCAGCCGTCCCCAGAGCGAGCCGCTGACGCGCTTCTCCGGCAGCATCACCTCGACTTCGTTGATCTGGCCCTTGTGGCGCATGTCGAGCGAGACCTGATAGTGCCGCCGCGGCGCGGCGATGCCGTCGCGGTCCATCTGCTCGCTCGCCCTTTTCTCCAGGGCCTCGAGCGAGGCGTTCACGCGCGCCGCGTCGAACGGGCTCGCCTGGATGTCGACCTGCTCATAGACGTGCAGGATATCGGCCGAGGCCGCGCCGAACGCGCACCAGGTCGAGGCGATTTCCTTCTGCGGGACGATTACTTTTTGCACCCCGAGCTCGCGGGCGAACACGCCCGCGTGCGCCGGGCCCGCGCCGCCGAACGCGAAGAGAACGAAGTCGCGCGGATCGAAGCCCTTCTCGACGGTCGTCTTGCGGATGATGTCGGCCATCTTGAACTCGGCGATCCTGGCGATGCCGCTCGCGGCTTCCATGAGCGAAAGGCCGAGCGCCGAGGCGATGCGCTGCACCGAGTCGACGGCCTTTTTCTTGTCGAGCTTGATGCGCCCGCCGAGAAAATTGTCCGGATTGATGGTTCCGAGCACGACGTCCGCGTCGGTGACCGTCGCGATCGTGCCGCCCTTGCCGTAGCAGACCGGCCCGGGATCGGCGCCCGCCGACTCAGGTCCCACCGCGAGCGTCTTCGCGGCCGCATCGACGCGCGCGAGCGACCCGCCACCCGAGCCGATCGCCTGGATGTCGACTTTGGGCAGGAAATATTCGTACTGCGCGACGTTGGAAACGAAGGAGTAGGCGGGCTGCCCGCCGTAGATGATCCCGACGTCGAACGAGGTTCCGCCCATGTCGGTGGTGATGATGTTCGGAATCTGCATGACCTTGCCGAGGTAGAGCGAGCCGGTCACGCCGGACACGGGGCCCGAGTCGAGCGTCAAGAGCGGCGACTCGATCGCGCGATCCACCGAGATCGAGCCGCCGCCGCACTGCGTGATCTGCAGCGGCTGGCGGTAGCCCGATTTTTTCAGCTGCCCGTCCAGGTTGCCCAGGTATTTCGCCATCACCGGCCCGATGTAGGCGTTCAGCGCGGTCGCGGTGACGCGCTCGTACTCGCCCCACTTGGGCGCGATATCGGTCGAGCAGGAGACGAACAGATTCGGCGCGATCCTGCCGATCATCTCTTTCACGCGCTGCTCGTGCCGCGGATACTTGAACGACCAGAGAAAACAGACGCCGATCGCCTCGGCGCCGGCTTCGACCAGGCGCTCGACCGCGGACTCGGCTTCGGACTCGTTCAGGGGCACGACCACCTCGCCGAAGCAGTCGACGCGCTCCGACACGCCCTCGATCAGGCGCTTCGGCACGATGGGCACGGGCTTCTGGCTCGAGGGAAAGTGGACCACTTTGAGAATGTCACGCGACGAAACGCCGCGCGAGCCGCGCATGATGTGGATGGCGTCCTCGTGGCCCCGAGTCGTGATCAGGCCGACGCGCGCGCCCTTTCTCTGGATCAGCGCGTTCGTGCCGACCGTGGTGCCGTGGGTGAGCACCGCGATCTCGCTGCAGAACCGTTCGAACGAGAGTCCGAGCCGCTCGGCCGCCACGCGCATCGCGGCGAGCATGCCTTCGGCGAAATTGCCCGGCGTCGAGGGCGCCTTGGTCGCGGTGATACGGCCGGCCCGGTCGAGTACTACGCAGTCGGTGAACGTGCCGCCGATGTCAACTCCGACCAGCAAATTCGATGCCGGGCCCGCCACTCCGCCTCCTTTTTTGAGCGAGAATGGTAGCGTATTTGTCAGCGGACCAACAGAAAAAGAGGAAGCGATGAAGCCGCAAACGGTGGGGATGATCGGCCTCGGAATCATGGGCTCGGCGATGTCGGCGAATCTCACGCGAGCGGGATTTCGCGTCGTTGGCTTCGACGTCGTGCCGCGCCGGCGCGCCGAGCACAAGCGCTCAGGCGGCATTGCGGCACGAAGCCCGCGCGAGGTCGCACGGCGTTCGGGAATAATCGTGACTTCGCTTCCATCCGCGGACGCGCTGTTCCAGGTCGCCGCCGACCTTCTTGAGTCAGCTGCGCGTGGAACGATCCTGATCGAAACAAGCACACTGCCCATCTCGGTGAAGGAGGCAGCGTGCCGCGCGCTCGCGCGGCGGGGGGTGATCCTGCTCGACTGCCCCTTGAGCGGCACGGGCGCCCAGGCGCGCGTCAAGGACCTGATCATCTACGTGAGCGGCGATCGCGCCGCGTACCGCAAGACCGTCCCGGTGCTTCAGGGCTTCACGCGAGCGAACTATTACGTCGGCGCGTTCGGTGCCGGTTCGAAGATCAAATTCGTCGCTAACCTGCTGGTCGCGATCCACAACGTCGCCGCGGCGGAGGCGATGGTACTGGGAATGAGAGCCGGCCTGGATCCTGCGCTCGTGCTCAAAGTCGTCTCGGATGGCGCGGGCAGCTCGCGGATGCTGCAAGTGCGCGGCCCGATGATGGTGAAAGGCGACTATTCAGAAGCCACGATGAAGAACGAGGTCTGGCAGAAGGACATGACCATCATCGGCGACTTCGCCCGCGAGCTCGACTGCCCGACGCCGCTTTTTGCTGCGAGCGCGCCGATCTACAACGCCGCGATGGCGATGGGCCTGGGAAAGGAAGACACGGGCGCCGTGTGCGCGGTGCTGGAGAAAATGGCGGGAAACCCGCGCAAGCGAAAGAAACCCTCGCGCCGCTGATGGCCGCGGCGCGTTCGTTTCACTCCACCTTGATTCCCGCTTCCCTGATGAGCTTCGCGTACTTCGCCGTTTCGGATTTCATGAACGCGACGAACTGCTCCGGAGTGCTGTAGACCGCCTCGACTCCCAGATCGGCGAATTTCTTTTTGACCTCCGCGTCCTGCATCGCCTTGACGAGGTCCGCGTGGAACTTGTCGGTGATGGCCTTGGGCGTTCCGGCGGGCATGAACACGCCCCACCAGTTCACCGCGACGAGGCCCGGCACAGCTTCCGCGCAGGGCGGAAGCTCGGGCATGATCGGGCTGCGCTCGGCTCCGGTCACGCAAAGGGCGCGCGCTCTTCCGGCCTTGATGAACTGCATCGCCGGCAGCGAATCGGAAAAGATGTACTGGATGTGCCCGGCGACCAGATCCTGCACGCCGAGTATCCCGCCCTTGTAGGGAACTTCGGTCGCCTTCACGCCGGTGAGGTTCGTATACATCGCGCCGGCAAGATGCGAGATGCTCCCGGGCCCGCTGGTGCCGTAGTTGAGCTTGCCCGAGCTCGACTTGGCGTGCTCGGTCAGCTCGCGCAGAGACTTCGCTGGCACATCAGGATGCACGATCAGGATGTTCGGGCCGGTCGAAATGAGCGATATGGCGACGAAATCGCGCTGGATGTCGTAGGGCACCTTGGAGAGCAGCGGATTCACCGCGGCCGGTCCGATGTTGCCGACGACGAAGCTGTAGCCGTCGGGCGCCTGCTTGGCCGCAAAATCCATTCCGATCGAGCCGGCCGCGCCCGGTTTGCTCTCGATGATGACGGTCTGCCCCCACACTTCGCCGAGCTTCTGGCCGAAGACCCGCGCCATCAGGTCCGAGCTGCCGCCCGGGGGATAGGTCACGATCAGTTTCACGGGCTTGACCGGATACGACTGCGCCGGAGCGCCGCCGGCAATGAGCACGGCGCAGGCGGAAAACGCGACAGCCAGCAGTTTGCGCATGGGTTTCTCTCCTCTAGTCGGCCGAGCCTGCGCTGGCGCTGGTCGGCTGGTTCTTGACCTATTGGCCTTGATGTTCACGCGGTGCGCGCGAGCACGCGCCCAGGCCGCGCGCCGGTCGGCTTCCCCTCGCGCCAGACCACGGCGCCGTTGACGATCACCGTGTCGATGCCTTTCGCGCGCTGAATAGGTTTCGCGAAGCTCGCCGCTTCGTCGATTTCATTTTCATCGAACACGACGATGTCCGCGGCGAAACCCTGCTTCAGGACGCCCCGGTCCGCAAGCCCGAAGGTCTTCGCCGTGAGGCCGGTCATCTTGTGCACCGCGGTCTCCAGCGGGAACAGGTTCAAACCTCTGGAGTAATGTCCCAGTTTTCAACAGCAGCGGGGATCGACAGCAGGAGCTTCGAAGCGATTTCCGTCAGCTCCATTCCCGCGAATTCCGGATGCGGCTTCGACCAGGTCACCAGCACCTTCGACGCAACCCCGAGGCGGCTCGCGGAGAGGATCGTGGACGAGGCGCAGTAGGGATAGCAGTCTAGGCCGATCTTCTGCGAGCGCATGGCCTTCTCGATGATCGGCAGGGTCTCGGCCGAGCGGCCGTGGTTCGGGCTGCCGACCAGCTTGTGGTGCGAGACCACCACCTGCACGCCGAGCTCGCGCCCGATGCGGAAGGTCTCCTCGAGCGAATCGACGACGCGGTCGCCCTCGTCGCGCATGTGCGTGCAGTAGATGCCTTTGCTCGCCGTGAGCGGCCGGCACACCTCGATCACTTCCTCGGTCGGCGCGGCGCGCGCCGGCTCGTAGTA
>VBCH01000095.1 GCA_005884455.1 Betaproteobacteria bacterium
TTTCCAGATTTCCGCGGTGTTTCCGCATCTCACGGTCCTGGAGAATGTGCGCATCGCGCTGCAGCGCAAGCGCGGCCGCTCATTCGATTTCTGGCGAACCGACCGGAGTCTGCGCGACCTGAATTCGCGCGCGCGCGAGCTGCTGGACGCGGTGGGCCTGTCGGCGTTCGAAGAGTCGATCGCGGTGGAGCTGCCCTACGGGCGCAAGCGCGCGCTCGAGATCGCGACCACGCTCGCACTCGATCCGGAAATGATGCTCCTCGACGAGCCCACGGCCGGCATGGCGCACGCGGACGTGGAGCGCATCGCGGCGCTCATTCGGCGCGTCGCCGCCAACCGCACCGTGCTCATGGTCGAGCACAACCTCGGCGTCGTGGAGAACCTCTCGGATCACATTACGGTGCTCTCGCGCGGCGAGATCATCGCCGAGGGCGACTACCGGACGGTGTCCGCTCATCCGGAGGTGATCAAGGCCTACCTGGGTTCCGAGCATGCCTGACGCGCCCCTGCTCTCGATCCGTGGCTTGAACGCCTGGTACGGCGAGTCGCACATTCTCCACGGCGTCGAGTTCGAGGTGCCGCGCGGCGAAGTGGTGACGCTGCTCGGGCGCAACGGCGCGGGCAAGACCACTACGCTGAAATCGATCATGGGAATGGTGGCGCGTCGCAAAGGCTCGGTCCGGTTCGAAGGCGCCGAGACGATCGCTCTCACGTCATCACGCATCGCCCGGCTCGGCGTCGCATTCTGCCCCGAGGAGCGCGGCATCTTCGCAAGCCTGAACGTCCAAGAGAACCTCTTGCTCCCGCCCGCGGTCCGCGCGGGCGGCCTCACGGTGGAGCAGGTGTTCGAGCTCTTTCCCAACCTGAAGGAGCGTCTCGCGAGCCAGGGCACGAAGCTCTCCGGCGGCGAGCAGCAGATGCTCGCGATCGGCCGCATTCTGCGCACCGGGGCGCGGCTGCTGCTTCTGGACGAGCCGACCGAAGGCCTCGCTCCGGTGATCGTTCAGCAGATAGGCCGTACCATCTCGCGGCTCAAGGCGGAAGGGTTTACCATCCTCCTCGTCGAGCAGAATTTCCGGTTCGCCTCGCGCGTCGCGGACCGGCACTACGTCATGGAGGGCGGCCGGATGGTGGACATGATCCCGAACAGCGAGCTAGAGTCCAAACTGGACAAGGTTCACGAATACCTGGGCGTGTAGCCCGGTTCCAATACAACCCCAACAGAAGAGGAGCCACCATGTTTTTCAAACCCAGCTGCTTCGCGGCGGTATCGCTCGCGTTCGCCGCTTCGCTCGCCCAGGCGCAGATCTCGGACGGCGTCGTCAAGATCGGCGTGCTGTCCGATATGTCGAGTCTTTACTCGGACATCGGGGGAGGCGGATCGGTGGTGGCTGCGCGCATGGCGATCGCGGACTTTCCGGCGAAAGGCATGAAGGTGGAGCTCGTTTCGGCGGACCACCTCAACAAACCCGACGTCGGCTCGAGCATCGCGCGCCAGTGGTATGACGTCGACAAGGTGGACGTGATCGTGGACGTGCCGACCTCGTCGATCGCGCTCGCGATAAGCCAGATCACGCGCGAAAAAGGCAAAGCGTTCCTGGTCTCCGGCGCGGCGACTTCCGACCTTACCGGGAAGGCCTGCTCGCCCAACACTATCCACTGGACTTACGATACCTGGATGCTCGCCAACGGAACGGGCAATGCCATCGTGAAGACCGGCGGCGACAGCTGGTATTTCATCACGGCGGATTATGCTTTCGGACTCGCCCTCGAGCGTGACACCGAGGCCGTGGTGCTGAAGCACGGCGGCAAGGTCCTCGGCAAGGTTCGGCACCCCCTGAACGCCCAGGACTTTTCCTCGTTCCTTCTCCAGGCACAGGCCTCCAAGGCGAAGATCATCGGCCTCGCCAATGCCGGTGGTGACACCACCAACTCGATCAAGCAGGCGGCCGAGTTCGGCATCGTCAAAGGCGGACAGAGCCTAGCCGGTATGCTGGTGTTCCTCTCCGACATCCACGGCCTGGGCCTCGACAAAGCTCAAGGGCTGATCTTCACCGAGACCTTCTACTGGGATCTGAACGACCAGACGCGGGCGTTCGCCAAACGCTTTGCCGCCGCCAACAGCGGCAAGTATCCGACCATGGTCCAGGCGGGGGTGTACTCGGCGATCACGCACTACCTCAAGGCAGTTCAGGCGGGCAAGACCGACGACGGCACCAAGGTGATCGCCAAGATGAAGGAGCTACCCACGGATGATCCGCTGTTCGGCAAGGGCACGGTGCGCGCAGACGGCCGAAAGCTTCATCCCGCTTATCTCGTCGAGGTGAAGAAGCCTTCGGAGTCCAAGGGTCCCTACGATTACTACAAGATCCGCGCGACCATCCCCGCCGATCAGGCTTTCCGGCCGTTGAACGAAGGCGGTTGCCCGCTGGTGAAATAGGGCCGGAGCGGACGCTGAAGCGCCGCTCATGGAAATATTCGGAATCCCGACTCAGGCGCTGTTCGGCCAGCTGCTGATCGGGCTGATCAACGGCTCGTTCTATGCGCTGCTCTCGCTCGGGCTGGCGGTGATTTTCGGGTTGCTCAACATCATCAACTTTACCCACGGCGCCCAGTACATGATGGGCGCGTTCTGCGCCTATTTCCTTTTGACCAAGCTGGGAATCGGTTACTGGTGGGCGCTCGCGATCGCGCCGCTCGCAGTCGGAACCATCGGCATGGTCATCGAGCGGCTGATGCTCGCGAGGCTGTACAAGCTCGACCATCTATACGGGTTGCTCCTCACGTTCGGTTTGGCGCTCATCATCCAGGGGCTGTTCCGCAACGAATACGGCACCTCGGGAATTCCGTATGCCCTGCCGCAGGAACTTTCCGGCGGGCGCAACCTCGGATTCATGTTCCTGCCGAATTACCGGGCATGGGTCATTCTCGCCTCGATCGTGGTGTGCCTCGCGACCTGGTTCGTGATCGAGAAGACCCGGCTCGGCGCGTACCTGCGCGCGGCTACAGAGAACCCGCAGCTGGTGCAGGCTTTCGGCATCAACGTGCCGAGAATGATCACGCTCACCTACGGTTTCGGCGTCGCCCTCGCCGCGTTCGCGGGCGTGATGGCGGCGCCGATCTACCAGGTCAATCCGCTTATGGGTGCGGATCTCATCATCGTTGTGTTCGCCGTGGTGGTGATCGGAGGCATGGGCTCGATCATGGGCTCGATCGTGACCGGCTTCGCGCTCGGGCTGATCGAGGGCCTGACCAAGGTGTTCTACCCCGAGGCATCGAACACGGTGATCTTCATCATCATGGCGATCGTTCTGATGATCAAGCCGGCGGGCCTTTTCGGCACGCAGCGCTGAGGGCGTTCCAGGATCATGTCGGCCGTGCACGAACTTGCGCCGGACGCCGCATCGCGCGCCGAGGGGCTTGCGCATCAACGCATCGCCACCGCGGTGATGGTCGCGTTCTTCGCGCTCGCGCCGCTCGTCGCGTATCCCGTGTTCCTCATGAAGGTGATGTGTTTCGCGCTCTTCGCCTGCGCCTTCAACCTCCTGATCGGCTACGGGGGTCTGCTGTCCTTCGGGCACGCGATGTTCCTGGGAACGGCAGGCTATGCCTCGGCGCACGCCGCCAAGGTGTGGGGCTTCCCGCCCGAGTTCGCGATCCTCTTCGGCACGGCGTGTTCCGCGCTGCTCGGCCTCGTCACCGGACTGCTCGCGATCCGCCGGCAGGGCATCTACTTCGCGATGATCACGCTCGCGCTCGCGCAGATGGTGTATTTCTTCTATTTGCAGGCGCCGTTCACCGGCGGCGAGGACGGCATCCAGGCCGTACCGCGCGGGAAGCTCTTCGGCCTGCTCGACCTCAACAGCGTGTGGGCGATGTATGCACTGGTGTTCGCGGTGTTCGTCGGTGGGTTTCTCCTTATCCACCGCGCCGTGCATTCGCCCTTTGGGCAGGTGCTGAAGGCGATCCGCGAAAACGAGGCGAGGGCGCTCTCGCTCGGCTACGACGTCAACCGCTACAAGCTGCTCGCCTACGTGCTCTCGGCGACGCTCGCGGGCCTCGCCGGAGCGACCAAGGTGCTGGTGTTCGAGCTCGCTTCCCTCACCGACGTGCACTGGACCATGTCGGGCGAGGTGGTGCTGATGGTGCTGCTCGGGGGGCTGGGAACCGTGTTCGGCCCCGTGGTCGGCGCCCTGATCATCATCGCCATGGAGAACTACCTCGCGCAGATCGGCTCCTGGGTGACCGTCGTGCAGGGTGTGATCTTCGTGATCTGCGTGCTCACCTTCCGGCGAGGCGTGATCGGCGAGCTGGGAAGGCTGATCGGGAAGCCGCTGTAGGAATTCTCGTCAAACCTTAGACCGAATACTTCATGGTGGAGGTACCTATGTACCGGGTAAAGGGCTTTGCAGTCGCTGCAATCGTTTTCCCAGGTGTCCTTGCCGGATTCGCGACCCCAGCCGCCGGGCAGGCTGTGACGGCGTTCGAAGGCGCGCGGCTGATCGTTGGCGACGGACGCGTGATCGCGAACGCGACGCTGGTGGTGGACGGCACGCAGCTGGCTCAGGCGGGCAGGGCCGGGGATGTTCGCGTGCCCGCCGCGGCCAAGCGCGTGAATCTCGCCGGCAAGACCGTGATGCCGATGATCATCGACACGCATGTCCATCTCAGCCCCACGCGCGATGCGATCGTGCGGGACTTGAAAATGCGCGCTTACTACGGCGTGAGCGCCGCGCTGAGCATGGGCACCGACAACTACGACGTGCTCGATATCCGCAGCCAGACGATACCCGGTGCCGCGCGGTATCTCAGCGCAGGGCGCGGAATCACGACGCCCGAGCCGGGGCGCACGACCGTTCCGTACTGGATTACGTCCGCGGCGGAAGGCCGCAAGGCGGTGGAGGAGGCGGCGGCGCACAAGGTCGACTTCGTCAAGATCTGGGTCGATAACCGGGACGGCAAGTACCAGAAGCTGACCCCCGAGATGTACGGCGCCGTCATCGAAGAGGCGCACAAGCGCGGGCTGCGTGTCACCGCGCACCTCTTCGATCTCGAGGATGCGAAGGGGCTCATCCGCGCGGGAGTCGACGCGCTCGCGCACGGCATTCGCGACAAGGACATCGACGACGAGCTGGTGGCCATGTTCAAGCAGCGCCCGAGCCTGGTCCTCACCCCGAACCTGCCGGACCGGGGCGTGAAGGTGGACCTGAGCTGGCTACGGGCGGGCCTTCCGGCCGAGGAGCTCGCGAAGCTCGAGGCAGCCAACACCGACCGGCCGGCGGCGCAGACGTTTTTCGGAATTCAGGCGCGCAACCTGGCGCGGCTCAATGCGGCGGGCGCGCGCATCGTGCTTGGAAGCGACGGCAACCGGCCGTGGGGTCCGCACGAAGAGATGCAGGACATGGTGCTTGCCGGGATGACCCCGATGCAAGTCATCGTGGCGGCGACGCGCAATTCGGCCGAGTACCTGCGGATCGCCGACGCCGGCACGCTGCAAGCCGGCAAGAGCGCCGATTTCATCGTGCTCGACGCGAACCCGCTGGACGACATCACCAACACGCGACGCATCTCGGCGGTGGTCCTGCGTCGTCGCGATCGCGCCCTCGGTATTGAGGCGCTCGCGCATTTCCGGCGATTGCATGATTCCCCGGATGTCGGCGTTCAGCTTCATCACGATCTCGCGCGGTGTTCCCGCCGGAGCGACGATACCGTACCACTGCACCGCGTCGAACCCCTTGACCCCCGATTCGGAGATGGTTGGAGTCTGCGGCAACGCGTCGACGCGCTGCAGGCTGGACACGCCCAGGGCGCGAAGCTTTCCGGCCCGGATATGGGAGATCACCGGCGGGATGCCAGTAATCGTCATCGAAACCTGACCGGCGATCAGGTCGGTGACCGAAGGGCCGGTGCCCTTGTAGGGCACGTGAACGATGTCGGCTTGGGTCTGGAGCTTGAAATACTCCATGGTGATGTGGGCCGCGCTGCCGTTTCCTCCCGAGCTGTAATAGAGCTTCCCGGGGTTTGCTCGCGTGTAGGCGACGAGTTCCCCGGCAGTGTTCGCGGGCACGGAAGGGTGCACGACGAGGACATTCGGCACATTCGCTATGAGCGTTATCGGCGCAAAGCTCCGGACCGGGTCGTAGCCGAGCTTAGGGTAAAGGCCGGCGTTGACCGCGAGCGTGCCGACGTGCCCGATGAGAATGGTGTAGCCATCGGCGGGCGATCTTGCGGCGGCCTCCGCGCCGATCGAGCCGCCCGCGCCGCCGCGGTTCTCGACGATGACTTGCTGCTTCAGGGTCTCGGCGAGCTTCAGCGCGAGCGTGCGTCCGAGGATATCGTTCGAGCCGCCCGGCGGGAACGGAACGATCATGCGGACGGGTTTGGCCGGATAATTCTGCGCGAACGTGTTGCCCGCCGCCGCGAGCACGGCAAGACACAACGCGGCAACGCACGGACGGGACGAGAGCTGCATCAGCGGGCCTCCCTGGAAGTCTTTCCGGCGGGCGGGGACCCGGCCGCCAGGTCTTCAATCTCTTTCTCGCTCAGGCCCGCCTCGCCGAGCACCTCGCGCGTATGCTGGCCGAGCTTCGGTGCAGGCAGGTAATCGCTTCTTGCGCCGGAAGCGAGCCTGTTGGGCAGGGCGATGTTCCAGATAGCGCCTTCGGTCGGGTGCACGATTCGCTCGAACATTCCGACCTCACGCAGGT
>VBCH01000096.1 GCA_005884455.1 Betaproteobacteria bacterium
CGCGGCAATCAAGCACATTCGGAGAGCGGAATGCGGATATTTCGGAAAGTTTCTTGTTGTGCGGTGCTGCTCAATTCACTCCTTGGACTTGCCCACGCCGCGGGCGATCCGGCGCGCGGATCGCGAGTATTCGGGCAATGCGCGGCCTGCCATTCGGTGGCGCCTGGGGAGCATATGACGGGCCCAAGCCTCGCCAAGATCTGGAATAAAAAGGCGGCGAGTGCCGAAGGGTTTTCGCGTTATTCGGAAGCGCTGAAGCGCGCCGATGCGGTGTGGAACGAGGCGACGCTCGACAGATGGCTCGTCCAACCGGAAAAGCTTGTCCCCGGCACGAGCATGACGTTTCCGGGGCTCAAGGAAGCCAAGGACCGGCAGGATGTGATCGCGTATCTGAGGGCGGTTTCGGAAGGTAAGGCACATCAGGCGCAGCAGGGCGGGCGCGCAATGATGGGAATGCGCCGCGAAAAGCTCGATCTGCGCAAGGTCCCCGCCGAAGGGCAAGTCACCTCGATCACTCATTGTGGCGACACCTACACGATCGGCACTGCGGACGGCAAGAACCAGAAGATCTGGGAATTCAACCTGCGATTCAAGACCGACTCGAGCAGGCTCGGCCCGCTCCCAGGCAAGCCCGTTGCAGTCGGCGCCGGCATGCAGGGCGATCGCGCGTCCGTGGTGTTTGCATCGCCGAAGGAGATCAGTGAGTTCATCAAGCAGTCTTGTCCGTGACTTGGCCGCGGTCGGGTTCGTCTGGAGGCGCGCGCTGAAATGACACGGTAACGAGGAGAAACGATGAGAGCAATGCATTGGATCTTTATCGGCCTGGCATCTGCGGTCGCGACGCAGGCTGCGGCGCAAATCACGCTCATGCACGTTCACGGCCTGGGCTACAGCCCGGACGGCAAGCGGCTGATGATCCCGAGCCATCACGGGCTCGCTGTATACGAGAACGGTAAATGGTCCAAGGCGCCTGGACCGCAGCACGACTACATGGGCTTTGCGGCGACCGGAAAAAATCTCTACAGCAGCGGCCATCCGGCGCCCGGATCAGGGCTCATCAATCCCTTCGGGCTCCTGCGCAGCCGCGACGGCGGCAAGACATGGGAAAAGCTCGGTCTCGAAGGCGAAAGCGATTTCCACCTCCTCGCGACGGGCTGGAACACGAACGCCGTGTACGTATGGAATCCGGCGCCGAGCTCGCGCATGAAACGGCCCGGCCTGCATTACACCCTGAACGACGGTTTCGTGTGGACGCCGGCGCGCGCTTCCGGGCTCGAAGGAGATCCCCGTGCGCTCGCGGTCCATCCCGACGACGCCGCAATCGCCGCCGTGGCGACCTCGAGCGGCGTATTTCTCTCGCGCGATTCGGGCGAGCGCTTCGTCCGGCTTGCAGGCGGCGCCGAAGGTCTGTCCGTGCACTTCGATCTCGACGGCAGGAGCCTCTGGTACGGTACGTTCGACGGCCGGGCGCGGCTTTCGCGCGCTCCGCTCGAGGGCGGGACGGGCGCATCGGTCGATTTGCCCCGGCTCGAGCAAGACGCTGTCGCCTATATCTCGCAGAATCCGGTCGCGCGATCCGAATACGCGATCGCGACCTTTGCACGAAGCGTCTATCTGTCCAAGGACGGCGCACGCGCCTGGAAGAAGATTGCCGAGCGCGGCAGAACTGAATGACGAGGTCTGAAGAACGCGGAAAGATGACTGCTTACGCCGTAATCATCACCACCGGAGCATGGTCGCTCGTTCCGACGTCTGAGAGAACGGCGCAGCTCGCGGCGCGCTCCGCGATCGTCGGTGAGGCGAGGATGTAATCCAGGCGCCAGCCGACGTTGCGCTGGCGCAGGTTGCGCCACGGCGCCCACCAGGTGAAGAGGTTCGCATTGTCGGGATCGAGCGCGCGGCCGACGTCCACCAGGTGCTGGGCGAGGAGCTTGTCGAGCAGCTCGCGCTCCTCCTCCCGCTGCCCGATGATGCCCGGCTTGCGCTCGTTCGGATGCACGTCCATGTCGGTGCGGGTGATGTTCATGTCGCCGCAGAGAACGAGCTCGCGCCCGTCGCGGTGCACCTCTTTCGCCCACGCCGCGAGCTTGATCATGAAGCCCAGCTTCGCCTCGTAGTCCTTGCCGCCGTTGGGCACGTACACCGAGGCGAGGACGAGGCGCCCGACTTCGGCCTGCACGATGCGCGACTCCATGTCGAACTCGGGGTGGCCGAACGCAGGCTCGGCGTCGAACAGGCCCTTGCGGATGTGAAGCGACACGCCGGAGTAAGCGCGAAAGCCGTGCCAGCACGCGTGATAGTCCTCGAGCTTGACTTGCTCGGGAATCTGCGAGACCTCCGCCTTCAGCTCCTGCAGGCACACGACGTCAGGCCGGTCGCGCTCCAGCCACTCGCGAAGCTGCGCCTGACGCGCGCGGATACCGTTGACGTTCCAGGTGGCGATTTTCATTTCGGGAGCAAAGCTTACCACCCCGCCGCTTCGAGGCACCCCTCCTCGACGAGGAGGGCAAGGCGCTCCTACTTCACGACGCGGAATTTATGCGACGCGGCCGCGCGATCGAGGAGGAGCTTCTTCTCGCGCGCGTTGCGCGTGAGCGAGGCCGCGCGCTCGAACTCCACGCGCGCTTCGTCGAGGCGGCCGAGCTTCACGAGGAGGTCGCCGCGCACCGCGGGCAGGAGATGGTAGTGCTCGAGGGCCGGCTCGGAGACGAGCGCGTCGACGAGCGCCAGCCCTTCCGCCGGGCTGAAGGCCATGGCGACCGCGACCGCGCGGTTCAGCTCGACGACGGGGGACGGCGCGATCTGCGCGAGCGCGTCGTAGAGCGCCGCGATGCCCGCCCAATCGGTCTCCCCCGCGGTGCGCGAGCGCGCGTGGCAGGCGGCGATCGCGGCCTGCAGCGCGTAGGGTCCCAGCCTCCCGCCGAGCTGCTCGGCGCGCGCGAGCGCCGCGAGGCCGCGGCGCACGAGCAGGTGATCCCAGCGCGAGCGGTCCTGATCGAGTAGCAGGATCGGCTCTCCCGAAGGGCCGATGCGCGCGGCCGCTCGCGAGGCCTGGATCTCCAGCAACGCGACGATGCCGTGGACCTCGGGCTCCTCGGGTGCGAGCTCGGCGAGGATGCGGCCCAGACGCAGCGCCTCCTCGCACAGCGCGGGGCGCATCCAGTCCTCGCCCGCGGTCGCCGAGTAGCCTTCGTTGAAGACGAGGTAGACGACCTCGAGCACCGATGCGAGGCGCGCGGCGAGCTCGTCCCTGCGCGGCACCTCGAAGGGGACGCGTGTTTCTGCGAGCGTGCGCTTCGCGCGCACGATGCGCTGGGCGATGGTCGGCTCCGGGACCAGGAAGGCGCGCGCGATCTCGTCGGTCGTCAGGCCGCAGAGCAAACGCAGCGTGAGCGCAGCGCGCGCCTCGGTCGAGAGCACCGGGTGGCAGGCGACGAAGACTAGGCGCAGCAGGTCGTCGCCGATGTCGTCGTCCATGCGCTCGATGAGCGCGGCTTCGCGATCGGTCGCCGCGATCTCGTGCTCCAGCTCCATCTCGCCGGCGAGCTCCTCGTGCTTGCGCTCGAGGAGCTTGTCGCGCCGGAAGTGATCGAGCGCTCGATTCTTCGCCGTGGCCATCAGCCAGGCGCCCGGGTTGTCCGGAACTCCCGTCCGGGGCCAGGTCTCGAGCGCGGCGACCAAAGCGTCCTGCGCGAGCTCCTCGGCGAGACCGACATCGCGCACCCTGCGCGCGAGGCCGGCGATGACCTTGGCCGATTCGATCTTCCAGACCGCTTCGATCGCGCTGTGCGTAGTGGAATGCGTCGCGAGCACTTGAAATGCCGATTTCAGCCCGTGCGCGCCATTGCGAGCTTGCCGCCCGCCCAGGCGCACGGAATAGCGATCGCGATGACCCCGAGCGAATACCAGGCGGGCCCGGCGTCCCACATCGCCACGGCGCCTGCCGCGCTGAGGACGACGCCCACGGCGCCAAGCGCCAGCGCGTGATGCATGGGGCGATCGGGCGCGAGCCTCGCCGTGACGTAGCAGCCCGCGATCCCGTAGGCGATGCGATACGCCAGGGCGAGCAGGAAGAGCGCATCACTCATCCGCACTTCCCACGGCGGGAAGACGCGGGTTGCGTGCAGCGCTACGTCGGTGGCGGTCGAGAGGACGAAGATCGCAATCAAGCCCGCGAGCACGGCTCCTACGCGCCGAAGCGCGCGGCGCGGAGCCTGGCTGCCCGATGGCGGACGCTCAGGCATCGACCATGACCTTGAATCCGCCCCAGAACATGCGCTTGCCGTCGAATGGCATCGTCTTCGGGTCCATCATCTTCGCCAGGCGCTTGTCCTTCATGACCTTGGCCATGACGCGGTCGCGATGCGCGCGCGACTTGTACACGACGTAGGCGAACACCACCGTCTCGCCGGATTTCAGCTTGACGCTCTGCGGGAACGACGTGCGCTTGCCAGGCTTCACGTCATCGGCCGCGCACTCGTAATACTCGAGCGCGCCGTGCTCGCGCCAGATTTTTCCGGAAAGCCGCGCCAGGCTGCGATACGCCGCCAGCTTCCTCTTCGGTACCGGTACCACGACTGCGTCCACGTAGTTCATAGGATCCTCCTTGGATGGTTGTCGAAGCCTACTTTATCGCACCTGAGTCAAGCCGCGACCGGAGAAGCTGCTCTGGCCGCTCGGGGAAAAGGCGGGAACGCAAGCGCGATCGCCACGGCGCCGAGGCCGATCGCGGCAGAGCCGACGTACATCCAGGTGTACCGGCCGAAGGTGTCGAAGATCCAGCCACCGATGGCCGGCCCGAGCGCCATCCCGAGGCTCGATACCATGGCGGCGGCGCCGAACACCGCGCCGAGGATGCGCTGCCCGAAGTACTCGCGCGCGAGTACCGCGTAAAGCGGCATCACCCCGCCGTAGGCGAAGCCGAACGTCGCGGCGACGGCGTAGAACTCGCCGAGCCGCGAGGCGAAAATGAACGCGAACGCGGCGATCGCCTGGATCAACAGCCCGGCGATGAGCACGCGCTTCACGCCGAGGCGATCCGCGAGCACGCCCAGCGCCAGGCGGCCGCCGAGGCCCGCGAGGCCCTCGACGCTGTAGATCGTCACGGCGGCGAGCGGCGCGAGGCCGCAGGTCATGGCGTAGGTGACGGTGTGGAAGATCGGGCCGGCGTGCGCGGCGCAGCAGGCGAAGAAGGTCAGCGCGAGGACGATGAACGGGGCCGAGAAGAACGCGTCGCGCAGGCTAGTCCGCGGTCCTTCGGCTGCGCCCGGCCCTGCCGCCGCCGCGGCTGGCGGCCGGCGCACGAAGAGCGCCGCCGGAACGAGAGTCGCCCACACGAGCACCGCGATGACGAGTTGCGCGGCCCGCCAGTCCATCTGCGTGATGAGCCATGCCGCGAACGGCGACATGGTCATCGGCGCGACGCCGACGCCGACCGAGACCAGCGACACGGCGAGGCCGCGGTGCTCGCT
>VBCH01000006.1 GCA_005884455.1 Betaproteobacteria bacterium
CGACCGAGGGTACCAAGAGCAGCCTTAACGCCGTCGCGTCTTACACCATTATCGATCCTCTGTCGGTCGGCCTGGAAGTCCTGAGCGTAAGCCAGGAGAACGCCGGCGGCGGCACGACCAAGCAGAAGTACAGCGGCTACGCAGGATACGTCACCTATATGTTTGGCTCGAAGTTCCGCGGCGTGCTTCGTGGCGAGTCGTTCGACGACAAGGACGGCTTGCGCTTTGGCACCACGGGCACGAAGTACAAGGAGGTGACCCTGACGGGTGCCTACGTTGCTTCCGACAGCTTCGAAGCACGCGTCGAGGCACGCAGAGACCAGGCGAACAACGCGGTGTTCAGCAACTCCACGGGCGCGAGCAAGAACATGGCGAGCGCCGCATTGCAGGGCCTCTACAAGTTCTAGCTCTTCGAAGCTCATTACCTTAGAGAGGGAGCACATTCATGAAACTCGTAACCGCAATCATCAAGCCGTTCAAGCTTGACGAGGTGCGGGAAGCCCTGTCCGCGATCGGCGTGCAGGGCATTACCGTCACCGAAGTCAAGGGTTTCGGCAGGCAGAAAGGCCACACCGAGCTGTATCGCGGCGCGGAATACGTGGTCGATTTCTTGCCGAAAGTAAAAGTCGAGGCCGCGATCAAGGACGAATTACTCGATCAGGCTATCGAAGCCATCGAGAAATCGGCCAACACCGGAAAGATCGGCGACGGCAAGATCTTCGTTTTCGATCTGAAGCAAGTCATCCGCATCCGCACCGGCGAGACCGGCGCGGAAGCCCTCTAGGGAGGCACCGATGAAAAGATTGACGAGAAAACTGATCGCATCGCTGGCGCTGTTCGCGATGCTGGGGGCAAACGCCCTGCCGTTGTTCGCCCAGGACAAGGCGGCCGACAAGCCGGCGGAAGCCGCAGCACCAGCCGCCGCAGCGCCAGCCGCGACCCCGGCTCCAGCGGCCGCAGCACCAGCCGTGCCCAAGTGCGGCGACAAGGGCTTCGACTGCAACAAGGGCGACGTGTCGTGGATGATGACCTCCACGGCGTTCGTATTGCTGATGACCGTCCCGGGCCTGGCGCTGTTCTATGCCGGCATGGCCCGTACCCGGAACGCGCTGTCGACGGTGATGCAGAGTTTTTCGATTTTCTGCGTCGTCGCGGTGCTGTGGGTGGTCTACGGATACAGCATAGCGTTCACTGCCGGTCATGAGGGCAGTTCACTTGCCCCGTTCTTCGGGTCGCTCGACAAGCTCTTCATGCTCGGCGAGGATCCGGCCACGGCGGTCGCCGCGACCTTCAGCAAGGGACAGTACCTGCCGGACTTCGTGTACTGCATGTTCCAACTGACCTTCGCCGCGATCACCGTGGCGCTGATCGCAGGCGGCTTCGCGGAACGCTTCAAGTTCTCCGCGATGATCATCTTCTGCATCCTGTGGTTCACCTTCGCGTATCTGCCCGTCGCACACATGGTGTGGTACTGGGACGGCCCCGATGCCTACACCACCGCGAAAGCAGGCGAGCTTGCCAACAGCCATGCCGGTTTCATCTTCCAGAAAGGCGCCCTCGACTTCGCGGGCGGGACCGTGGTGCACGTCAACTCCGGTATCGCCGCGCTGGTCTGCGCCCTGATGCTCGGCAAGCGCAACGGCTACGGCAAGGTGCCGATGCCACCGCACAGCGTGATGATGACGGCGATCGGCACCGGCATGCTGTGGATGGGCTGGTTCGGCTTCAACGCGGGCTCCGCGCTCGAAGCCACTGGCGCTGCCGGCATCGCGTTCTTCAATACGTTGTTCGGGACCGCTGTTGCGGGCGTTTCGTGGACGCTGACCGAGTGGATCGTCAAGGGCAAGCCGAGCCTGCTGGGCATCTGCTCCGGCATCGTGGCGGGCCTGGTGGCGATCACTCCGGCGGCCGGTTTTGTCGGCCCCATCGGAGCCTTTTTTACCTGTGCCATCGCCGGCGTCCTTTGCTTCTTCGCCGTGACCAAGGTGAAGGCCATGCTGGGTTACGACGACGCGCTCGATACCTTCGGCGTGCACTGCATCGGCGGGATCATCGGCTCGCTCGGCACGGGCACCTTCGTCAATCCGAAGTTTGGCGGTACTGGCGTCTATGATTACGTCGCCAACAAAGTCGGCGATTTCGACGCCTGGGCGCAGATCGTCTCTCAGTTTTGGGACATCGCCATCACTTTGATCTGGTCGGGCGGCGTGGCGTTCGTGATCCTGCTGATCCTGAAGTTCACCATCGGCATCCGCGCCAGCGATGAAGCGCAGGAAGAGGGTCTCGATCTCGCCGATCACGGCGAGAAGGCCTACAACTACTGACAGTAGCAGGGAGAGGCCCGGAAACGGGCTTGTTTTCGAACGGGCACCTTCGGGTGCCCGTTTTTTTTGGGGAAGACGCGAAGTCCCCGGCCACCCTCCCGCCGCAGGCGCTTTGTGAGAAAATACGCGCCTTTTTCGCGAGGACCTCGACATGAAAATGGAGTACGTAATCAGCAGTTGGGACATCCCCTCGCTTCCCATCGTCGGATCGAACGCTCTCTTCCCGGTGCGCCGCATCTTCTGTGTCGGGCGCAATTACGTCGAGCACCAGAAGGAAATGGGGGGCGACGGCCGCGAGCAGCCGTTCTTCTTCACCAAGTCCGCGCACGATCTCGTGCCGCTAAGCGCCGGCGAGACCGGGGCGGTCCACTATCCGCCGATGACGAGCAACTACCACTGGGAAACCGAAATGATCGCGGTGATCGGAACGGGCGGCTACAAGATTCCGGCGGCCAAGGCGAACGAGCACATCTGGGGTTACGCCATCGGCCTCGACATGACGCGCCGCGATCTGCAGCAGGTGGGCAAGGACAAGGGCCGGCCCTGGACCTTCGGCAAGGATTTCGACCAGGCGGCGCCCGCGGGCGCGATCAACCCCGCCTCCAAGATCGGACACCCGGTCAAGGGCAAACTCTGGCTCAAGGTCAACGGCGAGTTTCGCCAGAACTCGGACATCGACCAGATGATCTGGAGCGTGCCCGAACAGATCGCGTTTCTCACGCAGTATTACACGCTGGAAGCGGGCGATCTCATCATGACGGGCACACCGGCCGGTGTGGGCGCCGCCAAGCCGGGGGATGAGCTTCTCGCCGGAATCGAGGGGCTCGGCGAGCTGCGGGTGAAGATACTGCCGCCGCGATAAACGGGAGGTCCACGTGAGCATCAAACGCCATCCGTCGGGCAAGCTCTTCAGCGCCGCAGTCGAACACGGCGGCCTCGTCTATGTGGCAGGCCAGGTCGCCGACGATCTCACCCAAGGCGTCCGGGGCCAGACCGAGCAGGTGCTGAAGAAGATCGACGCAATCCTCGCCGCCTCGGGCACCAGCAAGTCGAAGATTCTTTCGGCGAATGTGTGGGTCACCGACATCCGCAACCGCGACGAGATGAACGCCGCCTGGACGGCGTGGGCCGATCCTGCGAACCTGCCGGCGCGAGCTACAGTCGAGGCGAAGCTTGCGGACCCGCGCATGTTGGTCGAGATCATGGTGACCTGCGCCAAGTAAGCGGGGCAAGGTGCTTATTTTCTCCAGAACGCCGGCGTGATGACGATGAACAGCGTAAACAGCTCCAAGCGCCCGATCAGCATGGCGACCGTGCATACCCAGGTTTGAAAATCGCTGAGCGCCGCATAGGTCGCCGCCGGCCCCACCAGGTTAAGCCCCGGCCCGGTGTTGCAGATGCAGACGATCACCGCCGAAAAAGCCGTGATGATGTCCAGGCCCGAAGCAAGAAGGAGCATGGTCATGGCGACGACTGACCCGCCCCAGATCAGCATGAACGCCAGGACCGCGAAGATGATGTTGTTTTCCACTCTTTGGCCGGAGAGCTTGACGGGCAGATAAGCGCGCGGATGAATGATGGACATGAGCTCCCGCAGCGCCTGGCGAACCATCAGTTCGGCGCGGATCATCTTGATGCCGCCTCCGGTTGAGCCGGAGCAAGTGGCGAAGCAGCAAAGGAACAGCATCCATACGGGCGCGAAGATCGGCCATTGGTTGAAATCGGTGCTGGTAAAGCCGGCTGTCGTGGCGATCGAGACGACGTTGAACACGCTGTGCCGTAGCGCAGTCCAGAAAGACGGATAGACCTGGTTGGCGAACAGGAAATAGGCGACTCCAAGCGCCGAAACCGCGACCAATGCGAGGTATGCCCCCGCCTCGGGGTCGCTCCGGTAGGGTGCCAGGCTCAGCTTGCGGAACGCGAGGAAGTGAGTTCCGAAATTGATGCCTCCGATGAGCATGAAAAAAACTCCCACAGCCTCGATCGCCGGGGAATCGAAGTAGCCGAAGCTCGCGTCGTGGGAGGAGAATCCCCCCAAACTCAGGGTCGAGAATGCATGGACTACGGCGTCGAACCAGCCCATTCCCGCCGCCTTGAAAACCAGAGCGCACGCGAGGGTCAAGGCCGCGTAAACCAGCCACAGGCCTTTGGCGGTTTCGGTGATGCGCGGCGTGAGCCTGGTGTCCTTCATTGGCCCCGGGGTTTCCGTCCTCATGATCTGGCTGCCGCCGATACCGAGCAGCGGCAGGATCGCCACCGCCAGGACGATGATCCCCATTCCGCCCAGCCATTGCAGCTCGCAGCGCCACAAGTTGATCGAAGGCGGCAGCTTGTCGAGCCCTGAGAGCACGGTCGAACCGGTAGTGGTGAGCGCCGCAACGGTTTCGAAGTAGCCGTCCGTGAAATCGAGCTCGGGCATGTACATCAGCAGGGGCAGGGTGGCGAATGCGGGCAGGACGGTCCAAACCAGCGCCACCAAAAGAAAGCCGTCGCGGGTCTGCAGCTCGGCCTGGCGCGAGCGAGTAACCGCCCACAAAGTTGCTCCGCTCACAAAGGTGATCAGCACGGCCTTCTCAAAGGCGTAACGCGCCGCGTCACCGTACAAGAGCGACACGCAGAGAGGCAGCAGCATGGCAAGGGCAAAGACGACGATCAGGACGCTCAGCACGTGGAGAACAGGAAACGGCCTTACCATGGGCGCGGAATCCGCTTCAGACGAAGCCGGCGCTGACCTCGAAAAGTTTCTCGACCTTGGGCAGGAGTTTCTTGTCGGTGACGAAGACGATCAAGTGGTCCTCGGCGAGCACCACGGTGTCGTGATGCGCCATGATGACCTTGTCGCCGCGCACGATTGCGGCTATTGCGGCGCCTTTGGGGAGGTCGATCTCCTCGATCCTTCGGCCGACGCAGCGGCAGGAATCTCGGTCTCCGTGCACGACGGCCTCGAGCGCCTCGGCCACACCGCGGCGCAGGCTGTGCACCCGGGTAATGTGGCCGCGCCGCACATGGGCGAGCAGCGTACCGATGGTTGCCTGCGCCGGTGAAATCGCGATATCGATCTGACCGGCTTGGAGGAGATCGACGTAGGAGCGTCGGTTGATGAGCGCGACCACGCGGCGCGCGCCCATGCGCTTCGCAAGCAGGCAGGACATGATGTTGTTCTCGTCGTCGTTGGTTACCGCGACGAACAGGTCCATGTCGGAGACGTTTTCGGCCTCCAGGAGTCCTTCGTCGGTGAGATCCCCCTGCAGCACGAGCGCCCGATCGAGGCGGGTGGAGAGCACCTCGCAGCGCCTCTTGTCGTACTCGATGATCTTGATCGCGTAGTCGCGCTCGATCGCACGCGCGAGGCGCAAGCCGATGTTGCCGCCCCCTCCGATCATGACTCTTTTCACCGCCTGGTCCATGCGCCTCAGCTCGTGCATGACCTGGCGGATGTCTTGCGTCGCGGCGAGACAAAATACCTCGTCTCCGGCCTGCACCACGGTATCACCCTCGGGCAGAATCGGGCTGTCACCGCGAAATATGGCGGCGATGCGCGTGTCCACGGACGGGATGTGCTTCCTCAGATCCTTCAGGGGATGACCCACCAGGGGACCGCCTTGGAATGCACGCACCGCCACCAAGCTGACCTTGCCGTGAGCGAACTCGAGCACCTGCAGTGCTTCCGGAAACTCGATGAGCTTGACGATATAGTCGGTAAGAATCTGCTCCGGGCAGATTGCCAAGTCCACGTCGAAGCAGTCCGGGCTGAGCACCCGCTCGTTGGAAAGATAGTCGGTCGCGCGCAGGCGGACGATGCGGGTCGGGACGTTGAACAAAACCTGTGCCAGCTTGCAGGCGACCAAGTTGGTCTCGTCGCTTTGCGTCACCGCAATCATCATGTCGCAGTCCTCGATACCCGCCTCGACCAGGACTGAGGGATGTGCGGCGCTGCCGAGCACGGTGCGCAAATCCAGGCGGTCCTGGAGGTTGCGCAGCCTCGCGGCGTCGATATCCACGACCGTAATGTCGTTGGCTTCGGACACCAGGTTTTCGGCAACCGATGAGCCGACCTGGCCGGCGCCGAGAATTACGATTTTCAAGGTCGAAATCCGCGCGAAAAAGCACGCATTTTATGCCGACTCCTACCCGAGTCAGTCTTCTTTTCGCCCGGCGAGAATGCCGAGAGCTTTCAACTTGCGGTACAAATGCGTGCGCTCGAGACCGCTTCGCTCGGCGACGCGCGCTATGGACCCGTTTACCTGTGCGAGATGGTGCTCGAAGTAGGTCCGCTCGAAGGCTTCGCGAGCCTCGCGCAGGGGAAGATCGAGGGACAGGTCGGTCTCGGCGGAGCGGCGTGCAAACTGCGGCAGCACCCGCTCCGCGTCCGCGACACCGATCTCCTCCTCCAAGCTGGTCAGCGCCAGGTTGCGCACTGCTGCGGCAAGATCTTCAAGGTTACCTGGCCAGGGGAAATACCGCAGGACGTTGAGGGCACCGGTGGACAAGGTTCGCGGCGGGCAAAAGCGTGTTTCCACCAGCTGGGCAAGCATGAGGCTTGCGATCTCGGGAATGTCCTCCGGATGCTCACGCAGAGCCGGAAGCGAGATGACGATACCCGCGAGCGCTTGCATCAATGCCGCGTCGAAACCCTGCGATTCCACCAGGTGTTTCGGCTCCTCGGCGGTAAAAGACACCAGCTGCACGTTGCTCTTTTCCGCGCGCGCGGCGAGAAACGCCAGATGCTTTTGCTGGTTCCGGGACAGCATCGCGAGTTCCCCCACGAACAGCACGCCGCTGGAAACCTGCTGCAGCAGATCCTGGGACGCCTCGTTTAGCGCGTGCGCCGCATCGATCCAAGGTGCGTTGGGCTGCTGCAGATAGCGCGCGTAGAGCTCCGGCATCACGCCTCTTTCTCCACGCAGCATCACCGCTGTCCCGGCGGCAGAGATCCTCGCCAAGCGCTTCTTCAGCTCGGTGATGATCACCGAGCGGCCGAAATTCGCGACGCTGAGTGGCATCACAGCGCGCGATTCCCCCGCACGCAGTGCACGCTTCACGGTTGCGAGGAGCTTCTGCAGCGCGATCGGTTTTTCCAGGAAATCCATTGCGCCGCTGCGCGTCGCCTCCACCGCCGTGTCGATGGTGCCGTGGCCCGACATCATGATCACCGGCATGGTGAGCTGGCCCCCGGTGGCCCATTCCTTCAGGAGCGTAATACCGTCCGCGTCGGGCATCCAAATATCGAGCAACACGAGGTCCGGGCGTCTCTGCGCGCGCAACGAGCGCGCGGCGGTGGCATTCTCTGCAAGCTGCACCGAGTGTCCCTCGTCCGAGAGGATTTCGGACAAGAGCTCGCGGATCCCGACTTCGTCGTCGACCACTAGTATCTGCGCCATGGTCGCTCAGGCGGCGAGCGGAAGCGAAATCCGCACCGCCGCGCCACGACCCCCTTCCTTGCCGATGCGGTTTTCTATCCGAACAGTGCCGTGATGCTCCTCGATGATCCGCTTTACGATCGCCAGCCCCAGTCCGGTCCCCTTGGGCTTGGTGGTGACGTAGGGCTCGAACGCCCCATTGATGATGGCCTCGGGGAAGCCGCAACCATTGTCGCTGATCCGCAGCCACACTTGGCCGCCTGAAAGCTCGGTCGACACTTCGATCTTTGGGTCGCTGCTTCCGGAAAGAGCATCCTGTGCGTTTTGCAGCAGGTTGTGGATCACCTGTCGCAGGCGGTCGGGGTCACCGCGCACCAGCGGAACGTTCTTCTGGAGGCTCGCCTGAATCCGGGTTCCGGACTGTTCGTACAAAGCGAGTACCTCGGTAACGAGCCGGTTCAGGTCCAGTCCGCCCAATGTTGGCGGGGGCGTGCGGGCATAGTCGCGGAAATCATCCACCATGTTCTTCATGGCGGTGACCTGCGCGACGATGGTCTCCGTGGCGTGGTCGAGCGCGCGCGCCGCCTCGGGCGAGAGCTTGTCGCCGAGTTTCGCCTGCAGTCGCTCCGCGGCGAGCTGGATCGGCGTGAGCGGGTTCTTGATCTCGTGAGCGAGCCTGCGCGCGACCTCGCCCCAGGCGGTGGCGCGCTGTGCCGCGATCAATTGCGTGACGTCGTCGAATACCACGACGTAGCCACCCCCCCCGGTCTCGGGCAGCGGCGACCCGCGTACGAGAATCACTGCGCCCCGCTCGCGCATCTCGATCTGCTGCTGCCAGACGGTACCTCTGTGTTGCTCGAATTCCGCTTGCAACATGCGAGCAAACTCGGCGAGCGTGTGCCAATTCGCCAGTTTGAGTCCGATCAGCGCCGCAACGTTCTCGTGCAAGATGCTGCCCGCCCCGCTGTTTGCAATCCGGAGGGTGAGGGCATGATCAAAAACGAGCACACCCGCCGACAGATTGGCGAGAATGCTCTCTAGGTATGCCTTGGCGGTTTCGAGCTGCGCCTGATTGAGCAGCGCGGCGTCCTGCGCCTCGCCCAGCTGTTGAGTCATGCTGTTGAACGACTGCGTCAGGATACCCAGCTCGTCGCGGCTCGTGACCCGAGCGCGGCGCGAAAAATCGCCGCGCGCCACCGCCTGGGTGCTCTCGGCGAGCACGGCGAGCGGGTTCGACAGGCGCCGCGACAGCAGGAACGCGAGTGCAACAGCGGAAAGCAAAGCGAGCAACAGCGTCAAGGTCAGCGTGAGAATGTAGATCTCCTTCAGCCCCTGGCGAGACAGCGACAGCTCCTTGTATGCACGATACACGCTTTGCACCGATTCGCCTTGTTCGGCGAGCGTCTGCGGCACCCAGTGCGTGAGTTGCAGCAAGCGCGATTCGTCGGCGCGCCTAGAAGTCTCCAGGGACACGATCACTCGCAGCAAGAGTCCCTTGTCGCCCACCGGTTCGACCACGGCATAACCGCGCACCTGGCTTGCATCGCGCAACGCCTGTGCACTGGGGCCAGGCGGCACGAGCTTTCCGGGTTCCCGGCTCGCCCTCGCCAGCACCTGTCCATCTTCGGTCATGAGCCATGCTTCCTCGACGTAGGCCTGCTCGCGCAAACGGGCAAGAGCCGCCGGTTGGTCGCGCCTCGGGGTCTCGGAGAGATCGAGCGCCATCACATGGGCCTTGAGAAGCAGCTCGTTCAACATGACGTCGAGCGCGGCCCGGCCGAGATTCAGTCCCCCCTCAAGCGCGCGCTCGACGCGCACGTCGAACCAAGATTCAATGCTCTTCGCGAGGAACTGCAGCGACACGGTATAGACGAGCAGCCCGGGGACCACTCCCACCAGCGCAAACATGACGAGCACCCGAAACGTCAGCAGCGAACCGAACATCTTTGCGCGGCGCTGCCGCGCGAGGATCGCCAGCTGGTACACAACGAGCCCGAGGAGGGCGAGAGCAATCGCCGCATTCAGGCCGAGCAGCAACGGATAGTGCTCGGCGAAGAGCGGCGAGTTGGCGGTCGCCGCGGCAAGCAGGAACAGCAAAATGCCGCCGAGCGCGGCGCTGGCGATGAGCACGTAGGTCATCGGGCCTCCTGCACCGGCGCAAGCGGAGTGAACGGAAATCGCTTCCAATCAGACGTCACCGTCCACTCGCGGTTGGTGACGGCGCTCACTCGGAACGGCGTTGGCAGCTGAGCCGGGTCGAGGCGCAGGCGCACCGCTGCGACATACGCTCGGCCGTTGTCGACCTGGTCCTGCCCCAGCACCGGCCAGCCGTGAACCCTGCCGAGTGCTTCCAGCGCCTCGGCGAGCGTGGGGAAGTTCTGATGCAGCGTCCCGCTCGACAGCCGGTACTGTTGCGCAAGCGGGAGGTAGGAAAGCCGCAGCTCCAGCTTCTCTGAGGCGGTCTTCTCGTCGAACCAGTACCATCGCGGCCGCGTCAGCTGGAACTCCACGAGGAAGCCGAGCGATACGCCATTGTTCAGGGCCTCTAGGAGAGGTGCAGTCAGATCAAGGCGAAAATCGGCATTCAGGAAATAGCGTGTTTCGGCGATTTCCAACCCTACGTTGTTAACGTGAATGGGTTGGGCGGACGTCGGCGCAACGAAGCTTAGCGCGAGCGCGGCAAGGAGTCGGCGCAAGCTTGTCTTCATTTCTCAAGTTAAGCAGTGGTTTTTCTTAGCAATGCGTAGAAGAAACCGTCGCTGTGGGCGCTCGGCAGGATCTGGCCTTCGAAGGGCCGTGCGGCCTGGTTGCCATTCCGGGCGAGCCCTGGGAGTGGAAGCCTTTCAGCTTCCGGGTGCCGCAGAAGAAACCCGTCTACCTGAGCGCCGTTCTCCTCCGGAAACACCGAGCACGTGGCGTACAACAATTTACCATCGGGGGCGACTACCCGCCATAAAGCTTCCAGCAGTTCTGCCTGCACGCGGCCAAACTCGGGTGCATCGGTCTTGCGACGCAACCATTTGATGTCGGGATGACGCCGCACCACGCCCGATCCCGAGCAAGGCGCATCCAGGAGAACGCGGTCGAAAGGCTTTTCCTCCCAGAAAAGCTCCGGCTTGCGGCAATCGCCTACCACGATTTTTGCCGAGAGCTTCAGTCTGGAGAGATTCTCGGCGATACGCTGCGCCCGTACGCCATCCGCGTCGACTGCGACAAGCTCGCAGTCGGCAAGCTCAAGGAGGTGTCCGGTCTTGCCGCCTGGTGCTGCGCAAGCATCCAGCACCCGCATCCCGTCGCGAACATCCAGAAGCGGGCCGGCCCGCTGGGCGCCCGCGTCCTGCACCGAGACTTCGCCCCCAGCAAAACCTGGGAGCCGCTCAACCCGGCAGGGCTTTTCGAGCAGCACTGCATCTTGTCCCAGGGCTCGCGCGAGAATTCCAGCTCGGTCCAGTTTCTCCAGATATGCTTTTGTAGAGAGTCGCCGCCGATTTACCCGCAAAACCATGGGCGGATGTCGGTTCGACTCCAAAAGTACGGACTCCCACTCGTGCGGATAGGCCTGGCGCAACTCGTCGATCCACCATTGCGAATGGCGGTAACGGCCAGATTCGGTAGCTTCGATCTCCGAGAGCAGCTCGGGCATGCGGCGCTGAAAGTTGCGCATTACCGCATTGACCAGCCCTTTCGCGCGCGAATACCCGAGCAAGGCAGCCGCCTCCACCGCCTGATGCACGACCGCGTGCGCGGACTTCGGCCGGGCAGCAAGCTCTGCGAGCGCGGTGAGCAGCAATCCACGCACCGGGGAATCCGTGAGAGGTCTCTGCAGGAGTCGCTCCAGGGCCACATCGACCACCCCGTAACTCCGCAGCGCGTTATAGCAAAGATCCTGCGCTGCGGCAGCAAGCGTTTGCGCCGACGCACGGTGTTTCATGTCGGCGAGCGCGGCGTTCAGGCTCTCCCCCCCGGAGACGCGCCCAATGGCTTCGGCGGCGGCAACAAAGGCCTGTGCAAGAGAAGGGCCGGCGGAAACGGTGGACACGGATGCACTGCGCAAGGTCACGGGCGTTACGTGCATTATAGGCGCAGCGGGGCTTGACCGACCTTGTTACTGGGCTTCGAAGCGTTCGCCGGCGGCAAGCGGAAATCCTCTGAGAAATTCCGCGACGGGCAGTCGTTTTCCGCCCGACCGCTGCAACTCAGTAATGATCAGAGCGTCCTCCCCGCACGCAACACACAAGCCGTCCGGACCCACGCTCAGTACCTCGCCCGGATTCCCCCGCCCTGCCGCGGTAGCGCAACGCCAAATCTTGAGCTCCACTTCGCGCACGCGTGCATCCGCGCCCGGTGACGGATTGAGCGCGCGAACCCTGCGATTCACCATCGCTGCGCTCTCATGCCAGTCCACGCGAGCCTCGCGCCTGTCGAGCTTGGCTGCATACGTCACCCCCTCGGCCGGTTGCGGTGTCGCCCTGACCCCGCCGGCTTCCAGCGCATCCAGCGCCCTCACTATGAGGTTCGCGCCAAGTTCCGCGAGCCGATCGTGCAGCGTCCCGGCAGTATCGTCTTCCAGGATCGGAATTTTTTCCTGCATCAGCACCGGGCCGGTGTCGAGCCCCGAGTCCATCTGCATGATCGATACGCCGGTGTCCCGATCACCGGCAAGGAGTGCCCGCTGAATGGGCGCTGCGCCGCGCCATCGCGGCAACAGGGATGCGTGAATATTGATTGCCCCGTGCCGAGGAAGCTCGAGCACCGGCCGCGGCAGAATCAATCCATAAGCGGCAACCACGATGACGTCGGCACGGAAATGCTTGAGCTCTGTTTGCACCTGCGTGTCTCGGAGACTCACGGGCTGGGTTACCTGAATGCCCCGCGCTGATGCCAGCTTCTTCACCGGCGATGGTGCGAGCGCGTAACCACGCCCCGCAGGTCGGTCCGGCTGAGTCATCACGCCGACCACACGGTGGCGGGACTCGAGCAGAGCCCCGAGGCAGCGTGCCGCAAATCCAGGAGTGCCGGCGAACAGGACGTTCAAGCCGTCTTGCGGAGCTGTTTTTGAAGTTTCGCCTTGATGCGCTGCTGCTTCAGGCGCGAAAGATAGTCGACGAAAACTTTCCCCTCGAGATGATCCATTTCGTGCTGGATGCAGACCGCGAGGAATTTCTCTGCGACGAACGTGAAAGATTCTCCGTCTAGGCCAAGCGCGCGCACCGTCACGCGCTCGGCACGCTCGACTGGCTCGTAGATTCCTGGCACCGACAGACAGCCCTCCTCACGATACTGGACACCCTCGCTGTGGACGATCTCCGGATTGATTAAAACCAAGAGCTCATTGCGTGTTTCGGAGGCATCGATGACGATCACTCTTTGGTTCACACCAACCTGCGTCGCGGCGAGTCCCACCCCCGGCGCTGCATACATGGTTTCAGCCATGTTCCGCACCAAGGCGCGAACCGATTCATCGACCTCGAGTACAGGCGCGGCCCTCTCATAGAGCCTCGGATCGGGGTAGCGAAGGATATCTAGCAACGCCATAAATACTTGCAAATTGAAAGAATTAGATGCAGAATTTAATGCAGACTGTAAAAAGCAGGCCGCGAAAGTTAATATAAGGACTGCGGCAGCTAAATCCAGACGAGGCGGTCATGCAAAAGTCTATCACAGCTCTCCTGGCACTCGCCCTAGCGGGCGCGGGGTTGTTGGCGCTTGCACAGGGCGACTTGCAGGTGAAGGATACGGCGCCGGACCGCTACGTCGTGCAAAGGGGCGATACCCTTTGGAGCATCGCCACCAAATTCCTCAACGATCAATGGCGCTGGCCGGAAATCTGGCGAATGAACCAGGAGCAGATCAGAAACCCGCACAATATCTTCCCGGGCGATGTCCTTGTCCTCGACCGGAGCGTATCGCCGCCGCAATTGCGTATCGCGGATTCCGGTGGTGGCGCCGGCCCCGGGCTTGGGGGTGCAGGAGGAGAAAAGCTTCTGCCGCGCATCTACACCCAGCCCTTGGCCTCAGAGGCGATACCTGCGATTTCGCCCAAGTCGATCGAGCCGTTTCTGACGCAGCCATTGATCATCGAGGAGGGTGGCCTCGACAAAGCGCCGCGGATTATCGCTACCGAGGAAAATCGGGTCAACTTAGGCGCCGGAAATGTGGCCTATGTCAGTGGTTTTGGTGGCACCGATGCACCTGTTTGGCAGATCTATCGCGCCGGTCGAGCGCTGGTCGACCCTGATAACCAGAGAACTCTGGGGTTCGAAGCCGTGTTCCTGGGGACGGCCCAAGTCACGCGAGGCGGCGAGCCCGCCACGGTGCGAATCGTGAATTCCAAGAAGGAGATTTCTGCGGGAGATCGACTCATCCCGGCGCCCCCGCCCACCATCCCGCAGTATGTGCCGCATGCGCCGAGCTCCGCGGTAAGCGGCCGAATCATAGGACTCTACGATTCTCTCGCCACCAGCGTGGGCGGGCGCGACTCGATCATCTCCGTCAATAGAGGCAGGCGCCACGGTTTGGAGGTCGGACACGTGCTTGCCGTGTACCGTAACGTCGTGGTCTACGATCAGAGCGATTATCTGAAATCGCGTGACCGCTCCCCGGTGATACAGCTGCCTCCCGAACGCTACGGTCTGGCGTTCGTCTTTCGCACCTTCGAGTCGGTCTCTTACGCGCTGATCATGGAGAGTTCACGGCCGGTGCAAGGGGGAGACATCGTCCAGAACCCCTGATCGGGATCCGGTTCTGCGGGACGTCACGCATGAAGGATTCAGGCGACCTTGCGGCCTGGATCGAGCTCAGTCTGGTCCCCGGGCTCGGTGGCCAGAGATTCCGATCCCTGCTTTCCACTTTCGGTCTTCCCGGCAACGTACTGAATGCGACGCGAACGCAACTCTGTCGCGTCGTGCCTGAAGCGCTTGCAGCGGGCATCCTCGAGCGCAACAGGGGCGTAGAAGTCGAAAAAGCTCTCCAGTGGGCTGCCCAGCCCGAGCACAGCGTGCTGACCCTTGCCGACGCGGAATACCCCAGGCAACTGCTGGAAATCGCGGATCCCCCGGCCCTGCTTTATGTCGCGGGCAGCGCGAAACTCCTTTCTTCCCCAGCGCTAGCCGTGGTCGGAAGCCGAAACGCGACGCCTCAGGGGCTGAAGAATGCGCACAGCTTCGCGCGAACGTTCAGCGAGGCTGGCCTAGTCATTGTGAGCGGCTTGGCTATCGGCGTGGACAGCGCCGCACACTCCGGCGGCCTGGAGGGACGAGGGTCCACGATCGCGGTTCTGGGGACCGGTATCGACATCGTTTATCCGCGGCGCAACGAGCCCCTCGCGAAGGAAATCTTGCTGCGGGGTGCGCTTGTGTCCGAATTCCCGCTCGGCACACCGCCCAACGCGGGAAATTTTCCCCGGCGCAATCGCCTCATCTCGGGTCTTGCCCGCGGTTGCCTAGTGGTCGAGGCTACCCTGGATTCCGGTTCGCTTATCACTGCGCGCCTCGCCGTAGATCAGGGCCGAGAAGTGCTCGCCATCCCTGGCTCGATCCACTCGCCGCTCTCCAGAGGCTGTCATTCGTTGATCAAACAGGGCGCGAAGCTGGTCGAGAGCGCGCAGGATGTTCTCGAGGAACTCGGCGCGGCAGGGGTGCCCGAAACGAGATTGCCGGAACCCGCAGCAGGTCACGACCTGCTCGACAAGATGGGTTTCGACCCGTGCGATATTGACGGCTTGATCGCGCGCAGTGGCTTGACGGCCGAAATCGTATCGGCCATTCTGCTGCAGTTGGAGCTGGAAGGAAAAGTCGCCGGCCTCCCCGGAGGTCTATACCAACGTGTCGGCTGAGGATTCATAGCGAATGTTCGACGTGCTCGTATACCTTTTCGAGAATTACTACCAGACCGAAACCTATCCAGATCAGGATACCCTTGAGCGCAAACTACATGCAGCCGGCTTCGAGAACGACGACATCCAGGACGCTTTGGATTGGCTGAATACCCTCACCGATCGACCCAAGGAGGCTCTTCCGGAGTCCCTCGACGCACGACAATCCTTCCGCGGGTATTCTACGGACGAAGCGACCAAGTTGTCGTTGGAGAGCCGAGGCTTCATCGCTTTTCTTGAAGGAGCGAAAATCCTCACCCCCCTGCTGCGCGAAATCATCATCGAGCGCGGGATGGCCTTACCCAACGAAGTTGTGGGTTTGGACAAGCTCAAGGTAATCGTCCTGATGGTGCTTTGGACGCGCCGAGGCAATGTAGACGCGCTGATTCTCGACGAGTTGATTCCCGACGGCGAAAAGCGCCAGACGCACTAGTACCGAGCCGAAGCCTCGGGTCGAATTCGGCGTTCGCGACCGTTTCTTGCTTCACGTTCCGATTACACTTATGATTCTGCGCTTCGCGTAGAGGCGACCCTGAATCGCGTCGCGTGTTTTCTTCAATCTCTTGTTCCCCGTGACCAAGAAACTCATCATCGCCGAAAAGCCCTCCGTTGCGAACGATATCGCCCGTACCTTGGGTGGGTTCATACGCCACGGCGACTACTACGAAAGCCGCGACCACGTGCTTTCATCCGCGATCGGCCATCTGCTAGAGCTCGTTCCGCCAGAAGGCGTCGAGGTCAAGCGAGGCAAATGGTCTTTTGCCAACCTTCCGGTGATTCCGCCGCACTTCGATCTCAAGCCGATCGAGCGTACTGAAGAGCGTCTCAAGCTCCTCGTCAAGCTGCTCCGTCGTAAGGATCTGACCGGAGTAATAAACGCCTGTGACGCGGGCCGGGAAGGCGAGTTGATCTTCCGGTATATCGTTCAACATGCCGGTAACAAAAAGCCCATAGAGCGCTTGTGGCTGCAGTCGATGACGCAAGGCTCCATTAAGGAAGGTTTCGAGAAGCTGCGCCAGGACCGTGAGTTGCGTCCGCTCGCCGACGCCGCCTTGTGCCGCTCCGAATCGGATTGGCTCATCGGCATCAACGGTACGCGTGCCATGACGGCCTTCAACTCGAAAGAAGGCGGTTTCTACAAGACCACGGTCGGCCGCGTGCAGACACCGACGCTTGCAATTCTCGTCGAGCGCGAGGAACGCATACGCAATTTCAAACCACGCGACTATTGGGAGATCCACGCCACGTTCGCCGCCGCGGCCGGTGAGTACGCCGGTCGCTGGTTCGACGAAAACTTCCAAAAGGAAAAGGAGGATGCCGAGGCAAGACCCGAAAGGTTGTGGGAAGAGAAGCGCGCCGCCGCCATCGGCGCGAAATGCCTGGGAAAGCCGGGCGTTGCCACCGAAGAGGCGAAGCCAGCCTCGCAGCTCTCACCTCTTCTCTATGACTTGACGAGCCTGCAGCGCGAAGCAAACGGTCGCTTCGGCTTCTCAGCCAAAACCACGCTCGCGCTTGCCCAGGCGCTCTACGAAAGACACAAAGCCCTTACCTATCCAAGGACCGATTCGCGTGCATTACCCGAGGACTATCTCGGCACGGTGAAGAAGACGCTTGACGCATTCGTCGCGCAGAAATCGGGCTACGCGCGCCACGCGGCTCAGATACTCAAGAAGGGCTGGGTCAAGCCGAATAGACGCATATTCGACAACAAGAAGATTTCCGACCACTTCGCAATCATCCCCACGATCCAGAGGCCGGGGCATCTCTCCGAGGCGGAAGGGAAGCTTTACGATCTGGTCGTCAAGCGCTTTCTCGCGGTGTTCTTCCCAGCAGCGGAGTATCTCGTGACGACGCGAGTCACCCGCGTCGAAGGCGAAGCGTTCAAGACCGAGGGCCGAGTGATGACCGAAGCCGGCTGGCTCCAGGTCTACGGCAAGGAAGCTGAAACTGGCGAATCGCCGACCCTCGTCGCGATCGAGAACGAAGAGAAAGTGCGCACGCGCGATGTGGATGTTCGCGCCATTCGGACAAAGCCGCCGGCCCGCTTCACAGAAGCCACGCTGCTCTCGGCGATGGAAGGCGCCGGAAAACTGGTTGAGGACGAGGAGCTGCGCGAAGCGATGAGCGAGAAGGGACTGGGTACGCCGGCAACTCGCGCGCAGATCATCGAGGGCCTCATTTACGAGGACTATGTGCACCGCATCGGTCGCGAGCTCCAGCCGACACCGAAGGCGTCGTCGCTCCTTTTCGCGTTGCGCCACTTTGGGGTGAACGAATTGTGCTCACCGGAACTCACCGGGAACTGGGAATTCAAGCTCAAACAGATGGAGCACGGGGATCTTCCGCGCAGCGCGTTCATGGACCAAATTGTCGATCTCACGCGTGAGATGGTTTCGCGCATCAAGAACGGCGACATCCCCGACACCGTGTTCCTCACCCTGAAGACTCCGTGTCCCAAGTGCGGCGGCAAGGTGCAGGAGACCTATCGCAAGTTCAAATGCCAGAAGTGCGACTTTGCGATCTGGAAAGTCGTGTCGAGCCGCGAGTTCGCCCCGGAGGAAATCGAGACGCTGATCGCCAAGCGCTCGGTTGGACCCCTGACCGGTTTCCGCAGCCGAGTCGGCAAGCCGTTTGCCGCAATGGTGCGGCTTACGCCCGAGTTTCGCGCTGAGTTTGACTTTGGGCGGCAGGCCGATGCCGACGGCACTGCGGCGAAGGTGGATTTTTCAGCGCTGACCCCGCTCGGCCCCTGCCCAAAATGTGGCGGCCGAGTGTTCGAGCAGCCGATGGCCTATGTCTGCGAGAACAGCGTCAACCCCGAGCGGCGCTGTGACTTTCGCTCCGGGCGCGTCATCTTGCAGCGGCCTGTTGAGCCCGAGGAGATACGGAAGTTGCTCGCAACGGGAAAGACCGATCTTTTGCACCGTTTCATTTCCCGCAAAGGCAGACCGTTCTCAGCGTTTCTAGTGCGCACTTCAGATGGCAAAGTGGGGTTCGAGTTCGCGCCTCGCACGGCGAGATCCCCCGTGCCCTCCCCGTCGAGGAAAGCGGAAGCCGAAGAGACCCCAACGAAGGCGAAAGCGGAAAGGAAGCAGAAAACGCGCGCGAAAGGACTTGCCCATCGCGCTCGGACACCTCGAAACAAGCGAGCGGCGTAAGATCTCTTGCCCGCTCAAACGTCGAGCCGCGCGACTAGCGCGTTCTGCTCGATGAACACCCGCCGGGGCTCGACGTCGTCGCCCATCAGCTTGGTGAAGATCTCATCCGCGGCGATCCCGTCTTCGATCTGTACTTTGAGCAACCGCCGGGACTGGGGATCCATCGTAGTCTCCCAAAGTTGTTCCGGATTCATCTCACCGAGGCCCTTGTAGCGCTGGATCGCAGCGCTACGCTCGACTTCTCCCAGCAGCCACTTCATGGCTTGCGGAAAATCGGCGACCCCCTCTTCCTTGTCCTCGCGCTTGATCATGGCGCCGGGCCCGAGGAGGCCCTGAAGGAGCTGCGCGATCCGGTTGAGCTGCTGGTAGTCTCCCGACGACAGAAAGTCTTCGTCGAGGACGCTCGTTCGAATATTTCCGTGATGAGTCCGCTCGATCACCAGTTGGTGGCGCTCGTTCTTGCCGTCATAGCGCGCGCTTACATTGACTCCATTCCCTTTGGCAGCCATAGCCTGCTTGAGGCGGAGCGCGCTCGCCCCCGCAGACTGCGGATTCGAAAGATCGATCTTGGTGCCGCGCATGAGCGCAGCCAGGGCCTCGACGTCGATGATCTTCGAGGCTCGTGCCACCACGGCCTCAGCAAACAGATAGGCCTTCGCCAGTTGCTCAAGGGTCTTACCCTCGATCGCCTGCGCTCCCTTTTTGGGCGCGAGAGACGCCCCCACCAGAGCCTGTGCGAGCATGAACTGCGCGCGCTCGTGGTCGTCTTTGAAATAGCGTTCCTGCTTGCCGAGCTTCACCTTGTAGAGAGGGGGCTGCGCGATATACACGTGTCCGTGCTCAACGAGCTCCGGCATCTGTCGATAGAAAAACGTGAGCAGCAGGGTGCGAATATGCGCGCCGTCCACATCTGCATCCGTCATGATGATGATACGGTGGTAGCGCAGTTTCGAGATGTCGTACTCGTCTTTGCCTATCCCGGTGCCCAAGGTCTGGATCAAGGTCACGATCTCCTGGGAGGAGATCAGCTTGTCGAACCGCGCCTTTTCGACATTCAGTATCTTGCCTTTCAAAGGCAAGATCGCCTGGAACTTGCGGTCACGGCCCTGTTTGGCCGAACCGCCGGCCGAGTCGCCTTCGACGATGTAGAGCTCGCAAAGCGCCGGGTCCTTCTCCTGGCAATCGGCGAGCTTCGCCGACAGCCCGAACGAGTCGAGCACGCCTTTCCGGCGGGTCATCTCTCGCGCCTTACGCGCCGCCTCGCGCGCACGTGCCGCGTCCACGATCTTGCCGCAAATGATGCGGGCATCGTTGGGTCGCTCAAGGAGAAAATTCTTCAGTTTTTCGCCCACGAGCTCCTGAACCACCGGTCCCACTTCAGAGGAAACGAGCTTGTCCTTCGTTTGCGAAGAGAATTTCGGCTCAGGCACCTTCACCGAGAGCACGCATGACAGACCTTCGCGCATGTCGTCTCCAGTGGTCTCGACTTTGGCCTTCTTGGCGACTTCGTTCGCTTCGATATATTGATTCAAGCTACGTGTCATGGCAGCCCGCAGGCCCGTCAGATGAGTGCCTCCGTCACGCTGCGGAATATTGTTCGTGAAGCAGAGCACCTGTTCCTGGTAAGAGTCGTTCCACTGCATCGCCACCTCGACCGTGATGCCTTCCTTCTGTGCGATTGCATGAAAAGGAGTGCTATGCAGCACGTTCTTGCTCCGATTGATGTATTCGACAAACCCCTTCACTCCTCCAGTGTGCGCGAAGTTCTCCTCTTTTCCGAAGCGTTGGTCTACCAGCTGGATCTTGACCCCGTTGTTGAGAAACGAAAGCTCGCGCAGCCGTCGCGCGAGGATGTCGAAATGGTACTCGACCACTCCGAAGGTCTCCGCGCTGGCCAGAAAATGCACCTCGGTGCCGCGTCTCTCGGTCTTGCCGGTTACCTTGAGCGGCGCCACAGGCACACCGCGCCGGAATTCCATAAAGTGGCTCTTCCCGTCGCGTCGAATGGTAAGACGCAGCCACTCGGAGAGGGCATTGACCACGGACACGCCCACGCCGTGCAGGCCACCCGCGATCTTGTAGGAGTTGTTGTCGAACTTTCCACCGGCGTGAAGCTCGGTCATCACGATCTCCGCCGCCGAGCGCTTCCGTTCGTCGTCTTTGTGGAGTTCGGTGGGAATTCCGCGTCCGTTATCGACTACACTGATCGAGTTGTCCGTGTGGATCGTGACTGTGATCTCGTCACAGAAACCTGCCAGCGCTTCGTCGATGGCGTTATCCACGACCTCGAACACCATGTGGTGCAGACCGGTCCCGTCGGAGGTGTCACCAATGTACATGCCCGGGCGTTTGCGCACAGCATCCAGACCTTTCAGTACTTTGATGCTATCGGAATCGTATTGGTCGCGCGGGTGATCGTTCTTTTCTGCTTCAGACATTGAAATTTCTCTTCGCTCAGATCCGCATGGGCATCACGACGTATTTGAAATCGTTGCGACCAGGCAGGGTAAACAGCACGCTCGAATTGGCATCGCCCAAGCCGCACTCGACCTCGGCAACGTCGAGATTGTTGAGCACGTCTACGAGATAACCGACATTGAACCCGATGTCGAGCGTCTCCCCCTTGTACGGCACATCGAGCTCTTCCTGGGCCTCCTCCTGCTCGGTATTGCTGCAACTGATCTTGAGACTTCCGTCGCCCAGAACCCACCGTACCCCGCGAAACTTGTCGCTGGTGAGAATCGCGGCCCGCTGCAACGCTTGCAAGAGAGCAATTCGCTCGAGTTTCAACTTCTTCGGATGGTTCTGAGGGATGACCCGGCCGTAGTCGGGGAACTTTCCGTCTACCAACTTCGAGACGAGTACTATGTCGCCAAACTTGAACTTAGCCTGAGCCGAAGACAATTCGATCACGACTGAGTCATCGGTGTCCTCAAGGAGCTTGGAGAGCTCGATAATCGTCTTACGCGGAAGGATTACTTCCTGCTTGGGGAGATTCTTTCCCCCCACTTCGCGGCTAGCGTAGGCCAACCGGTGCCCGTCTGTCGCCACCAGCTTGAGCTGCCCTTCTTCGACAACCATGAGCAGGCCATTGAGATAGTAGCGAATATCCTGCTGGGCCATGGCGTACTGAACCAATCCTAGAAGCGCTTTGAGCAGCCTTTGAGGGACCGACAGGCTGGTTGCCGAGGCTTCAACTAGCACCAACCTTGGAAAATCCTCAGGTGAGAGCGTCTGCAAGTTGAAACGGCTTTTTCCTGACTTTACCTGAAGTCTCTTGTCCTGCAACGCGAGAGTCACCTCCGATCCTTCCGGGAGCGCGCGCAGAATGTCGACGAGTTTTCGCGCCCCGACCGTCAATTTCTTGGCCTCGCCAGGCCCCTCGATGGTCATGCTCGTCGTAATCTCGATTTCGATATCGGTAGCGACAAACTCGATATGTGTGTCCGTTCTAGAAAGCAAGACGTTGGACAGGATCGGCAATGTATGTCGCCGCTCGATTATTCCAGTGACCGCCTGCAGAGGCGCGAGCAGCGCTTCGCGTTGGGTCTTTAACAGATTCATTTTATTTCCTTGATTATGATGATGATCGCGATCTTCTTGGTGGATAACTCTGTACGACTGCTGGAGGAACGACGCCCCAGGGTTCGTAAGCTGTTGGTAAAGTGCAGATTAGGCTGTGGTAAAAAGATGAGCAAGAAGACGCGATCCCCCGGCGGCGCCATTTATCCACAATTCGTCTCAGAGTTGTGCGCAGCTTGTTCACCCTTTGAGTACCTGCTCGAGCACGTGGTAATCGCGGTTGATGTCGTGATTCTTCTCTCGCAGTGTCGCAATGGTGCGACACGCATGGAGAACGGTCGTGTGGTCCCGGTTGCCGAACGCATCGCCAATATCCGGCAAACTCATCTGGGTGAGGTCCTTCGCGAGCGCCATTGCGAGCTGGCGGGGTCGAGCGACGTTTCGGTTGCGTTTTTTTGAGTGCATGTCGGATACCTTGATCTTGTAGTACTCGGCGACGGTCTTCTGGATGTTGTCTACGGTGATTTGCCGGTTTTGCGCGGTTAGGAGGTCCTTGAGAGCCTCCTTGGCCGTGTCAAGGGTAATGTCTCGGCCGTTGAAGCGCGAATAAGCAATGACGCTCTTCAGCGCGCCTTCCAGTTCGCGTACGTTCGAGCGGATGTGCTTGGCGATGAAGAAAGCGACTTCCTCTGACAGTTTGAGCGAAAGTGCTTCGGCTTTTTTTAAAATGATTGCGACTCGCATTTCCTGCTCCGGGGGCTCTATCGCCACCGTCAGGCCCCAGGAAAAACGCGATTTGAGGCGCTCGTCGATTCCCGCAAGATCTTTCGGATATGTATCGCAGGTGATGATGAGCTGCTTGTGGGCCTCGATCAGCGCATTGAACGCGTAAAAAAATTCCTCCTGTGTACGGTCCTTTCCGGTGAAAAACTGGATGTCATCGATCAACAGGAGATCGAGCGAGTGGTAGTATCGTTTGAACTCATCGAAGGATTTCTGTTGATAGGCTCTGATGACGTCAGAGACGTACTGAGCGGCGTGGAGATAGCGCACCCGCGCACTCGGGTGCTGCGCGAGAACAAGGTTGCCGACCGCGTGAATGAGATGGGTCTTTCCCAAGCCCACGCCACCGTAGATGAAGAGCGGGTTGTACGATGTACCCGGATGTTCGGCGACCTGCAGTGCGGCGGCGCGCGCGAGCTGATTGGCTTTTCCGGCGACAAAACCGTCGAAGCTGAATTCTGGAATGAGGCTCGAACGCTCAGCGTGCGGAGATCGAGGCGCGAGAGAGCGTGCAACGCGGATCGCGGGGGCAGGAGCCTGAGCAGGTTCCGGTGCGCTCGCTGTTTCGAGATTGAGCGATACGCGGATTGGGGACGAGAAGAATTCTGCGCCCATCGCCTCGATGCGGGGAACGAAACGCTCTTTCACCCACTGCAGCACAAAGCGGTTGGGGGCAAGCAAGCGCAGCTCCCCGGATGGCGCTGCCGAAGCGTCCAGTTTGAGCGGCCGGATCCAGGTATTAAACTGCTGAGCGGGAAGCTCTTTTTCGAAGCGAGTCAGGCACGAGGCCCAGAAACCCTGCATGGAGACTTATCTGGTTCGGTTCGGGGAAAACGGCGCAGCAATTTTACCTGTTTCCTGGAAAGTTATCCACAGCCGCTGAGAGCTTAATTCTTTGACAATTCTCGCTAAAATATCGTTTAATTAAAGGTTATTGTCCGCTTCGGGAATCCCCCTAATGAAACGTACTTTTCACCCTTCGGTTGTTCGCAGGAAGCGTACTCACGGGTTTCTTGTCCGCATGCGCACGCGAGGGGGCCGGGCCGTGCTTCGGGCACGCCGCGCTAAAGGGCGTGCCCGTTTGAGCGTTTGAGCGCTCGCAGGCGCTACAGTCGAAGGCAGCGGCTCGGAACGGCCGATATTGCATCGCTGCTTTCCAGCGGGCGAGCACTCAAGCGTCCCGGGTTCAGCGTGCTATTCAGAGCAAACCTCCTCGGCGTTCCCAGACTAGGTCTCATCGTTCCCAAGCGCGTCTTTCCGCGCGCAGTCGACCGCAGCCGAATGAAGCGTTTGTTGCGGGAGTTGTTTCGAGCTCAACAGGCGCGACTTGGAAGCCGCGATATTCTGATTCGTTTGACCGCAGGTACAGTCGCATTGGCGGAGGTCGAGCGATGCCTATTAGGATCGTCGTGAGCAGATTGTTGTCGCTCTTGATTCGGAGTTATCGCTACGGCCTGAGCCCGCTGCTGGGGATGCATTGCCGTTTCCATCCTTCCTGCTCCGCGTACGCGCTGGAGGCTCTCGAACGCCACGGCGCGGTGCACGGCGCGTGGCTTGCTCTCACCCGCCTTGCGCGGTGTCATCCTTGGAACCCAGGTGGTCATGATCCGGTCCCGTAATTGTCTGCCCCCCTCATGGACACTCAGCGTCTGATCCTCTTCTTCGTATTCTCTTTCTCGCTGCTGCTCCTTTGGGAGGCGTGGCAGAAGGAGCTTCGGCCGGCTGCACCTGCGGTGCCCGCTTCGCCTTTATCGGCTCCCGCGCCGGGCGCTCCAGCGACGGCGCCGGGTGCAAGCGTCGTTCCGGCGGTCAATGCTCCTCAAAGCGGGCAGCGCGTGCGCGTCCGCACCGACACCGTGGTCGCGTACATCGACACACAAGGTGGTGACCTGGTTTACCTGGAACTTCTGCAACACAGAGATACCATCGATGGAAGCAAAAATCTGGTACTGCTTGGACCCGAGCATCACTATGCCGCCCAAAGTGGCTTGACGGGCGGCCTGCCGTTCCACAGGACGCTCTTCACGACTGCGGAATTGGAGTCAACTCTCGTTCCGGGGAAGGACAACCTGGAGGTTCGGCTCGAGGCAAACGCGCCCGACGGAGTGAAGGTGACAAAAATTCTCACCTTCCATCGCGCCAGTTACCAGATCGATATCACCGAGGAGATCAGAAACGGCACGGCGTCGCCCGTCTCGACCTTCGCCTATTTCCAGCTCACACGCGACGGCAAAGCCCCGCCGGGCGATCCCCGCATGGCGCAGACGTATACGGGCGCCGCGCTGTACACCGAGCAGGACAAGTTTCAAAAGGTGCCCTTCAGCGACATCGACAAGGGGAAGTTCCCATCGAAAAAGTCGAGCGACGGCTGGGTCGCGATTATCCAACACTACTTTGTCGCTGCTCTCTTGCCGACCGACAAGGTGCCGCGCGATTTCTATGCGAGCAGGCTCTCCGAGGACCTTTACTCCGTAGGCGTGAAGATCCCGGTCGGGCCGGTCGCGCCGGGCTCCACCGCGCGGGTCACAGTACCGCTTTACGCCGGTCCGCAGGACCAAGATCACCTCAAGGCGCTTGAACCCGGACTGGAGCTGGTAGTTGACTACGGATTGTTTTCAGTGATCGCAAAACCGCTTTTCTGGGTGCTGAAGCTCTTTCACAGCTGGCTCGGGAACTGGGGCCTGGCGATCATCCTGCTCACCGTGGTCATCAAACTGATTTTCTTCCCGCTGTCGGCCGCGAGCTACCGCTCGATGGCCAAAATGAAGCTGGTAACGCCGCGGCTGATGAAGCTCCGCGAGCAGTATGCAGATGACAAAGCGAAGCTGAACCAGGCGATGATGGATATGTACAAGACCGAGAAGATCAACCCGCTTGGAGGTTGCCTGCCAATTCTCGTGCAGATTCCGGTTTTCATTGCGCTCTACTGGGTGCTCTTCGAAAGCGTGGAGCTGCGCAATGCACCGTTCTATCTCTGGATCAAGGATCTCTCCGCACCCGATCCTTGGTATGTGCTTCCAACGCTGATGATGGCTTCTATGATCGTTCAGACCAAGATGAATCCCACACCACCCGATCCGGTTCAGGCCAAGGTCATGATGATCATGCCGTTCGTCTTCGGGGTGATGTTTTACTTCTTCGCCTCGGGCCTGGTTCTCTACTGGTTCGTCAACAATATCCTGTCGATCCTGCAGCAGTGGCAAATCACCCGCATGATCGGGGGAGACAAGACCAGCGCCAAACGCTGAGGTGCTGTCCGATGGCGGGCAGACAATAACGCCTGGAAGCGAGCATGGCGGGACCCTCGGATAGCGACGTGATTGCGGCTGTTGCGACTGCGTCCGGAAGAGCCGGTATCGGCGTCGTGCGCGTGTCCGGGAAGACGCTAGATCGGCTTGCATCGCGCTTGCTCGGTGGCGTACCGGCACCGCGCCTGGCCGTGCGCGCGGTTTTCCGCGACGCTGCCGGCCAAGCGATCGACGACGGCATCGCGCTTTTCTTTCCCGCGCCGGCATCCTACACGGGTGAAGACGTGCTCGAGCTGCAGGGTCACGGGGGGCCCGTGGTGCTGGGCATGATCCTGAGGCGGTGCCTGGAACTTGGCGCGCGCCTCGCAGAGCCCGGGGAATTCACTCGTCGCGCTTTCCTAAATGACAAGCTCGATCTCGCTCAAGCCGAGGGTGTGGCCGATCTTATCGATGCCGCTACCGAGGCCGCGGCGCGTTGCGCACTGCGATCGCTACGGGGGGAATTCTCGGAGGCGATCGGAAACCTTGAAAAACGGCTCGTTGAGCTGCGCATGCTCGTGGAAGCGACCCTAGATTTTCCCGAGGAGGAAATCGATGAGGTGGACCGAGAGGACGCCCGCGGGCGGCTGAGGCACTTGCAGGAGGAAGTGAGTCGCTCGCTCGTCCGCGGTCGTCGGGGCAGCGTACTTCGCAGCGGACTTCAGGTCGTGTTGGCCGGCCAGCCTAACGTAGGAAAATCGTCGCTTCTCAACCGGCTCGCCGGAGAGGACCTCGCAATCGTCACTGAAATTCCCGGCACCACGCGCGATGCGGTTCGCCAGACCATTCAGATCGAGGGCGTGCCGATGAATATCATCGACACCGCCGGTCTGCGTGACACGGTGGACACGGTCGAAGCAATCGGCATCGCGCGCGCCTGGGAGACGATCGGGCATGCCGACGCGCTGCTTCTGGTCGTCGACGCCCGTTCCGGCGTCACCGCAGCCGATCGGTCCATCGTCGACCGGCTGCCGGGGAAACTCAAGCTCGTCACCGTGTTCAACAAAATAGACCTTTCGGGTGATGCGCCGGAGGCGGAGGAGGACGAGCAGGGCTGGCGCATTCACGTCTCTGCCAAGACCGGCGAGGGCATCGAGAGCATACGCGAGGCGTTGCTCAAACTGGCTGGCTGGCAGTCGGGGGAAGAGGATGTGTTCATGGCGCGTGAGCGGCACCTCGTTTCCCTCGAGCGCGTCGCGCAAGCTCTCGACAGGGCTGGACAGACGACGGTGCAGAGCGAGCTTTTCGCGGAAGAACTTCGCTTGGCGCAGCGCGAGCTCGGCTCGATTACCGGGGAGTTTTCGGCGGATGACCTGCTCGGCCAAATCTTCGCGCGGTTTTGCGTCGGAAAATGATACCGATCCAGTCTTGGATGAAACCTCACCCGGTCTTGAAGGCGCTCGTGATTTGCGCAGCGGGCGGGGCGCTCTTCAGCGCTGTGCGCGCACCTCTGCCATGGATGCTTGGGCCTTTGCTTGTCATGGCCCTCGGAAAATTCCTGGGCGCCGATCTAGCTTCGCCAAAGGGGGGCCGAGCGACCGGACAGCTCATCATCGGCTGCGCACTTGGTTTGTACTTCACTCCGGTGGTCGGCCACGAGGTCGTAGCGCACTGGTATCTGTTGATCGCGGCAGCCATGCTCGCAGTGCTGCTCGCTTATGCGAGCGGCTGGTTCCTAATGCGCAGTGCCGGACTCGATTCGACCACTGCGCTTTTCGCAAGCGTCCCCGGCGGCGCGGCAGAAATGACCATTCTTGGAGAGCGTCATGGCGCGCGCTCCGATCGAGTGATTCTCGCGCAGGCTTTGCGCGTATTCATTGTCGTGCTGATCGTGCCGTTTGTGTTCACCGGAATCGGCATGCACGGTGCCGACGTCTATCGACCCGCGCAGTTCACCGTTGACGGCTTCGGCTTGGTCGCGTTGCTCGGCACGGCCGCGCTGGTTGGCCTCGTGCTGGCGAAGCTCCGGATACCTAACGCTTGGATGCTCGGCCCCCTTGGCGTGACCGTAGCCCTTACCTTGGGCGAGGTGAGCCTCTCCGCGATTCCGACGTGGCTGTCCAACACCGCCCAACTCCTAATCGGGTGCTCGCTCGCCTCGGGATTCGAGCGCGAATCTTTGCGAACTTCACCCCGCTTCATCGGCATGGTTTGCCTCTCAGTGGCGCTCGCAATGCTGGCCTCTGCACTATGTGCCTGGGGTCTCGCCGTCCTCGGCTCGGTTCCGGTCTCGACCATGGTGCTCGCCACGGCGCCGGGCGGAATGGCGGAGATGTGCGTCACGGCCAAGGTGCTCCAACTCGGGGTACCGCTCGTCACGGCGGCCCATGTCACGCGGGTGATTATTCTCGTGACCACGACCGCGCCCATGTTCCGGCTCGCGAAACGCCTCCGGCGCAGCTGGCGGGCCTGATCAGCGGATTATCTCGCAAGTATCAGTTCTATCACGGCATTTTTCGCTCCTCGCAGATCGTGATAGAGTTCTCAGCCTAATAGTTCTTTCACGACCAGCAGCCCCGACTCACGTGCTGCCAAGTCGTTATCGCGAGGCCCCAGGATGAATCAACCTTACGCTGCCGCTATTGATATCGGCGCTCCGGCTTACGTTGAGCACCATGGCGTCATGGAATGGGTCGCGCGCTTTGCCGCGCTCACGAAACCGGACCGGATTCAATGGTGCGACGGCTCGAGGGAAGAGTACGACCGGCTCTGCGACGAGATGGTCAGGTCGGGAATGCTAAGGCGGCTCAGCCCCAAGCTTCGTCCGAATTCTTTCCTCGCCCTCTCCGATCCCGACGACGTGGCGCGCACTGAGGACCGGACGTTCATCTGCTCTCAAAAAGAGGAGGATGCGGGCCCGACCAATAACTGGGTCGATCCCGGGGAAATGCGTGCGACATTGAGCAAGCTCTTCGATGGCTGTATGCGCGGCCGGACCCTGTATGTGGTTCCGTTCTCCATGGGGCCGCTCGGATCGCACATCGCGCATATCGGTATCGAGTTGACCGACTCGCCCTACGTGGTGGTCAGCATGCACATCATGACGCGCATGTCGAAAAAGCTGTGGGAAATTCTCGGCAAAAGCGGGCATTTCGTACCCTGCGTCCATTCAGTCGGCGCGCCGCTCGCCCCCGGCCAGAAGGACGTGCGCTGGCCGTGCAGCAAGGAGCACAAATATATCGTCCACTATCCGGAGACCAAGGAAATATGGTCCTTCGGCTCCGGTTACGGGGGCAACGCACTGCTCGGGAAGAAGTGTTTTTCGCTTCGCATCGCCTCCATCATGGGGCGGGAGCAGGGATGGCTCGCGGAACACATGCTGATCCTCGGTGTGACGCCACCTTCGGGTGAGAAACTCTATGTGAGCGCGGCGTTTCCCTCGGCGTGCGGCAAGACGAATTTCGCCATGCTGATCCCACCGCCGGCCTTTAAGGGCTGGAAGGTGTCGACCGTCGGGGAAGACATTGCATGGATCAAGCCGGGCAAGGATGGTCGTTTCTACGCGATCAATCCCGAATCGGGTTTTTTCGGCGTTGCACCTGGGACGTCGGAGAAGACCAACCCCAACTGCATGATGATGATCCGGAGCAATACGATTTTCACGAACGTCGCCATGACCCCCGATGGGGACGTGTGGTGGGAAGGGATGACCGACACGCCCCCCGCCAAGCTCGTCGATTGGCAGGGGAAGGAGTGGACGCCCGGTTGCGGCAGGAAAGCAGCGCATCCCAACGCGCGATTTACGGTCCCTGCGTCGCAGTGTCCCTCGATCGATTCCGATTGGGAAAATCCGCAGGGTGTTCCGATATCGGCCTTCGTGTTCGGAGGGCGGCGCTCCGACACCGTGCCGCTGGTTGCCGAGGCACTTGACTGGGACTCAGGCGTGTACATGGCGGCCACGATGGGTTCGGAAACCACGGCCGCGGCGACCGGAAAGGTGGGAGTGGTGAGGCGCGATCCGATGGCCATGATCCCGTTCGTCGGTTACAACATGGGTGACTACTTCAACCACTGGCTCAAGCTGGGGCGCTTGGTGGCCCAGCGCCCGCGCATCTTCTGCATCAATTGGTTTCGCACCGATGCCAATGGAAGATTCATCTGGCCGGGATACGGCGAAAATATGCGAGTGCTCAAATGGATTGTGGAGCGCTGTCAGGGCAGAGGCAATGCGGTTGAAACACCCATCGGCAAGGTTCCAGATTTCCAGGATTTGGATTGGAAGGGCCTGGAAAGCTTCAGCAGCGAGGAGTTCAAGCGCGTTAGCTCAGTCGACGGCCGGGAGTGGAAGCGGGAACTCAAATTGCAGGATGAATTGCTGCAGCTGCTAGGCAGCCGGTTGCCGCGAGAGCTCGCTGCGCGGCGTGAGATGCTCGGACGTTCGCTAGGCTGAGGTTCTGAAGTTCCGAGTTCCGATGTGGAGTCGTCGCGGGATCGTTACATTAAGCTTTTGTTTATATTTTAGATAATGGATGAGAAAGTTGAGCGGCAGGCGTTGTGGCACCGGTTGTAGAATCTGACTGTAGAACCTGTTAGCAAGCTCTGTAACTCCGGTGGAAAGTCTGTGCAGAAGCGGACATTTCATCCTGGACCAAGTCCCCTCCGGACCGTTGAAGTTCCACGTGAAACACTGTCTCTCATCGTGGAATAGCTTTAAAATTCGATCGGTTTCGGTCTTTTCTTGCGCAAAGCGATGCAATTTCCCACCCCCTTCGATGTGATTGTGGTCGGCGGCGGCCACGCCGGGACAGAAGCCGCGCTTGCCGCGGCGCGGGCCGGTCGTCGGACCCTTCTGCTCACGCACAGCATCGAGACGCTGGGACAGATGTCCTGCAATCCCTCCATTGGGGGTATCGGGAAGGGGCATCTCGTCAAGGAAGTGGACGCCTTGGGCGGAGCCATGGCGATCGCCGCAGACGAATCGGGGATCCAGTTCCGCATCCTGAATTCCTCCAAGGGACCCGCAGTCCGCGCGACGCGTGCGCAAGCCGATCGCCTCCTCTACAAGCGCGCGATTCGATCGCGCTTGGAGAACCAGCCCAACTTGACTTTGTTCCAGCAGGCGGTGGATGACCTTCTGTTGGAGGGCGACCGTGTTGCCGGGGTAGTCACTGAGCTCGGTGTTCGCTTTTCCAGCCGCGCCGTCGTGCTGACTACCGGTACTTTTCTATCCGGACTCATCCATATCGGATTGTCGAATTATCGGGGCGGTCGGGCTGGGGATCCGCCTTCAGTCACTCTCGCTGCGCGGTTGCGCGAGCGCAAACTTCCCGTGGGTCGCCTCAAGACCGGAACCCCGCCCCGGCTCGACGGCCGCACCATCGATTTTTCGGCCCTGAAGGCGCAGCCGGGCGATGAGCCGGTGCCCGTCTTTTCATTCGTCGGAACGCCAGGGATACACCCTCGCCAGCTGCCCTGCTGGATCACCCACACCAATCCGCAGACGCATGAAATCATTCGAGGCGGCTTGGACCGCTCGCCGATGTACACCGGCGTGATCGAGGGGATCGGCCCGCGCTATTGCCCTTCGATCGAGGACAAGATCCATCGGTTTGCCGCCAAACAGAGTCACCAGATTTTTCTCGAGCCCGAAGGGCTCACCACCAACGAGTTTTATCCGAACGGAATCTCGACGAGCCTGCCCCTTGATGTGCAGATTGAGCTCGTACACAGCATACGGGGGCTGGAGCGTGCACATATCCTGCGACCGGGTTACGCCATCGAGTACGACTTCTATGACCCGCGCAACCTGAAGTCGTCGCTGGAAACGAAGTCGATCTCGGGCCTGTTCTTTGCGGGACAGATCAACGGCACGACAGGCTACGAGGAAGCGGCAGCGCAAGGAATCCTCGCCGGCATCAATGCGGCGCTCTTCGTCCAGGACGACCCTGCCTGGTGCCCGCGGCGCGACGAAGGCTATATCGGTGTCTTGGTCGACGATCTTATTACCCGCGGTGTTTCGGAACCGTATCGCATGTTCACCAGCCGCGCGGAGTACCGGCTCATATTGCGCGAGGACAATGCGGATTTGCGACTCACCGAGACTGGTCGCAGGCTCGGCGTAGTCGACGATGTCCGCTGGGACGCGTTCAACCGCAAGCGCGACGCGATCGGCCGCGAGCAGGAGCGGCTCAGGTCCACTTGGGTCAGTCCCAAGTCCCTGCCTCCCGACGTTGCTGCGCGTGTGCTCGGCAAGCCGCTCGAGCGCGAATACTCCCTCATGGATCTTCTGAAGCGTCCCGGGGTGGGCTACGCCTCGCTGGCCGAGCTTTCTGACCGGGGTGCACCCGTCGACGATGCCGCAGTCGCCTCACAGGTGGAGATTCAAGCCAAATACGCGGGATATGTCGAGCGTCAGCATGAAGAAATCGCACGCCAAGGGCGCTACGAAACGATGCTGCTGCCGCGCGATCTCGATTACCGAAGCGTGCGTGGCCTGTCGATCGAAGCGCAGCAGAAACTGCAGCAACAGCAACCGGAGACGATCGGACAAGCCTCGCGCATTTCAGGCGTCACTCCAGCCGCGATCTCGCTGCTGCTCGTCCACCTGAAGCGCGGCGTGCGCGCCCCGGAAAGATCGGCCGCATGACGACGCTGGCGGCGGGGCCAGCGCAAGCCGAGTTAGGCCGGCGCCTCGAAAAAGGAGCCCTGGAACTGGGTCTTGCATTGGGTCGCGGCGACAGGAGCAAGCTCCTTCAGTATCTCGCGCTCCTGGAGAAATGGAACCAGGTATATAACCTCACCGCCATACGAGACACGGGGAGAATGGTCAGCGGTCACTTGCTTGATTGCCTCTCCGTAGTCCCATACCTGACTGGAACTCGAATGCTGGATGCCGGCAGCGGCGCGGGATTCCCTGGCATTCCCATTGCGGTGGCCAGGCCTGACATTCAGGTTGCGTTGCTCGACAGCAATCAAAAAAAAGCAGCCTTCCTCCGGCAGGCGGTAGCAGACCTTCAGTTGAAGAACGCGATCGTGGTATGCGAGCGGGTCGAGGCGTGGCACGCCGGTGAAAAATTCGATTTCATCATTTCGCGCGCGTTTGCCGAAATTGCCGAGTTCATTGCGCTGACAAAGCATCTGCTCGCGCCGGGCGGCGTGTTCGCGGCAATGAAGGGTGTCTATCCCTTCGAGGAGATCGAGCGCTTGCCGCCCGACTTCCGCGTGCGGCAGACGCACGCCCTTGCCGTCCCAGGGCTCGAAGGGGAGCGGCATCTCGTCTTGATCGAGCGCGCATGACACGCATCCTCGCCGTGGCCAACCAGAAGGGCGGGGTCGGAAAGACCACGACCAGCGTCAATCTCGCGGCAGGTCTCGCGCAGTCCGGGATGCGCGTGCTGCTGGTGGATCTCGATCCACAGGGCAACGCGACCATGGGCAGCGGCATCGACAAGCGCACGCTCAGGACCTCGATCTACCAAGTGCTGCTCGGGTTGGCTACCGCCGATTCGGCGCGACAGAAGTCGGAATCAGGCGGGTACGATCTGATTCCCGCCAACCGCGACCTTGCCGGCGCGGAGATAGAACTGGTCGACCTCGAGCACCGCGAGACGCGCCTGAAAGGCGCCCTTGAGTCGGTCGCCGGGCAGTACGAATTCATCCTGCTCGACTGCCCGCCTGCCCTGAACATACTCACCTTGAACGGATTGGTGGCGGCCAATGCAGTGATGATCCCGATGCAGTGCGAGTACTACGCGCTCGAGGGGCTTTCCGATCTCGTCAACACGATCAAGAGGATCCGCCAGCACCTGAACCCGAAGCTCGATATCGAAGGGCTGCTTCGAACCATGTACGATCCGCGCAATGCGCTCGCGCAGCAGGTGTCGGCGCAGTTGAAGGAGCACTTCGGCAAGAAGGTGTACGAGACCGTGATCCCGCGCAACGTACGGCTTGCCGAAGCGCCGAGCTTTGGCGCTCCCGCTGTGAGCCTCGATCGCGAGTGCAAAGGCTCGCAAGCGTACGTCGCCCTCGCGGGCGAGATCCTTTCGCGGAACGGTATCACTGCGGCGGCATGAGCGGGGAACGCCGGTGAAACTCAAGGGACTGGGAAGGGGTCTGGACGCCCTACTCGACAAGGATGGGGAGGCGGGGCCCGTCTCCGAGCGACAAGCCACGCTGCGCATCGAACAGTTGCAGCGCGGCCGCTACCAGCCGCGCACGAAGATGGACGACAGCTCGCTGGAAGAGCTCGCAGCCTCGATCAGGACTCAGGGCCTGATGCAGCCCATTCTCGTGCGGCCGGCCGGGGACGACCGCTACGAGATCATCGCAGGAGAGCGGCGCTGGCGCGCAGCGAAAATCGCCGGTCTCGCGGAGGTTCCGGCGCTCGTTCGCGACGTGCCGGACTCGTCGGCCCTCGCGATGGCATTGGTCGAGAACATCCAGCGGGAAAATCTCAATCCGCTCGAGGAAGCCGGCGGCGTGCAGCGGCTGATCGGCGAGTTCAAACTCACGCACCAGGAAGCGGCCGAGGCGATCGGGCGCTCCCGCACGGCAACCACGAACTTACTGAGGTTGCTGAATTTGCAAAAGGCGGTACAGGCACTGGTTTTTGAAGGAAAGCTCGAGATGGGACACGCGCGCGCGCTGCTCGCGCTCGAGGGACGGCAGCAGGAGAGCGCCGCGAAGCGGGTTGCCGCCCAGGCGCTCTCCGTGCGCCAGACCGAGCGGCTGGTCAACGCCATCCTTCATCCTACTGCCAAGGCCAGGCGCAGGCGCGGATCCGACCGCGACATCGCGCGACTCGAGGAAGAATTGTCCGAAGAGATCGGTACCAGAATCGAGATCAAGCCTGGCAAAAAAGGTGCAGGGAAACTGGTCGTCAGCTATTCGAGTCACGATCACCTGGACGACCTCCTCTCCAGGTTCCGCCGCAAGCGGTCTGCCTCCTAGCGGCCGGCCGACGCCAAAGAGAGAAATCGATGGGCACGCGCCACGTGTGGCCCCGAGAAGGCGTTTCCCGCATCCCTTATTGGATCTATTCCGACCCGGAGATCTATGCCCGGGAGCAGGAGCGCATTTTCTGCGGTCCGAGCTGGAACTACGTGGCGCTCGAGGCGGAGCTGCCGCGCCCGGGCGATTTCAAGCGTACTTTCATAGGCGAAAAGCCGGTCGTGGTGGTGCGCGATGAAGAAGACTCGATCAACGTCGTTGAGAATCGTTGTGCCCACCGAGGCGTGCAGTTCTGCCAGAAGCATCTCGGCAGCGTCGCGGAGTTCATGTGTCCCTACCACCAATGGACTTATGACTTGAAAGGCAATCTGATCGGCGTGCCGTTCAGGCGCGGTGTGAAGAAGCAGGGCGGTATGCCCGCGGATTTCGATTTGAAGAACCACGGGTTGCGCAGGCTCGGGGTCGCCCGCCGCCACGGCGTGATCTTCGCCTCCTTTGCGTCGGATCTGGAACCGCTCGAAGAGTATTTCGGGCCTTCGATGCTGGCGCTTTTCGACCGTGTATTCGATGGCCGGGAGCTGCGCGTGCTCGGCTACTCGCGCCAGCTGACACCCGCCAACTGGAAGCTGATGTTCGAGAACATCAAGGACCCCTACCATGCGAGCCTGCTGCACGTGTTCCTGGTGAGCTTCGGCCTGTTCCGAGCCGATCAGCCCTCGAAAGTGCAAATGGACGCAACCGGCCGTCACGGCGCGCTGATTTCCTGGCGAGGGGATCAGAAGAAGACAGAGGACCACGCGGACATGAAGTCCCTCATCGACAACTTCAAGCTGCAGGATTCGACGCTACTCGAGCCGGTGCGCGAATTTCCCGAGTACACGGTGGTGATGACGACCCTGTGGCCCAACCTCATCATCCAGCAGCAGTCGAACACTCTGGCGATGCGCCAGCTCGTCACGCGTGGCCCGGCGGCGTTCGAGCTCGCCTGGACCTACTTCGGCTACGCGGACGACGACGAAGACATGACCCGCCGCAGGCTGCGGCAGGCGAACCTCATGGGACCGGCGGGATTCGTCTCGATCGACGACAGCGAGGTGATGAAATTCTCCCAGAGCGGCGTCGGTCCGTATCCTGAAAGGGCCGGCGTTATGGAGATGGGCGGGCGCGACTGGAAGGACGAGCAGCACATGGTCACCGAGTCGGTAATCCGCGCCTTCTACGCCTACTACAGACGGGTAATGGAACTTTAACAAGCTGTTAATCATCAATAAAACTACTAGAAGCGAACGTTCGTTCTTTTGACCATAATGAGCGCGGCAAAACGCTATCTCACCCTGAATTCCCGGGACCTGCGCCTGGAGCTGGAGGAGCTCTACGCCGCCTACACCGCCTGCCTCGACGAGGAGCGCTTCGAGGAATGGCCCGAGTTTTTCGTCGAGCACTGTCTCTACAAGATCGTTCCTCGCGAGAACTTCGAGCGCGGGCTGCCGCTCGCGACCTGGCTTTGCGAAAGCAAGGGGTATCTCGCGGACCGCGTCACCGCCATCCGCAAGACCGCGGTATACGCGCCGCGTTACGTGCGCCGCATGGTGAGCGGCGTCCGAGTCCTGGGCTGGAATGACGGGATGCTCGAGGTGCGCGCGAACTATGTCGCGCTCGAAACGCTGCAAGACGAGCTCACCCGGGTCTTCAATACCGGTCAATATCGCGACAAGCTCGTCGTCGAGGACGGCAGGTTAAAATTCAAGGAAAAGCTCTGCATCTTCGACAGCCTCCTCGTCCCGAACAGCCTGATCTATCCCCTCTGACATGAGTGATAACTGGGTCAGAGTCGCGAGCGCCTCGGATGTTCCGGAAGACGGGACGCTGCTCGTCAATCTCGGCGCGGAGCCGGTGTGCCTGTACAACCTCGGTGGAAAGATTTTCGCCACGCACGACACCTGCACTCACGGGCAGGCGAGCCTCGCCGACGGCTTCATCGAAGGCGAGGAGATCGAATGCCCGCTTCACCAGGGGAAATTTCATATCGCAACCGGCAAGGCGGTCGGCGCTCCCTGCACCGAGGACATCCGCACCTACGCCGTGAAGATCGAAAACGGCGCGGTGCTGCTCAAGGAATAGCGAGGCCGTGGAAAGACTGTCTCTGACGCTTGCCATCGGCGACTACGAGCACACGCGCGACGTCGTTACGGGACAAGTGCCCGTTCAAGGCGTGAGCCTCAACGTGCTCACCCTGCCGCCGGAGGAAGCGTTCTTTCGCTTCACTTTTTTCCGGGAATGGGAAGTGTCGGAAATGTCCATGGGCAAGTACGTGTCCTTGCGCTCGCAGGAGGACAACGGCATCGCCGCGATCCCCGTGTTCCCCTCGCGCGTGTTTCGGCAATCGATGATCTACGTGCGCGACGGCGGCAGGATCGACCGCCCGGAGCAGCTGAAGGGCAAGCGTATCGGGATTCCGGAGTGGGCGCAGACCGCGGTGATCTATTCGCGCGGTTACCTCACCCACCAGGCCGAGGTGCCGCTCGCGTCGGTCGAATGGGTCCAGGCGGGAGTGAACGAGGCGGGGCGCGTTGAGAAAGTGAAGCCGAAGCTGCCCGAAGGAGTGCAACTCCGCCCGGAGCCCCGACACTCTCTGAACGACATGCTGCTTGCAGGGGATATCGACGCCGTGCTTTCCGCGCGGCCGCCGCGCGACTTCGGCAGCGGGATCCGGCGGCTGTTTCCGGACTACGAAGCGATCGAAGCGGCCTATTTCAGGGAAACCGGGATCTTTCCCATCATGCACGTGATCGTGATCAAGACCGAGGTGCTGGAGCGCCACCCCTGGGTCGCGATGAATCTCTACAAGGCCTTCGAGGAGGCGAAGCGCCGCTCGATCGCGCGGCTCTCCGACATCACGGCTTCGCACGCGCCGCTCGCCTGGCTCGCGCCGTACGCCGAGCGGATGAAAGGCCTCTTCGGCGAGGACTTCTGGCCCTACGGGCTGGAGAAGAACCGCACCACGCTTCAGGCCTTCGTCGATTTTGCGTTCGAACAAGGTGTGTGCCACAGGCGCCTCGAGCTCGAGGAGCTGTTTCCGAAGCAGGTGTTGACCTCGTTCAAAGTATGAAGATGGGTGCCGACGCGATCTGGATCACCGAGGCCGAAGTCGTTCAGCTGATGGATCTCAGGGACGCGATCGCCGCTCTCGAGGCCGCGATGCGCGAGGAAGCGCGCGGCGAAGCGCACAACATGACCAAGACCCTGCTGCAATACGGAAAGAACAACCTGCATGCGATCGGCGGAAAGCTCGGGAATCTGGTGGGCACGAAGACGTGGACCCACACCCAGGGCGGCACCTGCCCGCTTCTGCTGCTGTGGAGCGCAGACGACGGTTCCCTCGTCGCGGTGATCGAGGCGTTCGCGCTCGGAAACCTGCGCACCGGGGGCATCTCGGGAGTGGCCGCCGACTGGATGGCGAGGCGGGATGCGAAGGTTATGGCGATCGCCGGGACGGGCAAACAAGCGCTCGCTCAAGTCGGCACTATGCTGGCGGTGCGGCCGATCGAACGGCTGCGGATTTACAGCCCGCGCGAAGACTCGCGCCAGGCGTTCGCCGCAAGAGCGCGCGAGGAGTTCGGTATCGAAGCCGAAGTCTCCGCTTCGGTGAGCGACGCATGCAAAGGAGCACAGATCGTGACGCTGGTGACGCGGGCGGCGCAGCCTTTTCTCACAGCAGCAATGCTCGACAAAGGCGCCCACCTGAACGCCGTGGGCGCGATCGCGCCGGACCGGGAGGAATTCGCGCAGGACGTCTTTGCGCGCGCGACGATGGTGGCCGTGGACAATCTTCCCGGCGTGCAGCAGCTCTCGCGCGAGTTCATGACTCGATACGCATCCGCCGGGTGGGACAAGGTGATGTCGCTCTCCGCCCTTATCGCCTCCGGCCGCAGGCGCTCGGGCACGGACGACGTATCGCTCTTCAAGGCGATGGGCATGGGCATTTCCGATCTCGCTCTCGGCGCGGAATTGCTGAAGCGGGCGAGAGAGCGCGGCGCGGGCCGCGCAATCCCCCAGCCGGGGAAGATGAAACCGCGGCTCGCGGGGGCGGGAGCCAGAAACCCCGTCTAGGGAGTACGATTCTCTTCCTCGGCCGCGGAGGTCTTATGAACGAGTTCAAGAAGGATTTTGAAGACATGCAGGGTCGCTTCTCCGACCGCTCCGGTCAGCGCGCGCGGGACGAGAACCTGTATTGGACGCCTATCGTCGTCACCCAGCGCGAGATCGATGCCGAAATCGAGCGCCTGGCGAGCCTGCCCGTGCCTGCGAACGGCCGGCGCGAGTCGCTGATCGTGCATCCGCTCGCCGCGGCCAATGCGCCCGGTTTCGCGCCCGGGATCCAGGTCAAGCTATCCGTGCTCAAGCCGGGCGAGAAGAGCGCGGCGTTCCGGCATAACGCCACGGAGGTCAATTTCTGCATCCGCGGTTCCGGCCATACGCTGGTTGCGGGGAAGCGCATCGCCTTCGCGCAATACGACGTCTGGAACCATCCCTCCTACGCAGCCTACCGTCACGTCAACGACGGCAAGGAGCTTCAGGTCCGCCTCAGCTATTCGAACGCGCCCCTTCTTCAGCACATGCAGGTCTATCTTCCCGAGGACGTGCCCTCCGCGGAGCTGCATCCGGTGGAGGACGCAGAAGACAAAGCGCGCTCCGGCGATCCGCGCCGCAAGAGTCCCTACGGGATGATCCGCATCGGCGCGGACGGCGGCATGCTGATGCCGTACGAGATTCTCATCAATCCGGATGTGGTGGTGTCGAGGCCTCTGCACTTTCCCTGGAAGGAAGTGAAGCGCGAGCTCGACAAGCTCGAGGCTCTCGGGAAAGAGTACGCCGGGCGCAGGCTCTATATGATGTACAACCCCGTCACCGGCCGCACCAACGGCATCACGCCGAACTTTTTCGCCACCATGACGATTCGCCCGCCAAAAATCGTCGACCGGCCGCACCGCCACGTTTCCGCCGCGATCAACTATTATTTCCATGGCAAGGGGTATTCGACGGTCGCGGGTAATCGCTACGAATGGGCTGCGGGGGACTTGATGCTCTCCGCCCCGGGATGGGCGGTGCACAACCACGCTGCCTACGGCGATTACGTATACGAGCTCACGGTACAGGACCAACCGCTCAATATCTTCATGGAGTCGCTGCTCTGGCAGGAGAACCTGAAGAAGCCCGCGGCGCTCCTCGGGAGCGAGCCGGGCTTCGAGACGAACCGCGGCAAGGCGGCGGCGTAGTCTTCGCCCGGAGCAAAGCCGGAGCGGGCTCACTCCGGTTTGATCTGCGCCTCGCGGGCGACCTTCGTGTACTTCGCGAGGTCGCTTTTCATCGCTTCGAGCAGCTGCTCGGGCGTGGTTCCGACCGCTTCGAGACCGACCGTATTCATTCTTTCCTTGACGATCTGCGGGTCCCGCACGACGCGGTTGATCTCGCCGTTCAGGCGATCGATGATGGGCCGCGGCGTTCCGGCGGGCGCCATGACCCCGAGCCAGACGTCGACGGTGTAGCCGGGCAGCGGACCCGCTTCGGCGATCGTCGGTACCTCGGGCAGAATCGCCGTGCGCGAGGAGCCCGCCATCGCGATCGGGCGCAGCTTTCCCGATTTGAAATGAGGCAGCAGCGAATTGACGGCTGCGATCGTGAAATCGATCTCCCCGGACAGGAGCGCTGGGATGATGCCGGCGGAGCCCTTGTAGGGAACGTGCACGACGTTGATTCCGGTCATCGAGCGCAGCAGCTCGACGGCGAAGTGATGCGGCGACCCGATGCCGGCGGTTCCGTACGTCAGTGGACGCGGCGATGCTTTCGCGTACGCGATGAATTCCTTCAGCGAATGCACTGACATGCTCGAGTTCACGGTCAGCCCGAACGGAATCGTCGCGGCGAGCGAAACCGGCTCGAAGTCCTTGATCGGGTCATACGGAAGCTTGGCGCCGATGCCTGCGGCCATGACGTGCGAGGACTCGGACATCAGTATGGTGTAGCCGTCCGCGGGCTGCTTCGCGACGAACTCGCGCGCGATGTTGCCTCCTGCGCCGGGCTTGTTCTCGACCACGAGGGGATGACCCAGCACAGGCTGCAGGCGCTCCGCCAGGAGGCGGGAAAGGTAGTCAGGCGAGCCGCCCGGAGGTAAGGGCACGACGAACTTGATCGGCCGGCTCGGCCAGGCCCCCTGCGATCGAGCCTCGCCAAGAGGCAACGCAATCACCGCGCTCAGCGCCAACGCAGTCCAGGTTCGCAACTTGAGCATTTCCCCTCCGTTCGCGCTCAACGCTTCTGGCTCGCGCCCGAGCCGCCCATGTTGGTGTCGTATCCCGGCGCGACGCGTACGTCGACGACGCACACGGCGCCGTTGCGCGCGGACTGGATTCCTTTCTCGATCGCCGGTTTCAGCTCCGACGCCTTCGCGACCGGGCCGATGCCTTCGGCGCCTTGCGCTCGTGCCATCATCGCGATGTCGATGTCCGGTCCGCTGATGCGCTGGCCGATCCAGCGGTTCTCCACCGGACGAGAGCGTTCCTTCGCCACTCGTTCCTGGTGCAGCTCGTCGTTGAAGAAGGAACGGTTGTTGGCGACGAGGATGAGGCAGGGAATGCCGTAATGCGCCGCGGTCCAGAGCGCGGTCGCGCCCATCAGGAAGTCGCCGTCGCCCATGATGGCGACGGGAAGCCGGCCGCTGTCCTTCAGCGCCAGCGCCGCGCCCACGGTGATGCCGGGCCCCGCGCCGACTCCGCCGCCGCCCTCCGAACCGATGTAATCGAGCGGATGACGGAAATGACGGTAAGCGCCGTTCCAGCCTAGCGGCAGCCGCGTGATGCAGACGTCCACGTCCTTTGTCGCGGCATTCAATGCATCGGCGAGCGTGCGGATCGAAACGACCTCGGCGGCGGCGTCCGGCAAGGGCGCGGGTTTCGCCGCGACCGCCCCGGGACGCGGCTTCACGGCATCGAGCAGCAACGGCACTGCGATATCCGGCTCGCACATCATGTAGACATCGATCGCCGCCAGGCCCTGGTAGTCCATGCTCCAGCCGCGGTGGATGTGCGCGTCGGGCGAGATCTGGATCACTTTCGCGCCCACCGGGTCCGCGCCCCAGGCCGCTTTCAGCGCGCCCGCGAGATCGACCCAATCGAGGGACAGCACCACATCGGCCTCGCGCAGCAGCTTCGCCGCATCGGGCGAAAGGAAGGTCGCCGGCGGTGCGGCGTGCAGCGGGTGATCGGTGGGAAACGCCGCGCCGACCTTGATGTCGGTGAAGGCGCGCGCGTGGAGCTTCTCGGCGAGCGCGACGCGCTGCTTCCAGCACGATTCGCTTCTGGAGACGCGTCCGGCGAGGATCACCGGGTGCTTCGCACCCGAGAGAAGCTTCGCCGCCGCGTCGACGAGGTGCTCGGCCGGCAGCACCGGGTCGGGCGCGCGATAGCGCTTGGCATCGGGAAGCGGCGGAAGCGCGCCGATCTTCGCCTCCTGCAAGCCGGCGTCGAGATTGATGTACGTCGGACCGCGCGGCGCCGTATTGGCGATCTGAGCGGCGCGCAGGATCGCCTCGTAAGCCGCCGGCACCGACGCCGGCTGGTTGTCCCACTTGGTGTAGTCGCGCACCAGCGCCGCCTGGTCGGAAGCGGTGTGGATCCAGTCGATCCAGGGACGGCGCTTCGCAGCGTCCCAGGGGCCGGTCGCGCCGAGAACGAGCATCGGCATGCGGTCGCACCAGGCATTGAAGATCGCCATGCTCGCGTGCATGAGCCCCACGTTGGAGTGCACTACTGCGCCCATCATCCGGTCGGAGGCCTTGGCGTAGCCCTGCGCGATCGCCACCGCCGACTCTTCGTGCAGGCACAGCAGCATCTGCGGCCGCGTGTTGCCGAGATAGTTCACGATGCTGTCGTGCAGGCCGCGGTAGCTCGCTCCCGGATTCAGCGCGAGGAAGGGAATGTCGAGCGTGCGCAGCACCGCTGCGATCGCGTCGCTCCCCCAGATTTCCTTTTGCTCGGGACCCGCGACCGGCGCTTCGGCGCGAACGGTCGGCGAAAGGTTTTCCTTGGCGTTCATGGGCGTTCCTGTGATCCGGTAACTAGACTTAGTGGAAACCGATCATAGCCCGCCCCTTGTTGCTCGCGCAATTGAGGGCTTGCGCGCGCGATCAGCTGCGCGGCACGGCGAGCGTTCCGACGGCGGCGAAGAGCGCTTCGACCGATTCGCGCGAAAGATTGCGCGTGATGAACACGATGCGCGAGCGCCGCTCCTCGCCCGCCCAGGCTTCGAGCGTGACCGGCGGGTGGAATACGTGCTGTGCCCCCTGCACGAGGACGGGCCCGCGTTCGCCCGCGACGTTGACGAGGCCTTTCACGCGCAGCAGATCGGAACCGCGCAGCGAGGTCAGCACCTGCACTGCGGCCGAGAATGTGTCCCAGGTGAAGGGTTTTTCGAACCACAGGCAGAACGAGCGGATCGAGGCGTCGTGCGCCCCGGCACGCACGCGCTCGCCGAGATAGGCGCCTTCGGCGCGCGCCTCGCCCGAGGGCGCGAGCCAGCGCTCGAGGTCTTGGGGCGTCGCGCGCGTGCTTCTCAGCCCGACATCGCGCAGGAAGGCGACGTCCAGCTCGCCGTTTACCGCTACGGTGCGCGCGGCGTAGGGGTTCATCCTCGCCAGTCTCGCTTCGAGGGCCGCAACCGCGCCTGGTGCGGCGATGTCGCTCTTGGTAATGACGATGCGGTCGGCGACCGCCGCCTGCTTCGCCGCTTCGGGCATGTCGTCGAGGTTCTTCAGGCCGTTCACCGCGTCGACCAGCGTCACCACGCAGTCCAGCCGGTACTGCGCGCCGAGCATCGCGTCGGTCTGCAGCGTGTGCAGCACCGGCACCGGGTCGGCGAGGCCTGTGGTCTCGACAAAGACGCGGTCGAAGTCGATCACTGCGCCCGCCCGGCGCTTGATGAAGAGCTCGCGCAAGGTCTCCTGCAGGTCGGTGCGCACCGTGCAGCACAGGCAGCCGTTGGAGAGCAGCGTCATGCTCTCGGAGGACGAGGCGAGGAGCTCGTGGTCGATGCCGACCTCGCCGAACTCGTTGATGATGACCGCCGCCCGGTTCATCCCGGGATCGCGCAGCAGGCGCTTGAGGAGCGTGGTCTTTCCGCTGCCGAGAAATCCGGTGATCAGGCTGACCGGGAGCTTTCCCGCCAGCGAATCGCGCGTAGTCGCCGGGCTGGTGATCAAATGGTCATCTCGAGGACGTACAGTCCGCCGGCGAAGCGATCGACGGTGTAGACCAGCCTGCGGTCGTCGACGTACACGTCGTTCAGCTGGATCGACCCCGCGCGCGAGAGCTTGGGCGCTGGGGGCACGAAGTAGGCGATTTCCTGCGGCTGGTAGGGGTTGGTCACGTCGAAGGCGCGCACGCCACCGCCGAAGAACGTTCCTACGATGATGTCTTCGGATTTCCAGGAGCCCGGCACAGGCAGGTTCTCGTGGAGGTTGTGGGCGCCGAAGCGGCCGCCGTTTCTCGCGAAGGCCTCGACCGGCGGCATGGGGAAGGTGCTGATCGGCACGGGATTGCTCTCGAGGCGCGTATCCACCACCCAGACGAGCTTGGGCCAGTCCTTCCCGTCGGGATGGACGCACTCGTCGCTCACGATGAGGAGCTCGCGCCCGAAAAGCGGCAGCACCGTATGGGTGAACCCGGTGTAGGGCGGCGAATAGCGCCAGTGCGAGACAAGCTTCGGCCGAGATTTGTCGGCGATGTCGTGGATCACCGCGCCGCCGGAGATGTAGCCGACGTAGGCGCGGTCGGGCCGCTGGGGAAAGACGTTGGTGTTGTGCGCGCGAAAGCCCGAATCGAACTTGGGATGGCGCGCAGGCGGAGGCGTGGAGTCGCCCACGCGCGTTCCCGGCAGCCACCAGCGCCCCACCTCTTCGGGCTTCGCTGGCTTGCGCACGTCGACGATGCGATAGAACTGGTCGTCCGCCGGGTTCGTAGGCTGGAAGTCAGGCGCGCCCGATGCCATGTGCACGTACTCGCCGTCCACGAACCACACCGCGTGCACCCCGCGCGAATGCTCACCCGAGGCGTCGAAGTGCGAAATCAGGTTCGGATTTTGCGGCTTGCTGATGTCGAAGAGGTCGAATCCGGCGGGCTTGGTATTCACGGCGCTCGCCTGGTATGCGACCGCCATGATGTCGCCGACTACGTCGAGCGAGTTGGAGCGCACTTTCGCGTGCGGCAGCTCGGTCTGCACCACCACGCGGGGATTTTTCGGGTCGGTCACGTCCACTGCCGTGAAATTCTTCGGCGCGGACTCGTGCGCGAGCCACAATATTCTCCGCCCGTCGCGCGCGAGCTGCATGCCCATGCCCTCGCCGATGCCGCCGAACCCCTGCAGCTCGTGGTGCGAGAGGAGCTTCATGTTGAGCGAGAGCGTCTGGTCGGGTCGGGGTTTCATTCCGGGAAGCGGCTGAGCCATTTTGAGGTCTTGGTTCGAGGTGAAAGCAGAGGCGTCATGGTACCGCCTGGACGTTCTATCGGGGGAATCCAGTCGCTTGATTGACGCACCCGACCGATACCGGATCTCGTCCTTAACGAACTTCGCCCCGCGGCGTTGACGCACGCGCCCGGAGCGCGCCCGATGGCGTGCGATCCAGACATTGCGATACCACCGGGCGCGCGTCGCCGCGTTGCTCGCATCATGTCGGGATGCGGCGAGCGAGGCGCGGGAGCGGCGGGCAGGACGGCCAAAGGCGGCGTGTATCACCAGCGTAAGCCGCGCGCGAGTCCCCTCTATCAATGCGCCGATCGCCACCTCGCGGAACTGCGATCCGAGGGGCGCCTGCAGCGCCTGCTCGAAGAGCACGTCATCGAGCGCTTCCTCAAATGCGGCGACCCGCACCACGGGTTCGCGCGCGTGTATTGCCCCGAATGCCGTCACGACTACCTGCTCGCGTTTTCGTGCAAGGCGCGGTATTTCTGCCCGAGCTGTCACCAGAAGCGCGTGCTCGCCTATGGGGATTGGGTCGAGGAAAACGTTCTTGCGCCCGTACCTCACCGGCAATACGTCTTCACCGTGCTGCGAATGCTGCGGCCGATCTTCTCGCGCAAGCGCGGACTGCTCGGGGAGCTGTGCCGTATCGTGGAACGAAATTAACATAAGACCGGTTGTGGATCACCCAGGACAGTTCAAGCCTCGGATTGCAGCGCGCCAGCGAGCCGCCCCAGCTTCAGCGGCGAATTGAATCTCCTATCTTTCACTGCGGAAGGATCAATGCCGAGAGCGTCATACCGGATCGTCAAGAGTTGAACGGATCGATCCAGCCGCTACACCTAACAGACCCATGTCTTCAGAAAAGCCTCTCAGCCGTTTCCACCAACCGGCGACTAAAGACTCAGTAGCACCCAAGTGGCCACGGGCGAAGGGGGCAAACGCTGCCAGAGTCGGGCTCATCCTGTTGGATTCGTCTTTGAAGCCCACCTACTGCAACTCCGAGGCGTTTACCATATTTGCCTATCCAAATCAACCAGCGAAAACACCTAACGCCGAATTCTCGCGGTCGGTCCGATCGATTGTCGGAAAGAAGCCGGGCGTTGATGATTTCCCCACTACGACAACGCACTTCGTGTCGGGCAGAAGGCGCTATCTGTGCCGGACTTTCGTTCTGGAACCCGAATCAAACGGCGGTTCCAAACCCACCGCCGCAATCACGGTTGAACGTGACAGCGTGCCCCTTGACCTCGTGGCGCGCTTTCAACTGACCGACCGCGAAATCGAAGCGGTGCTGCATCTGGCAGACGGGCTCACTAGTAAAGAAATCGCGCAACGAATGAACATCAGCCCGAACACTGTGAAGACTTTCTTGCGGCTCGTCATGATCAAGATGGGCGTCACGACCCGTTCCGGCGTCATCGGAAAGCTCGTACACGGCCCGCATTTTCGCGATGAGTAGCGAGTCCCGGAGCCAAGACTGCCCTCTGTGCCGCTTCCGGGGAAGAGGAAGAAGTCCCCTTCCCCGGTCGTGGTCCGTTGCTCCTGCGGTTACTTGTGCGCCTGGTTTTGTCCCTTCAGAGGGGTCTGAGCAGGGACCAGGAGAACTGTGTTGCCGGGGCAGAGCCCGACCGACGTTGATGGAGTGTTTGGAGCGTCACAGATCTCGGTAGTTGGTAACGGGGACGAATCCGTGATCCGAATGTAGGAGCTATTGTTCTGGGGGCTGCCTTGCCCGTCGATAAATATCCACTCTGCACAGGCAGGTATCGAGGTGTTTCCGTTGCTCCAGGTGCCGCTTCCCAAGGCGTCAAAGGTGTCAAAACCTGCGGCAGGCGGATTTTGATTGCCATAGGTCGTATAACAATTCGCGGTCTGGAGGGTGTCGAGGTGGAAGTGGAAGCCGTTAGGGTCGTGAGAATTAACCTCCAGGTTGTTGGGTAAACTGTTATCGCAGTGAAGTTCATAACCGTTCGTCGTCGGCGAGGTAACATCCACGCCCCCGACGTCACTAATCACGCTCACCAACTTGCCCCCGCCAGTCATACGGCCAGCGCCACAGAACCACGCTAGAGCCGTAGCTGGAAGCAGCACAGCCAGGCTGATCGCTGAGACCCGGACCATACCTTTGAACCACGCCGATTGCTTGCTGTCCGTCATACACCCTCCTTGATAGATTAATAGCTCTCTCGGGTTGTCGACTTTGGGTCGTCCTCCCAGCGAGCAGCCCAAGACTACATCTAACAGATCGAATTCGCTTTCTTGGAAATTGGCTTAATTCAATTGGGCTAGTTCCATTTGACTGAAGGCGCCCGTTGTGGCTTCGTTAGGATAAGACATGAGAGCACGGCGGATCCTGGCCGTTGTCCTGCTTGCTGCATTCGCGGTGCCGGCGCAGGCCGCCTACCCGGAAAAGCCTATCCGCTTCGTCGTTCCGTCCGCTCCCGGCGGCTCGGTGGATGTGCTGATGCGGATCCTCACGCAGCAGCTCTCCGCGCAGATGGGCGTGGCGTTCGTAGTGGAGAACAAGCCCGGCGCCTCGTTCGTGCCGGGGACGATGGACATCGTGAAGGCGGCGCCGGACGGGTACACGCTGGGCTACGGGAACATCGTGTCGCTGGCGGTCAACCGCACGCTGCTGCCGGCGCTGCCGTACGACGTGGAGAAGGACCTCACGCTGGTGTCGAACTGCGTGCGGGTGTTCAACATGCTCGCGGTGAACAACGGCCTGCCGGTGCGCACGGTGGCGGAGCTGATCGACTACGCGAAGAAGAACCCGGGGAAGCTCTCGAACGGCTCGTCGGGGAACGGCACGACGGGGCACCTGGGCGGCGAGCTGTTCAAGGCGATGACCGGGACGGAGATGGTGCACGTGCCGTACAAAGGCAGCGCGCAGGCGATCAACGATCTCGTCGCGGGCAATATCGAGGTGATGTTCGACAATGTGCCCTCCATCGGGCCGCACGTGAAATCTGGCCGCGTGCGCGGGCTGGGGGTGTCGGCGCCAAAGCGTGCGGCGCAGTTCCCGGAGCTGCCGACAATCGCGGAGGCGGGGGTGCCAGGCTACGAGACGAATTCCTGGGGCGGGGTGATCGGGCCCGCGCGTCTTTCCAGGGAAGTTATCTCGAGATTGAATGCAGAGATAAGAAAAGCCCTGGCAGCCCCCGCGGTGGCCGAGCGCTACAGGCAGCTCGACGCCGAGCCCGACGGCGGCGGGCCGGAGGCGTTCCTCGAGCTGGTGCGGCGCGAGACGCCGAAGTGGGCCGAGGTGATCCGGCGCTCGGGCGCGAAAGTCGATTAGATGAAATTCGACCTTCTCATCCGCAATGCGACCGTCATCGACGGCACGCGCGCGCCGCGCTTTGAGGCCGATATCGGGGTTTCTTCGGGAAAGATTTCCCGGATAGGAAAATTGAAGGAGAAAGGCGAAATCGAGATCGATGCCTCCGGCAAGATCGCCGCGCCCGGCTTCATCGACGCGCACACGCACGACGACCGGCTGATGCTCTCGGC
>VBCH01000241.1 GCA_005884455.1 Betaproteobacteria bacterium
CGGGCGTCTCGAAGATCTCGACGCCGCGGTAGCTCCCTGACAGCGGCTCGCCCCAGCTCGCCTGCTGCGCGTGAAAGTCCGCCTCGTCGAAAAATCCGCCTCCCGCCCGGGAGAAGCTCGCGAGCGAGCTGGCCGTATCGCCTGCGTAGAACCCCTCGCGCCCGTCCTCCGCGATCCGCTCCAGCACCAGCGCGAGCCCGCGATTCGCGAGCTTGTCGCCCGCGCGCGGCGGGGCGCCGCCCGGGGTGAGAATCGCCAGGGCATGGGCGTTCAGCGAGTTGTCGGCGGCGTGCAGCTCGATCGCGCGCGCGAGCCGTCCCGTGACGGGAAAGCCTTCGCGCGCATAGCCGATCGCCGCGGCGAGGTCGCGCGCAAGGGGCAAGCGGCCGTACTTCTCGTGCGCGGCGCACCAGCTCGCCACGCCGCCCGGGACGGTCAGGGTCGCTGGGAGGAAGCCGCGAAGCGGGATTTCTTTCATGCCGCGCGAGTGGAACCAGTCGATTGTCGCGCTTCGCGCGGCGCGCCCGCCGCCGTTCAAGTGGCGCACGCGGCGCGCTTCTGCGTCGTAGATCAGCCAGAACGCGTCGCCGCCTACGCCGGTCATGTGCGGGTAGAGGACCGAAAGCGCGGCGCCGGTCGCAATCGCTGCGTCCACCGCCGAGCCTCCGGCGCGAAGCGCGTCGACCCCCGCGGCGGAGGCGAGCGAGTGCGGCGAGGCGACCATGGCCGTGGGCGCGATCGTCGCGGGCCTGCCTGTGGTGATCGGGAACACGCGCCGCAGCCGCTGGAGAAAGCGTCAGGCGTTCAGGCTCGCGGCGAGCCAGCCAGCAAGCGCATCACGGCGGCCATGCGCGTCTCGACCCCGAGCTTTTCGAAAATATGCTCGAAATGCTTCTCCACCGTGCGCGGACTCATGTCGAGAATCGCGCCGATCTCTTGGTTGGTCTTGCCCGCCCCGGCCCATTGCAGTACCTCGCGCTCGCGCGGGGTAAGGCCCACGCCCGCGGCGGACGCGGGAAAATCGGCCTCGACGGCGAGGCTTACGAAGAGCAGAAAACCGCCGCCGCTCGCAGGGTTGGGCACGAGCCTCACGCGCAGCGCCCTCCCGCTCCGCCCGACCGTGAGCGAGCCGCTCGCCGCGGTGCCGGCGAAATTTTCCGCACTTTCCACTCGTTCCCGCAGCCAGCGGTCGAGGGCATCGGGCAGCCGCGCGCCCTCGCCGCCCTTCCAATCCGGCCAGCAGGCCTCGATGCGCTCGCGCGTTGCGTCGGAGGCGCGCAGCACGCGCCGCTCGCCGTCCAGTTCGATCGCGCTCCAGCCTCCGGGAGCCGCGAGCGAGTCGAGCTGCGAGAGCAGCGAGCGCGTGCGCTCCTGCGACAGCGCCTGGCCGAAGAGCGCGGCGAGCTGCGGGCGCAGCACGTCGAGCGCGTCGCGCTCGGCTTCGTCGAAATCGCGGCGCTTGCGGTTGAAGACGAAGCTCACCAGAAAGCGCCGGTCCACGTACAGGGGCAGCGCCATCACGTGGTCGAGGCCGACGCAGCGGTAGTAGTCGTTGTAGAGCGGAGTGCGCCGGAACTGCGAGGGCGAGAGCGAATCGCTGATGCGGTGCGTGGTGCCGCCCGGCGTCTTCGAGTGGTAGAGCACGAGTGGGTGCTCGTGGAAGTGCGCATCGAACGCTGCCCGCTCGCCGGCGGAGAAGGCCCGGTTGGGGGTGCTGAACACCGTGCGGCGGCCGCGCGTGAGGTCGCAAATGCTGAGCGTGGTCACTTCGGAGGCGACCAGGCGCGGCAGCCGGTCCAGCCCCGAGCTCGCGAAGCTCTCCAGACTCCAGGCTTCGGCCGCGATCTCGTTCAGCAGCTTCAAGCCCTGCTCGGCGATGCGTCCTGCAAGGGTTGCCATTGACTCCCCGTTGGGTGCGCGACTACGTGGAAACACGTATGGCGCCGTCGTCCCCTTCGAGCGGAGTATAGGCCGCACTTGCCCGGACCGTAAATATTCTGCCGGCAGGTTCTGAAACCAAAGGAGACGACATGAACGCACCCGCACCACGCAGCAACGTCCTGAAGGGCACGCAGATCAGCTGCATGCTTCCGGTCATCGATCTCGATCGCGCCAGGCGCTTCTACGGCGAGCAACTCGGCCTGGAACCCGTCGGCGCCAAGCAAAGCGGCAAATTCGTATACCGCTGCGGCGGCACCGAGGTCGCGCTCTTCCCGAAACCGGGCGGCACCAAAGCCACGCACTCGACGCTGAGCTTCCAGGTCAAGGACATCGTCGTCGCGATTCGCGCGCTCGAAGCGCGCGGCGTCGTGTTCGCCGACTACGACCTGCCCGGCTTCAAGACGGTCGATCACGTCGCAATGCTCGGCTCGGAAAAGGCCGCGTGGTTCCAGGACCCGGAAGGCAACACCCTCTGTATTCACGAAGATATCGCTTAGCAGGCTCAAGCCATGTCGGGCGTCGCCATCGTTCAACAGGCGCCGGTGTTCCTCGATCGCGCGGCGACGCTCGCCAAGGCGGTGGCCGCAATCGGCGAAGCCGCGCAGGCCGGGGCGTGCCTGATCGTCTTTCCCGAAGCCTTCGTTCCCGGGTATCCGGCCTGGATCTGGCGGCTTCGGCCCGGTGGCGACATGGCGCTCAGCGAACGGCTGCATTCGCTGTTGCGCGCCAACGCGGTCAGCCTGGCCGGCGACGACCTGGCGCCGCTGCGCGAGGCAGCCAGGCGCCACCAGGTCAGCGTCGTGTGCGGCGTCCACGAGCTCGACGCCGACTTCAGCCGGACCACGCTGTACAACACCGTCGTCGTAATCGGGCCCGACGGCGCGCTGCTGAACCGGCACCGCAAGGTGATGCCGACCAGCCCCGAGCGCATGGTCTGGGGCTTCGGCGACGCCACCGGCCTGAAACCCGTCGACACGCCGTGCGGGCGCGTCGGCGCGCTGATCTGCTGGGAGAGCTACATGCCCCTGGCGCGCTGCGCCCTATACGCGCAGGGGGTCGATATCTATGTCGCGCCGACCTACGACAGCGGCGAGCGCTCGATCGCGACGATGCAGCACATTGCCCGCGAAGGCGGCTGCTGGGTGCTGTGCAGCGGCTGCGCCTTCCAGGGGCGCGACATTCCGGACGCCGTCCCCGGCAAGGCGCAGCTGTTTCCCGACCCGAACGAGTGGATCAATCCGGGCGATTCGGTCGTCGTCGCACCGGGCGGAAAAATCGTTGCCGGGCCGCTGCGCGAAGCCTTGGGCATCCTGTACGCGCAGATCGACCTCGAGCGGGTCGCGGCGGCGCGGCGCAACCTCGACGTCGTCGGCCACTACGCGCGGCCGGACCTTTTCCAGCTGCACGTCAACACCAAGCCGGCGCAGCCGGTGGCCTTCTCGAAGGAGTAACTCCATGAGCGACGAAACATCCGCGGCGTATCACGCCGGCATGCGAGCGCTGCAGGACCGTTTCGACACGCGCCGCCTCGCCGACCGGCTCGAGGAGAAACTGGAGCGCCAGGCCTTCAGCGGCGAGGACCGCGCGTTCATCGAAGGGCGGGCGCTGTTTTTCCTCGCCACTGCCGACGGAGACGGGCGGCCCGACTGCTCGTACAAGGGAGGGGCGCCCGGCTTCGTACGCGTGACCGGCGAAGCGGAGCTCGCGTTCCCGAGCTACGACGGCAACGGCATGTTCCGCAGCCTCGGCAATCTGCTCGTCAACCCGGCGGTGGCGCTGCTGTTCATTGACTTCGAGCGGCCGAACCGCCTGCGCGTCAACGGCAGCGCGTCGGTCGCCGGCGACGATCCGCTGCTCGCGAGCTTCGCCGGCGCGCAACTCGTCGTGCGGGTGCGCGCCGAGCGCATCTTCCCCAACTGCCCGCGCTACATCCACCGCATGACGACAGTCGAGCCCTCGCCTTACGTGCCGCGCGAGGGCTACACCCCGCTGGTGCCGAAGTGGAAGCGCTTCGCCGAGTTCGCCGACGTGCTGCCGCGAGACGACCCGGCGCGCCGTGAGCGGTGATTAGAGCCTCTCGTACACGCCGGAGCAAGATAGTCCGAGTCGCGTGGGTACTGATGACGAGGTTGCCCCGAAGGAGCCGCCTTGCGGGACGACCTAAAGCACTCACTGCCCGCGTTCGACCCGAAGCGGTCATTCCGGCTTGCTCTCAGTCCGGGGCCTTAGTTCGAGCCCTGGTTGGGGAGCCAACCCCGTCGGGGAGCTACCTTTGTACGGTCCACGTATAGGGGATGACAACAAAAAGGCCGCCCGAAAGCGGCCTTCTGCTACCCCAACAGTGCGATGCTCAACGCATCACGAGCGTGGCGAATTCAATTTGCGGTAAGCCTGCAGAATATTTTTGTGACGCTCGTACTTCTCTGCCATTTTGCGCAGCACCAGTCGGAACCACCAAAATTGCTCATCTGGAACTGAAAAAACGATTTCCATAAGGCGAGGATCACGCCCTTCTTGGAAAGATCGCAGCCCGGCGCGGGCATCAGCGGTCTCAAGCGCCTCGGCCAAACGCTCGGGCGCAATAAGATTGAGGCACTGAACAGCTTCAAGGTAGCGGTCTGCCATGACATTTCCGGAGCAAGAACTATGCCCTACCCCGTGTACCTCGTAAGCTGGGGACCCCACTCCCAGGTGAGAAATCAGAGAGGCGTCCAACCTCGGAAAAGCACCATTGCGTGAAGCGGCGACGCATGATCTCGCTGTAGTTTACTGCGGCCAGTAGATGCCAGCCGGGATGGAAGAACGATGCAATTACCCCAAAGAGTCGATCTCGAAGACGGCGAGAAAACGTGCTCCTCGCACCGTAAGAGAACTACTTGCTTCCAAGCCGTTTGAGGTACTTGAGGAGATCTTGCAGTTCGGGTTCCGAGAGCACCCAGCGGGGCATAAGCGGACTGAGTTGTTCTCCAGATGAGTCCAACCCCTGGGTGATCGCGCGTGCAAGGAGAGCATCCGTGTAGGGAGCGCGCTGTCTTATCGAAGACGCGGAAGCGGTTGACGGCTGGCTCAGCGCGCCATAAGTAATATCAGGCGCCACCGCGTCTCCTTTTCGCGCGCCTTTGCCGTCGAGCCCGTGACAGTTCGCGCAGGAAACCCCTTTTGCAGGAAAAACATTTGTACCCGCCGATAGCAGCCGGTAAAGGAGCGGCCGGCCAGAGGGGCTCTGACCCGTCGTATAGATTATTTTCCCGCGAGATTCGGCCGGCGTCTGGCTCTCCGACATGGAGAGCGGGTCAGCATGAAGCGAGAGAGGGATCACCAGGCCGACGCGAAAAACAGCCCCGATCAGTGCGCGCAAGAGCTTCCATCTAAACAAAAGAAACCATCGCCAAGGGGGGCAACGGAAATTCTTCAAGATTGACAGAGCGCCCCCATAGAAGCCTTCCGCTATCCCAAAGCTTGCTTCCACTTGTCGACAATTTTCGTGACCTCTCCTTCGGCTGCTTTAGCGGCGTCCCCCGGACTGCGGGATCGGCCTGCGGATCGTTCGAGAGCCACGCGATCAAGTCGGGGACCGTCTTCTGGTAAATGGGAAAATTGCAGCCCCGGGACTTATCGTAGAGGGTCCGGGAATGGTCGATCAGGTCCACGAGGAACTGCCGGGCGCCCACCTGATTTCGGGCGAAGCTCCAGACCACGGAGCAGTTGGTGACGTGGGGCACCGCGATGAGGCCGCCGGAACCGCGCAAGGGCTGGAGCAGGATCTTCCTGGCGATTTCGGGGTCCAGCTTCTCCGCGGCCCGCAGGAGACTGATGGCATGGGTGGTGGCGGAGGTCTTGCGCGCCAGCATGGCCCGAACGTTGCCCGAGGGGCCCCAGGTGAGCTGTTCCGCGGTCCCCGCATTCCGGTACAGGTCCCTGACGTACTCCAGCGCCACGACGGTGCGGGCGTTATAGATGACGTTCCTTCCGCTCGCGTCCCGGATCATGCTGTTGAACCCGTGCAAGAGGGTATGCAAGGTGACGTTGCCCTCCAGGGTAGGCGCGAGCGCCAGCCCACAGGGGACGCCCAACTTGGCGCGCAGCGTTTGCGCGCCGATGCGCAGGCCGCCGTAATGCACCGGGCCTAAGGGCATGCCGACCTCGGCCCAGTAATCCTGGAAAAAGTGCAGCGCGGCCGGCATCCAGGAATCGCAAAAGGCGAAGTATTTCCTGCTCGCCGGATTGAACGTCGACCGGTGTCCGAGGCGGGCGACCTGGCCGTGCTTGGAGGCCACTGCTTGGTAGATCTCCGCATGATCGATCGCGTGCCGCTGGTACTCGGCCGGCGGCCAGGGAAACATGAACAGATCGTGGCCTTCGCGCGCCGCGACCTCCGCCGCCGCGAGCGCGCCGATTTTTTCCGCGGGAACGTGGTCGACGACGACTTGGGTGTCGTGCCGCTTGCCCCATTCCACGGCAAGCTCCTCCTCGAACCAGCGGTCGAACTCAGGCAGGAAATGCGCCCATTTGGCGATCTTGAGCGTCTTTTGCTGGGCGAGCGCGCGCTCTGGAAATAGAAGCCCCGAGGCCGCCGCGCCGGCCGCCAGTCTGATGAATTCTCGGCGAGAGTGTTTCTTTCCCCGGATCTCGGACATGATGGAGTTCTAAAAACACGCCGGCCCCGGCAGGCGAAACCCTGCCGAGGCCGAGGTCAGACTTTTAGCTGCGCGCCTTACTCGTTGCAGAATTTGCCCGTGCTCTGCAGGCAGCTGAAGGTTGTTTGGAAGCGCGCATCGATCGGGCTGCCGTTACTACGCACCACGTCGAGGAACGCGTCCTGAGCGATCGCTCCGTTGCGAGGATCGAGGATGGTCGGGCAAACGAGCCAGACCGCGCCTCCGTCCGTGCCGTTCGGGGCCAGGTTGCCTTCGGCGCCGCAGGGCGCGGTAGCTTGGGCCTGCAAAAGGGCGTCGGTCTGATGTTGGCTGAAGCCGAACTGAGGCGGGGTCCCGGGCACGCCCTCGATAAAGTGGAGCTCGTCCCCGCTATGGAGGATCGGAGTCCCGTCCAAGCTGAATCCGTTCTGCTTGCCGGCGGCGGCCAGTATCGTTTGACAGGTCGAGGTCGGGTTGGGCTGGTCCGGCCGGCCGCCCACCGCGAACTTGGTCCACCAGAAGTGCGTGATGATCCAGCTGCCCGTCAGGTCATCGCCGAAGTAGCTGAATACGGGATTGGGGGTGACCACCTTCGGGGGATCCCCCGGGATTCCGCTTCCGTCGAGGCCGTTGCGATTGCTGCTGAGCCTCCAGTCGTGTCTGAGACCCGGGGTGGCGATGATGGGTGAAAAACAGGGCTGAAGACCGTCGCCCATGCTGCCGCAGGGCGAGGGAGCCAGCACGCCGTTCACCGTCTGCTTCGTCGCGGCGTAAGCCTCGAAGGCACCGACGATGTCCTGCAGCATAAAGCCGCGCGCGTTGACGTTGCTGGTGAAGAAGTTTTGGTTGAACACGAACGCGATGGCGGAAAAGAACTCCGTCGGGAGGCCGGTATCATCCTTGTAGGCTCCCGTGGTCGCCAGAATACGGACGTTCCTGCGGTTGGGATCGTTCACGCTGCAGTTGCTGTCGGTCACCCAGTTGACCTGCCCCGGCAGGAACGCTGGCGCGCCCGTCAGCCGGGCATCCCCGAAGCGGGCTCCCATCGTCGACAGCTTGCTCGCGTCAAACCCGTTCTCCATATAGAAATTATCGCTGAAATCGCAGGGCGGAAAGTTGAACACAGGAAAAGTCTGCGCGGACAGCGACGCCGCCCACGTCAGAAGGCAAACAAGGAACACACTCTTGCATACGTTTCTCATGGCTTTTACCTCCAGTTCCGCTCCGGGGCCGCGACGGCCGCGACTCCGAAGCGAAAAAATCGGTTCACCCAACATGGGACGCTTGCTAGGCCGCAGGACGTTCGTGATGTCTGTGCTCCGGCCGAGGGGCATCGGGGTGGGCCGGAGTATGCTCGTGCGGCAGGTGAACGGCATCGGGCCGGACCATCCACTCGACGGACTCGGCGATCCATTGCGGGTCGGCCATCCCGGGACAGGCGCCCCACAGCATGAAGGGCTCGTTCCCGTAACGGATGTTCCCAGTATGGTTCGTGACATCCTTATCCGCCCTGAGATCCGGAGTGGTGAAGCCGAGCTTGCGCCGCAGCAGCTCCAAGTCTTCGGGCTTTCCGGTCAGGAAAGTCCACCCCGGCCTGACCCCGTGCATCTCGGCGTATTCCTTCATCGCTTTCGGAGTGTCCTCTTTGGGCTTCAGCGAGAACGAGTACATGAACACCTTCCGCCCGACCTGATCGCCGAGCAGCTCCTGCACCTTCACCAGGTTGGAAGTGACGATGGGGCAGACGTCCTCGCACTTGGAATAAAAGAAGTTGATGGTGACGATCTTGCCCTTGATCAGGTCATCGTAGAATCGCACCTCCTTGTCGTCCTGCGTGCGCAACGTCAGATCGGGAAAATACCGCCGGCGCGCCGACTCGCGTAGATCGGTCACGGTTCATTCTCCTCTCATGTCTCACGGGGCCTTACGGCCTCAGCACGGTGTCACCCTGCGGCTGGACGTTCCACAGCCCCATCATCGCGTGGTCTTCGTGGATGACGTTGTGGCAGTGGAGCGGGTACTTGCCCAGCCAGTCGCGGAAGCGGAAGAACAGCAGCACCCGCTCGTTCTGGCGCAACTGCGTCACGTCCTTGCGCGAGTGCTCGACCGCCAAGGGCGGAGGGACCCGGTTCCGCGACAAGATCTGGTGCTCCTCCAGGTGGATATGGATGGGGTGGGTCCAATCGCCGGTGGCGTTGAACAGGATCCAGTTCTCCACGCTGTTCTGCTGCACCAGGAAGCGGAAGTGGTTGCAATCCATGAACTGGCCGTTGATCGACCACTGGCCGTTCAACCGGTCGAACTGGAACGTCCGCGTGACCCTGGGGGTCGCGGTGGTGTCCGGAAGCGCGTAGAACGTCGGATGGTCCAGCATCGGATTCACGCTGTTGTCGACGACTTTAGTGCCGCTCACCCGGAACTGCAGCAGCAGATTGCCCTGTCCGGCCGGCAGGATATCGGAGAGCAGGTTGCCGAAGGCGTCGCTGCACTCCACCTGACCCGGGACGAGGCCCTGCGGCGGCACCGGCCCCATGCCGTTGATCTGTCTGAGGCGGTTCTCCAAGTACAGAGTCTTGCCGGCAAAGCTGCTGAAATCGATGATCACGTCCACGCGCTCGGCCACGCCGATGCGCACGCTCGTCACCTGAACGGGCGCCGGCAGGAGGTTGCCGTCGTTGGCGATCACGAAGAATGGATTGTTCGCGCCCAGGTGGTTCGGATCCGTGAGGAAGAACTCGTAGAAGCGCGACGGACCGGTATCCAGCAGGCGGAAGCGGTAGCGGCGCGGCTGCACCTGGAGGAAGGGCTGGATCTTGCCGTTCACCAGGAACTTGTCGCCGAGGATGCCGTCCAGGTTGAACAGGTCGAAGGCCAACAGGCCGGTGGTGGGGTCGTAGACCTTGTCGGCGAACGCCAGCGGGATGTCGAACTGCGGGAAGCTCGGCAGACGGAACCCGGTGGTCTCGTCGCCAGTGTCGAACTGGTTGAACAGACAATAGAACCCGAGCAGCCCCTTGTAAGTGTTCTGCGCGGTGAAGTCTACGCGGTGATCATGGTACCAGAGCGTGCTCAACGATTCGTTGATGTCGCCGGTGGGTCGGTGGTCAAAGCTGAAACCGGCGAGCACATTGGGATAGTACTGGTCGCAGAAGTTTCCGCTCGGATAGAAGTCGCAGGGATTGCCGTCGCTCTCCGAAGGCGTGTGGCCGTTGTGAAGATGGGTGGTCACCGAAGGCATGCCGAAGCCGCCGTTCTGGTTGGCCGGCGGAAGCGCATTGATGTTGCGCACCAGTTGCGGCACCCCGTAGTTGGCCCGATAAGTGGGGCCCGGGCTGGTGGCATGAAAGCCGTCGTCGAACGCCCATATGGTCTGCGTAGGCAGGTCGGGCGACTGCACCGCCTGGATCGCGTGTTGCCGCACTTGGTACACCCTCGGCGGCGGGAACGGGAACATGCTGGGGTTCAGGAGGGGCGCCTGATGGCTGGCGGCGCGAACCTCTCCGCCCGCCGTGTTGGGGGCGATCGTCGGCGCCGGGCTCAGCGAAGACACCGGCACGGTCTGGGCGAGCGGCATGATGGGAAGCGGCTCGACGAACGCGCGGGTCGTAGGGCTGGCCGCCTGGTTGCCGGGCAAGCAGAGATTGAACGATCCCGGGCTCGTGGAGGTCGGGGTGGTCGCAGTCTGAGCGCGGGCGCTCAAGCCATGCTTGGCTAACAGCATGCCGCTCGCGCTCAGCAGCCCCAATTTCAGCAGGTCGCGCCGGCTGGTCAGCCCGGCCGCGATCAGCTCCTGCCGGTTCTTGAAGGCGTTGACCATCTGCTTGAAGCGCCCCTTGGAAACTTTTTCGCCAAATACGTTGAAGTACACGAGGTACCTCCTCTCCAGTGTGCAGACGGACGCTAGAACCCGTCTTCAACTCGCTCGACGAGCTTGCGTTGCCTGGGAACTATGAAACTTCTGTGACGACAGCGGCAGAATCTACGTTCAGCAGACGCGCGTGTAAACCACAAACGATTAGCTAAAATAGCTTTTGCTAAGCGTGTAAGTCACAAACAATTAGCTGAAGCAGCTTTTGCTAATCTTTTCGACTGATCGGATTGTCACGGTTGCGATACGCCCACGGCGACTCGCTAAAGCGGCGCTCGAACGCACGAATGAAGCTGGAGGTGTGTTCGTAACCAACCGTCGAAGCGATCTGCTTGATGCGCATCTGGCTGCTTTTCAGGAGGTGGGCGGCTGTTTGTAACTTTTGTTCGGTCAGGAAGCGGCCGAGGCAAAGACCGGTTTTCCGCTTGAATAAATGCTGAAGATTCGATTCGCTCAAATTGAACTCAACCGCCAGACCGTGGACCGTGCAACGCGTTCCTTCACGTCCCCGCCTGGGGACCCTGGTTTCGGGTTGAGCCTGTTGTCGCGAAGCGAAGAAACCATGTGCCTGCTCGACGATCCTAGCTTGCGCGGGGAGGAGCTCGAGGACGCGCGGCCCCATAGCAGAACTCCCGCGGTGCGATAAGGCCCGGTACGGGAAACGGCTCTGCTTCGGGTCGCGAAACGGAAACGAGAAGAGCATAAGGAGGAAGCACCGGCAGGTCGTCCGCGGCGAGCGAACAAAGCGCGCAATCCGAAGGTTTGTGCTTCCGGTTTGGAAGACCCCCTGATCCGTCGTAATCGCCTGCCGGCCTCCTCGCGTAGGCGGAACAAACTTCTCCGATCGGGTCGGCCCGCCTGGCGCGCAGTGTGGCATTTGCAAAGAGCGGCGACGCGCTGTTCAGCGCTATAGCGACGAGCGCGACCCACGCGTATGCTTTGCGGACGCCGGTACGGTTCACGATCGCGGTTCCAGGCCGAGCGAATGCCCGGCGCGAAGAACGAAGAACATCGTTCGCGCGGAGCGCCTGACTTTGCGAGGCTAGCGTGCGTGCGGGCTGTTCGGCGTCGACCGGGTAATGCAAGGACTCGGCGACAATGGCCACAGCCTGCGGCCCAGTGTCGGCCAACCGGTTTCGTTCCCCTTGCCGCAGCGGCAGTGGAGACAACTCGACCCCCTGTAAATCAGGCGGTCCCCCCCTAGCGTTTTTTCAGTCACGCGAACCGTACATCAGAGTTCGCTGATATATTCCACCAGCATATCGAAAGAAAAAACTTTTTAAAACCTCTTTTTTAAAATCGGTTCGTGCATTTCTCATCGGATCGGGGATTCCTTACAGCGCTTTCAGTAGAAACCCTGTCAGTCGAACTTCTCGGAGTCGAGTTTCGAAAGCGAAATGTCAGGTTTGGAAATCGCGCTTCACTCCACGGGGGTTTCTTGAGCGCGTATGCGCTCCTATAATAAAAATAGTCGCCGGCTCCTATTCGGGTCCGACGCGGCAGCCACCGCACTAAGGAAGGAGGAGCACATGCGCAAAGTTATCCTCTCGGCAATCGTCCCGCTCTCGGTCGTCGTGATCCTCGGGAGTGTCCAGCCCGCCGCCGCCCAGTTCTACACCCAGCACAACCTCGTCTCCGACGGGTTTGTGTCGGCGGACCACCCCGATCCCAACATGGTCAACGCCTGGGGGCTGGTTTCCGGCCCAGCCACGCCATGGTGGATCGCCGACAATGGGTCAGGCCGCACCACGCTATACAACG
>VBCH01000007.1 GCA_005884455.1 Betaproteobacteria bacterium
ATGCTTGCGACCGCCGTTGCGATGATGTTCTTCGTGTTCGGGCAGATCCCGATCAACGACGCCATGATCGCGCGCTACACCGCAGAAGAATGGCGCGCGCGCGCCTATGCGGTGCGCTATGTGGTTTCCTTCAGCGCGAGTGCGCTCGCCGTGCCGCTCGTCGCCTGGGTTTACAAATCGAGCGGGGACTTCAAGCTCCTGTTCTACGTGCTGGGAACGCTGGCGTTCGTCACTTTTACCGCAGCATTGCTGTTCCCGGCGGAGGAAGAGAAAGCCGCCGCAAAAGAAATGGCGGCCTAGCCCGCCAACATGCGAGGAGGGATCGACCATGAAATCGCTGCGCACCGTTGCGCTGTGTGCGCCCTTGCTGACGGGCGCAGCAGCCGCCCAGACGATCGGAATCGTCACCACGCCGGCGGGGTCCTTCTCCAACTCTGCGGGGCAGGCTATCGCCAAAGTTCTCGTCGAGAGGACGAAGCTGCGGGCCATCGTCCAGGCACAGGCAAGCACCGGGTTCGAGGAAGTGGAAAGCGGCTCGGCGGATTTCAACGTGTCGAACTCGTTCGACGCGACTTTCTATTCGACCGGCACCGGGGAATACGAGGGCCGGGGAAAGCAACCGGCGATGCGCTACGTCGGCTCGCTCATTCCGTACAGGGTCGCCATGCACGTGCGCGCCGACTCCAGGATCAAATCGATCACGGATCTCAAAGGCAAGCGCGTCTCGAGCGAGTTCAACGCGCAGAAGACCATCGCGCGGATCATCGAGGCGCACCTCGCGAACATGGGACTGGGCTACGCAGACGTGGTGAGGGTTCCCGCCCCGAACGTGGTCCGGCAGGCGGAGGACTTCATGAGCGGCAAAGTCGACGTGCTGTTTTTTGCCCTGGGCTCGGCGGCGATCAAGCAGGCGAACGCGAGCGTCGGAGGACTGCGCGTCCTCGAAGTGGGCACTTCGCCCGAAGCGCTGAAGCGCACACAGGCGCTGCTGCCGGGCGCCTACGTGATGCAGGTTGCCCCGAATCCCGCGCTCGACGGGATCACCAAGCCGACCAACCTGATCGCGTTCGACATGGTGCTGATCACCAACGCCAAGGTGTCCGATGAGGTCGTGTACGCGGTGGCTAAGGCCCTGCACGGCGGCAAAGAGGACCTGGCCGCAACCTTCCCTCCGTTCGCGCTCTTTCAGCCGCAGAGCATGGCGAAGCCTCTCGAGGGGGTTCCGCTGCATCCCGGGGCGATGAAGTTCTACAAGGAAATGGGGATAAGCAAGTAGCTCAGTTTGCGTCCATCACAGGCAGGATCAGCTGAGACGGGTGCGCCGCGTCGTGATGAATTGTGTCGCTGCCGATCTTGTCGGGGCGATAGACGTGGAAGAAGAGCCCGTCCGTGATGGGTGAATCCCCGCAAGCGATCTCGACGCGGATGCGGCTGCCGTTCTGGAATCGCCAAGCGATCGCCATCAGCGGAATCTCGAGCGCGTAGACCTTGCCGGGCGCGAGCGGCTTTGGGTTCGCGTGCGTGTAATGCGGAATGTCCTCGGTGCTGCGCGCGGGATCGCGGTCCATCGCGTGCGAGGCGCGCAGCCAGCCTTTGGTCACTATCGCATAGCGCGGCTGCACGCCCTTGGCGCGCTCGTCCGGCGCCTGCGCGAATTGCTCCGACACCTTGACGTGGAAATCCATGTCGTTGCGCGTCGAGGATGCGTGCAGGACCGCCTTGCCGTGGCCGGCGATTTCCATGTCCGCGGCCAGCGGCGCGCTGGTGAAAGTGAGCACCGCCGCAGCGGGATCGGGGCCCTGCGGACCGACCGCGACCACCCCCAGCACCCAACGCGCGTGCGGATAGGCGTAGGTCGTGCTCCCCCCGTCCCCCGCTGGGGGCGCGCTCTGCAGCGAACCGTCGTTGAGCGATGTGACGCTTCCCGTCGGTCCTTTGCCGAGATAGAACCTTGCTTTTCGCGCGCCAGGGGGCGGCCAGGAGTCGAATGAGCGCACGACGCCCGTGTTCTTCACGACGTATTCGACGCTGGGACGATGGTCGTAGCCCGTCTTCTCGCCCTTCAGGTGCTTGGCGTAGAAGGGCAGGAGGTGTCTCTTGTGGAACTCGACGTTGTTGAAATCGATCTGCGAAGTGACCGCAGTCGCCGTGCCGGTGATGAAGAGCTTCTTCGGCCCCGACGCTTTGTGGTAGCCGAGGATGTTCCCGGCCAGATGAAGCTCCATCTTCGCCCACACGCCGATGGAAAACACCGGTACCTTGATCTTTTCCAGATTTTCCGCGGCGGCCCGCTCCTTCCAGTAGTCGTCGTAATTCGGATGGCGCTGCACGTCGAGATAGAAATCCTTCTCGAGAATTCTCGGGTGGTCGCCGTTCGCCGGATACAGGTTCGGCACGCGCACGCTCGCGTTGAACCAGTACAGGGGAAAGTTGCTCTCGATCCCGCCGCGAAATGCGAGGTATCGGTAGGGGTCGTTCATCCCGTCGTAGGGCGCGAGGCAGGCCAGGTGCGGCGGGCTCTGTATGCCCATGAACCACTGCGACATGCAGTAATACGACTGGCCGATGCCGGCGACTTTGCCGTTCGACCATTTCTGTTCTGCGATCCATTCGATGACGTCGTGAAGGTCCTGCTGCTCCGCGCGCGAGAGGAAACCGAACTCGCCGCCCGAGATGCCGGTGCCGCGCACGTCGGCGTGTACGTACGCGTAGCCCTGCTCGACGTACCACTCGATCGGACCGGTCTCGCGCCACAGGAACATCGGCCGCGGCGGCAGCTCGTTGTTGTCGTAGCGGTAGGGCGAGGCGGCGAAGAGCGCGGGGAACGGCCCGCTACCCTCCGGGCGGTAGATGCGCACGCCGATCTTCACGCCGTCGCGCACCGGGACTTGCACGTCTTTTTCCTGGATCATTTTTCGGTTCCTGTGGTCTTGTCGCCGATCAAATATTCCTCCGCCACAAGCCGCACCGCGGGGGCGTTCATCTGCACGAAGTTCTCCTCGTCCTTGCGCATCATCGCGGGAACGGGTCCGCCGAACATCGCGCGGATGTCCTCGACATTGGCGAAGTAGAGCTCCGCGAGGCCGTCGAAATCCGGGACCACTGGGTTCTCGGGCAGCGCGAAGCTCGCGATGATGCGCTGCGTGCTCGTGGTCTCGATCACCTCGCGTTCGAGCCTCGAGTGCTGGTTCAGCCAGTAATCCTTGAACTGCGCGTGAGTCAAGTCGCGGCGCCTGCTGATGGTCCGGATGGTTTTAAGCTGCCCCGATCTCCCGATCGTCCCCCAGGCGTCGTCCTTTTCGGACACGAGATACTCATCGGCGAAGATCTGCGGCGAAGACCTTGGATCGACGAAGTTCTTCGCGTCCTCGCGCATCGCCGCGGTCCCCGGCCCTGACAAGGTCGCGCGGGCGTCCTCGAAGCTCTTGAAATAGAGCGCCACCATGCCGTCGAACGGCGGCACCGTCCCGCCCAAGGCGACCTCGCCGGTGGCGATGCTCGCCACGACCTTTTGCAGCGGAGTCGTCGCCATTGCGTGCCGCTCGTGCAGGGTGTGCCGGGTGAGCCAGTAGTCCTTGAATTGGGCGAGCGTCAGGTCCGCCCGCCGTTTGACCAGCCGAATGATCTTGACCCCCGCAGCCTTGTTCACGATTCGATCCCGCCCCTTCATCCCCCGGCGGCGACGGCGCGCCGGCGGACGGCCTTCTCCCGGACGAACATCGCGACGGCCAGGGCCACTCCCGCCGCGTTGATCCAGCGCTCGGCGCCGAAGGCGTTCGCCGGCATGAACAGGCACAGGCCCGTGACGCCGTGGCAGACGCGCGCAGCGAATCCGAGGGGACGCGCCGCGTAGCCCATCATCGCCGCGGAAATGAACCAGACCCCCGCGACCGCGAGGGACAAATCGACGGCGATCGACAGCGGATCGCCCTTCAGCAGGAGCGTGCCCGAGAACACGAAAAGGAAGGGAATCACGAACAACGTCCAGCCGAAGGCCATGGCCACCCAGCCGGTGCGGTTGGGATCGGCGCCCGCGAGGTTCGCCGCGACGAAGGCGGCGATCGCCACCGGCGGCGAGATCATCGACAGGCATCCGTAGTACATGATGAACATGTGCGCGGCCATCGGAGCTATCCCCATCTTGACGAGGGCCGGAGCCACCAGCGTCGCGAGCACGATATAGACGCCCACGGTCGGCAGGCCCAGTCCCAGGATGATGTTGGCGACGGCCGAGAGCACCAGCAGCGCGACCAGGCTTCCGCCTGCGAGAAGGATCAGCACGAGCGTCAGCGTGAATCCCACGCCGGAATAGTTGAGCGCGCCGATCATGATCCCGGCCGCCGCGCCGAGCATGAAGAGATCGAGCACCGCGATTCCTGCGTCGCGCAGCATCACGGCGAGATCGCGAAAGCCGATGCGCCTGCCGCGGAAGGGAATGAGGACGCCGAGAGCGAGCACGATCGCGGTCGCGACCAGCCCCGCCATCTCCGGTTCGTAGTTCAGGCCGAAAAGCGAATAGACGAGCGCCGCCAGGGGCAGCAGGAAATACCAGCCTTCCCTGAGAACCCGGCCGAGCCGCGGGATTTCCTCCCTCGGCATCGGCAGGATCTTGCTCTTCGCCGCCTCGAGGTCCACCTGGATGAAGAGCGCGACGTAAAAGAGGAGCGCGGGTATGACCGCCGCCAGGGCGACCTCGTAGAAAGGCACCTGGAGGAACTCCGCCATGATGAAGGCCGCGATCCCCATGACAGGCGGCGTGATCTGGCCCCCCGTCGAGGCGCAGGCCTCGATCGCCGCCGCGAGATGGGGCCGGAACCCCGCGCGCTTCATCAGCGGGATCGTCACAGTGCCCACCGTCATGACGTTCGAGACGATGTTGCCCGAGATCGACCCGAAGAGCGACGATCCCACGATCGCGATCTTGGCCGGACCGCCGCGGTACTTCCCCATCAGCGCCATCGCTATGTCGGTGAAAAATGTGGAGCCGCCCGCCTTGAGCAGCACCTGACCGAAAAAAACGTATACCACCACGACGGTCGCGATGATCTTGATCGCGATGCCGAGAATCGCGCTCGAATCCCACACCAAGTAATACGCCAGGCGCGGCAGCGGTATCGAGCGCGCGGCGAATTCCCCGGGCAGCGTTCCCCCGAACATCGCGAGCGCGATGAACGCAAGGGTGGTATAGAAGAGCGCCGAACCGGACGTGCGGCGCAGCCCCTCGAGGAAGAGCACGAGCAGCACGCCAGCGGCAAGGAGTCCGTCCCAGGGCTGCTTCGAGGTGAGCTCGGAGAGGCTCGCATAGCGAATCGCGAGGTAAGCCGACGCAGCGCAGCCGGCGATCGCCGCCGCGAGGTCGTACCAGGGCACCGCGCCCGCGCGGCCACGCTCGCCGGCCGCGGACACGTGCAGGAACACCAGAGGCGTGGCGATCGCGAGCAGGCCGGCGAGAACCTGCTCGGTGTAGAGCGAGAGTCCCGCCACGCGGAAGAGATCCGCGGACAGCGCGATTGCGGCGCAGGTGAGCACGGCCGCCAGTACGCTGATGAGCCTCCCCATCGGACAACTCTAGCGGCAGCGGCCGGCCTGTGCAAATCCCTTTGCTTCCTCGCCGCCGCGAAAGAGTTGATCGCCGCCGCAGCAGCGTGGCACTCTACGCGTTCACAGGAGGGCTCATGAAACTCAAACAGGTCGGACGCCTCGCTTGCCTCATTCTGCCGGCATTGCTCGCGGCGACGGCGCAGGCACAGGGCGGCTTCCCCAGCAAGCCGATTCACATCATCGTCGGCTTCGCGGCCGGCGGCGGCAACGACATCATCGTGCGCGTCGTCGCGCCCAAGATGTCGGAAGGCCTCGGCCAGCCGATCATCGTCGAGAACAAGCCCGGTGCGCAGAGCATCATCGCCGCCGAATACGTCGCCAAGTCCGCCCCGGACGGCTATACGCTGTTCATGGGCCCGAGCGGGGCGATGACCATGAATCCGGCGATCTACTCGAAACTGCCCTACTCGCCGCTCGGGGATTTCGCGCAGATCTCGATGATCGGAGACTTCCCGCTGATCCTCGTAGTCAACTCCTCGCTGCCGGTGAACTCCGTGAAGGATCTGATCGACTACGCGAAGGCAAGGCCGGGCGACGTCAACTATTCCGCAAGCTCGGCGCCCTTCCAGCTCGCCGCCGAGCTCTTCAACCAGAAGACCGGGACGAAGTTCGCGCACATCCCCTACAAGAGCAGCGGCGACTCCGTGGGCGCTGTGATGTCGGGGCAGGTGACCATGACCATCATGGACCCGCCGCCGGCGATCGGCCCGCTGAAGGGCGGCAAGGTCAAGGGGCTCGCGGTGACGTCGGCGAAGCGCGACCCGGCCTGGCCCGAACTGCCTACGCTCGCCGAGGCGGGCGGCCCGGACATCGAGATCCGCCTGTTTACCGGGTTCCACGCGCCGGCCGGGACTCCGCCCGCCATCGTGAAGCGGCTGCAGGAGGAAGTGGCGCGGGTGGTCAGGGTCCCCGAGATCAGGGAACGCCTCGACCAGATGTCCATCGTCCCCTCGGGCAATACGCCGGAGGAATTCCGGCAGATCATCGCGAGGGACATCGCCAAGTGGACGGCGGTGGCGAAGGCCGCGAACATCAAGGCCGACTAGCGTTTCGCTTTCTTCCTTCGCGCGGGCGCGCGCTTTTTCTTCGACGGCCGGTCCGGCCGCATCCACAATCGCCTGCTCGCCAGGCGCGCGCCTTGCGCGAGCGCCTCGAGCTTCGCCCACGCGATCTCCGGGCTCCCGACGCGTGGCCCGAGGCCGCAGTCGGTTCCGCCCATGACGTTCTCGCGGCCGAGGAGCTTCGCGTAGCGGAGCAGCCTCTGGGCGACGAGCTCGGGGTGCTCGATGAAATCGCAGCAGTGGCCGACGATGCCGGGAATGAGCACCGCGCCCTCGGGCGGCTTCACTTGCTCGAACACCCGCCATTCGTGCTCGTGCACCGGGTTCGAGGCCTCGATCGAGTAGCTCGAGGCGCGCACGCGGAAGATGATGTCGATGATGTCTTTCAGCGGAATATCGTTGCGGTGCGGGCCGTGGAAGCTCCCCCAGCAGACGTGCAGCCGCACCTTTTCCCGCGGAATGCCGCGTAGCGCGTGGTTGATCGCGTCCACGCGCAGCGTCGCGTACTTGCGGTACTCGCGCACGCTCATGTCGGGATACATCTGCCAGCCGTCCGGCAGATCCGGATCGTCGATCTGCAGGAGGAACCCCGCATCGACGATCCCCTGGTACTCGTCCCGCAGCGCTTCGGCGATCCCCTGGACGAATTCCTCCTCGGTCCTGTAATGCTCGTTGCGGAGCCAATGCTCGACCGTCCCCGGCGTGTTCGCGGGCAGGAAGGCCTCGGCGATCTTCATGCCCTGGAGCGCCGCGCGGAATCCATCAAGCTCTTCCTTGAGCGCCTCGTGGCCGACGTAGTTCAGCGGCGCGACGCAGCAACTCAGCCGCTTTCGCATCGCGGCCCCGGTGAGAGTGCCCTTGCCCGCGCCGAAGTACACGGGAAACTGCCGCAGGTCGCGGGCGGTGATGTCGAGCGGCGCAGGATCCGCCCCGGGCCGGTAATCGCGCGTCTCGATCCCGGCGATGCGCTCACGCACGTAGTTGGTGAAATTGCTCTTCCCGAGTTCCCCGTCGTTGACGCTGTCGATGCCGCAGGCGATCTGCTTGCGCACGACCTCCGCCACTTCGCTCTTCAAGCGCGCGGCGAGCGCCGACTCCTCGTGCGGCTGTCCCTCCGCGCGGGCGAGGATCATCCGGCGCAACTCGTCGGAGCGCGGCAGCGCTCCCGCGTGCGTGGTCAGGATCCTGTCGATGCTGCGTATCATCGCGCTGCCTCGGATTCGATTCCGGAACCGCGCTATTCGGCGGTGATGTTGTTCTTCTTGATGACCGCCGCCCAGCGCGCGTGATCGCGCCGCATCAGGGCGTTCAGCTCCTCGGGGGAGGAAGACGCCGCGTCCATTCCCTGCTTCTCGAAGTTGGACTTGATTTCCGGAAGCGAAAGGATGGCGCGCAGCTCGGAGTCGAGCTTCGAGACGACCGGCGCGGGCGTGCCCTTGGGCGCCATGAACGCGTACCACATATCCACGTCCGCGCCCTTCACCCCGAGCTCCTGCAGGCTCGGGACGTCCGGCGCGTTCGGGTGGCGCTTCGCGCTGCCCACCGCGAGCGCCTTCAGCCTGCCGGCCTTGACGTGAGGCATGGCGACGTGAATCGGCACGAACCCGACGTTGACCTCCCCGGAGAGGAGGTCGGTGAGCGCGCCGGCGCTGCCCTTGTAGGGCACGTGCAGCAGGTTCGTTCCGGTCAGGTCCTTGAACAGCTCCATCGACATGTGATGCGGCGTGCCGACGCCCGGAGACGCGTACGTGAGCTTGCCGGGGCTCGCTTTCGCCTGCGCGATCAGGTCGGCGACCGAATTGATGTTCGCCTTGGGATTGGCCGTGAGGAGCAGCGTCCCCCACGCGGCGAGCGAGATCGGCGAGAAATCGGTGAGCGGGTCGAAGGGAACGTTGCGGTACAGGCTGGCCGCGATCAGCATGGTGTTCGCCGTGATCATCACGGTGTGCCCGTCCGGCGCGGAGCGCGCGACCATCTCGGCACCGATGTTCCCGCTCGCCCCGGGCTTGTTCTCGACGACGATGGGCTGTCCCAGGCGTTCGGAGAGCTTCGGCGCCACGGTGCGGGCGATCATGTCCATGCCGGTGCCCGGCGTAAACGGAACGACGACCTTGATCGGCTGGGACGGGTAGACCTGCGCGAGCGCCCTGGACGCGCTCAGCATCGCGCAAGCCGCGAGGCCAACTCGGAAAATGACGCGGAGCATCCTGGGTATTGTAGCGTGATTGCACCCCGGCCCGGCCCGGCGCGCGTCCCACTTCTCTCCCACTTCGCGTTGGGATGAAAAGGAGTTGACAGGGCGCGGCGCTTCGCCTCAAATTCCTTCCCCAGTCCTCGGCAAGCACTCACCGGGAGTCTCCCATGACACAACGAAAAACGCCGCCCTTTCGCGCCGACCATGTCGGAAGTCTTTTGCGCCCCGCCGAGCTGCACGAGGCCCGCGCGAAGGCGAAGCGCGGCGAGATAAGCGCGGATGCGCTCCGGGCGCTGCAGGACAAGCACATCCGCGAAGCCGTCGCGAAGCAGGAATCGGTGGGCATGCAGCTCGTCACCGACGGCGAGTTCCGCCGCGACTGGTGGCACATCGATTTCATCCACGGCTTCGACGGCGTCGAGCTCGCCGCGGGCGACGCCTACGGCGACGCGAAGTTCAAGAATACCGAGGAGCAGCCGCCCTTCATGACGGTGAAGAGCAGGATCCGGCGCACGAAGCCCTCCATGCTCGAGCACTTCAAGTTCCTCAAGTCGGTCGCGAAACACACGCCCAAGTTCACCATGCCTTCGCCCGCGATGCTGCACGCGCGCGGAGACCGCGCCTCGCTCAGGAAGACCTACCCCGAACTCGAGGAATTCTGGGCCGACCTCACCCAGGCGTACCGCGAGGAGATCGCCGACCTGTACAAGGCGGGCTGCCGCTACCTCCAGATCGACGACACGACGATCGCCATGTGGGGCGACCCGAAGGTCCAGGAGCAGTTCAGGAAGCTCGGCGACGACCCCAAGAGGGACGCGGCGATGTACGCCGACGCGGTGAACGCCGCGATCCGCGACGTTCCCGAGGACATGACGGTCGCGATCCACACCTGCCGCGGCAACTTCAAGAGCACCTGGCTCGCGAGCGGCGCATACGCGGACTTCGTCGCCGAGCGGGTGTTCACCGGCCTCGACGTTGACGCCTTCTTCCTCGAGTACGACACCGAGCGCGCCGGCGGCTTCGAGCCGCTGCGCTACGTGCCCAAGGGCAAGACCGTCGTGCTCGGCCTCGTCAGCTCCAAGGTGCCGGAGCTGGAAAAGAAGGACGAACTCAGGCGCCGCATCGACGCCGCGGCGAAATTCGTGCCGCTTGAGAACCTGTGCCTCTCGCCGCAGTGCGGGTTCTCGAGCACCCACCACGGCAACAAGCTCACCGCCGACGATCAGTGGAGGAAGCTCGGGCTGGTGCTGGAAGTATCGAAGAGCGTTTGGGGGTGACTTACCACACCGCACCGCGCGCCGTGACCGGCCACAGCGCCTCGACCTTTCCCTTGCGCACGCAGACGAAGCCATCGTAGAGATTCACCGTCGGGTCGCAATGGCCCGGCACGAGCAGCAGCTTCTCGCCGAGCTTCGGCGCCTTGGCTCCCGCTGCGATCTTCAGCACGCCGTGCTCGTCCGAGGCTTTCGCATATTCGACGCCGGGACGCTCGTGCACCTGCGGCAGCCCCGAGTCGACGCTCGAAGCCTTGAGCCCGGCATCGAGCACCGCGCGGTCCGGCGCCGGCACGCTCATCACCGTGGCGAGCACGAAAAGGCTCTGCTCGAAGCGCGGCCAGCCCTCCTCCCATATGTTGCGGTTGTAGTCCGCGTCCATGAACACGTAGGAACCCGGCTGGATCTCGTTGAAGACACGGCTCGCGCTCTCCAGGAGGAACGTTCCCGTCCCCGCTCCCGTGACCGTTTCGCAGGCGATGCCCGCGTTTTCGATCAGAGTTTTCGTGAGCCTCGCCTTTTCGGCCGCGGCGGCGATCGCCGCGCGGCGGTCCGCAGGACCGCGAACGTGCTGAGCGGACCCGTGGTAGGCGTGCAGGCCGGCGAAGCGCAGGCTGCGGCAGGCCGCGATGCCCCGCGCGAGCGCCAGCGCAGGCCCGCCCGGCGCGATTCCGCAGCGGTCCGCGCCGACGTTCACTTCGACCAGCACGTCGAGCCGCACGCCTTCGGCGCGCGCCGCCGCGTCCAGGTCGGCGACGTTGTCCGCGTCGTCGGCGAGCACGGCCACTTTCGCCTCGCGCACGAGGCGCGCGAGGCGCGCGATTTTCTGAGGGCCGACGATCTCGTTCGTCACGAGCACGTCGGCGACGCCGCCCGCGACCAGCGCCTCGGCCTCGCTCACCTTCTGACAGCACACGCCGACCGCGCCCGCGGCGACCTGCGCCCGGGCGATCTGGGCGCACTTGTGGCTCTTCGCGTGCGGGCGCAGGCGCACGCCGCTGCCTTTCACCGCGTCCGCCATGCGCAGGAGGTTGCGCTCGAGCGCGTCCAGGTCGAGAACGAGCGCGGGCGTGTCGACTTCGTCGAGGGCGATTCCGATCGAGGTGTGAGGGGACGGCGGCATGGCGGCGCCATTCTAGCGATATTCGCGAAAACTGACGATTTTCTGAACGCTCTCATGGACTTGTGTGATAGATGCCCAGAGTTCGTGTTCATTCCGTGGCTCCTGTTCCGAAAGACGCCATGAATAGGGCATAACCCCGGCGGTCGTGACGCTTGCGAGCGTTGTTATCGATGGAACTTTTTTCCGCCGGCGAACGTGTCAGAAGGGATGAAGACCCCCACATCGGTTCATACCTCGAGGCCCTTCTTCAAAGTCGAGCAATACGGGCTCCGGTTGGCCTGGCGTCTCGAACAATGACCGAAAAAAACCGGGATGGTATGCAAGTTCAAGTCCTGTCCAAGGAAAAGGCCAAGGTGCTGGCGGAACAATATGGCTGGTCACCTGAGTTTGCGGAAGGCTATGTCGATGGCGAAGCATGGCGCAGACGGCGAAGAACACTGCCCGGGCATACGTCTGTCGGAATTGACGAGTATTCACAGGGGTTCCGGGCAGCTTACTTCAATCGGAGACCTGGACCTGAGGGCAATTTTGAAAAACGCAGACCTGGACCCAAGGGCAATTTTGAAAAAGGTTCTTAGAGGAATTGATTCCCCTAAGACTGAGGTTGAGTTTTGCCTTTAATCAAGAGCCAAGCTCGCCAATCTTGGTTTTGAAATCATCGACAGGATAAGCCTGCTGACCTCTTGCAGAGGCCTGCGCAGTCCCTGTGTTATGGGAAGCGAAATGCGATAATCACGCTTCCTTTCAGGTCCGGACATGACGATCCCGGAAACCATGCGCGTGGTCGAGATCACCCAGCCGGGAGGACCGGAGGTGCTGAGGATCGGCACGCGCCCCGTTCCGCGGCCTCAGCAGGGCGAGCTCCTCGTCAAGGTCGCCGCCGCAGGCGTCAACCGCCCCGATACCATGCAGCGCGCCGGCAACTATCCGGTGCCGCCGGGCGCGTCCGACATTCCGGGCCTGGAGCTCGCGGGCAGCATCGCCGCGATCGGCGAAGGCGTCGCGAGATGGCGCGTCGGCGATAACGTGACCGCGCTCGTTCAGGGCGGCGGCTACGCCGAGTACTGCACGGCGCCCGCTCCGCAGTGCCTGCCGATCCCGAAGGGCATGATCCCCGTCGAGGCCGCGTCCTTGCCCGAGACCTTCTTCACCGTGTGGAGCAACGTGTTCGATCGCGCCGCGATCAAGCCCGGCGAGTCCTTCCTCGTGCAGGGGGGATCGAGCGGCATCGGCGTCGCCGCGATCCAGATCGTGAAAGCCTTCGGCCACAAGGTGTTCGCGACGGCGGGCAGCGCGGAGAAATGCGAGGCCTGCGTGAAGCTCGGCGCCGACCGCGCCGTCAACTACAAGACCGAGGATTTCGTCGCCGCGGTGAAGGAAGCGACCGGCGGCAAGGGCGTCGACGTGGTCCTCGACATGGTCGGGGGCGACTACATCGACCGCGAGCTGAAATGTCTCGCCGACGACGGTCGCATCGTCATCATCGCCTTCCTCGGCGGCAGCAAGGCGACGCTCTATCTGAGCGACATCCTGCGCCGACGCCTGACGGTGACGGGCTCCGCGCTGCGCCCGCGTTCGGTCGAGTTCAAGGGCGCGATCGCGAGGAACCTGCGCGAGAAGGTCTGGCCCCTGATCGAGGCCGGCAGGATCAAGGCGGTCGTCTACAAGACCTTCCCGCTCGCCGAAGCTGCGAAGGCGCACGAGCTGATGGAATCGAGCCGGCACATCGGCAAGATCGTATTGACCGTCTAGCCTGTGTTCCGGAAAGACCTCCTCAAGGGCAAGCGCATCCTCGTCACGGGCGGCGGCACGGGGCTCGGCCGCGAGATGGCGTCGAAGTACCTTGAGCTCGGCGCCGATCTGTATATCTGCGGCAGGCGCCGTGAACCGCTCGAAAAAACCGCCGCGGAGCTCACCGCGAAGCACGGCGGCTCGGTCAAATGCCACACCGCAGACATCCGCGACGCAGGAAACGTGGACGCGATGGTGCAGGCGATCTGGGAGGACGGCGGGCCGCTCACCGGACTCCTCAACAACGCCGCGGGCAACTTCATCTCGCGCACCGAGGACCTCTCCCCGCGCGGCTTCGACGCCATCGCCAATACCGTTTTCCACGGCACCTTCTACGTCACGCACGCAGTCGGCAAACGCTGGATCGCGGGCGGGAACAAGGGCTCGGTGATCTCGATCGTCGTCACCTGGGTGTGGACAGGGTCCCCTTTCGTCGTGCCTTCCGCAATGTCGAAGGCGGGCGTGCACGTCATGACGCAATCGCTCGCGGTGGAATGGGGTCGCTACGGGATCCGCCTCAACGCCATCGCCCCGGGAATCTTCCCGACGGAGGGCGCCGGCAAGCGCCTCGCGCCCGGCCGCGACGCAGGCAGGGACGCCGCGGCGGTCAACCCGATGCGGCGCGCAGGGAAAATGGAAGAGCTGCAGAACCTCGCCGCCTTCCTCATGGCCGACGGCTGCGAGTTCCTCACCGGCCAGACCGTCGCCGTCGACGGCGCGGCCTGCCTCGTCAACGGCGGCTCGTTCAACGAGCTCTTCGCCTGGACCGACGCCGACTGGGAAAAGGCGCGCGCGGCGATCAAGGCGCAGAACGAGAAGGACAAGGCGCAGCGCGCGGTGTAGCGAGCGACACGGGAGCCTGAGTGCCATGAGCGAGGAAACTCGGCAACAGCTGGTGGATCTCCTACCCCGCGACGGCTTCGAAATCCATCTACCACACAAGGTTTCCTTCGCAATGCCGCTACTCTTCTCCTACGGCACTCTCCAGCAAGAAGATGTCCAGTTGTCAACGTTCGGAAGGTTGCTCGAAGGGCAAAGGGACGAGCTTCTCGGGTTCGAGCAGTCGCTGGTAAGGATCGAGGACCCGCAAGTCGTGACTGCAAGCGGCAAGACGCATCATGCTAACGTCACGTTCAACAGCAGAAAGGACAGTCGTGTGAGCGGCACAGTATTCGAGATCACCGACGCCGAGCTCGCCGCTGCCGACCGGTACGAACAGCTCGCCGCGTACAAACGGATAGCCGCAATGCTTGCTTCGGGGAAACGGGCCTGGGTGTACGTTGACGCCCGCTCTGCGCCGGGACCTTCGTGACAACAAGGGGGCGAACGTGAGCAAAAAGACCCCATTTCGCACCTTTGCCGAATTTTATCCGTTCTATCTCAGCGAACATACCAACCGGATCTCACGCCGACTGCACTTCCTTGGTACGAGTATCGCGGCCGCATTGCTCATCACTGCCTTGGCCACGCAACTGTGGTGGCTGGCGGCAGTGGCGCTGATCCAAGGCTATGCGCTCGCGTGGGTCGGCCACTTCTTCTTCGAGCACAACAAACCAGCGACGTTCAAGTATCCGCGGTTTAGCTTTATGGGAGACTGGCGTCTTTGGTGGGAAATTCTGACGGGCAAAGTTCGGTTTTGAGCGTGGAGTTCTATCGCGATTGAGGCTTCTGCTGACTCTCCGAATCGAATGGTGCTGATTCGAAAAAGCGTTGAAACGGATTTGGCGGCGATGCTGGCGATCGTCAACGACGCTGCGCAGGCCTATCGCGGAGTGATCCCGGTCGACCGTTGGCGCGAACCTTACATGCCGACGGACGAATTGCTGAAAGAGATCGCCGATGGTGTCGTTTTCTGGGTGGCGGAGGAGGAAGGACGATTGTTGGGGGTGATGGGGATTCAGGACAAGAGCGATGTCGCTTTGGTGCGCCACGCGTACGTCGCGCGAACCACGCAGAGGAAGGGCGTGGGAACAAGGCTCCTGCGCCATGTGCAAGGCCTCGCTGACAAGCCCATCTTGATCGGGACCTGGGCGGATGCGTCGTGGGCCATCGAGTTCTACCGGCGGAATGGATTCACGGTCGTCCCGAAAACCCACAAGGATCTCCTGCTCCGGACTTACTGGTCGATCCCACAGAGACAGATCGAGACCTCGGTTGTCCTTGCCGATGGGCGATGGACGGACGGCAAGCAGCGCCCTTCGGCGGATCGCTGATCGCCGCTGAGCGTGGACCTGAGGAATATTCGCCCGGCCAGGCGACCACCATGCAGATCTCCGTCAAGTTAGCTGCGCTCTTCTCATTCGCGTTCGCGATCGTATGCCTGTGGTTTGCAGTCGATGCGTTCACGTCGCTCGCGGACATCACCGACCCGGCGCAGGCGTCCGGGGCCGGAGATTTCGCCTGGTTCTGGAGCTTTCTCGCCGCGGTGGGAGTGGTGCTCGGCGTGGTGTCGTGGAAGATCGCTGATAGACAGACAGAAGACTAAGATGCCTGACCGTGCTTAGAACCTACGCCACCTACACCGCAGCTCTGGCTGTGGGGATCTTCGCGCCCTTTTTCGTACTCTGGGCCGCAAGAGCAGCGCCCCTTGGCGCCAGTCCGGCGTTTATGGCCGCTTCTACCATTCTGGCGCTGGCATTCGCTTCCGCGTTGTTTGCTTCGTTGCTTCCGCGGCGCTGGATCATCACCTCTTCTCTGGTTTCCCTGCCGATTGCCGTTCTCGGCTCCGTCATGTTCCTCGCGTTGACTGGTAGTGGTGCTGCCTACTACATATGGCTCGTCGTAGGGATCGGCAGCTTGGTGTCCTCGGCTGCCGCAGCGTTTTTCAGCGCCAAAGCGGTTCTCAGACCTTAGCCCGCGAGAAAGCCCTGTGGATGTTCGAGCGGCAAATGCGAAGGACGCGCCGCGCATTGCAGAGATCCACGTTTCCGGCTGGCGGGCGGCCTATCGTGGCGTGGTCCCGGATCCACATCTTCAAGGCCTCTCGGTGGACAAGCGGCGGCTTTACTGGTCTTCGGCCATCGCGGGCGGCGAACCCAACGTTCGTGTGGCCGAAGGGAGCGATGGAGTCGCCGGTTGGATTGCATTCGGGCGCTGTCGGGACGCCGGTGCGGCTGCCAGCGCCGGAGAAATATGGGCCATCTATGTTTCACCCGATCTCTGGGGCCGCGGAATCGGACGTGAGCTTCTCAGCCGGGCGCTCGATGAGCTCCGCGCCGGGGGATTTACGTCGGTGGGCCTGTGGGTGCTCGCGAAAAATGAGCGCGCTTGCCGGTTTTATTCGGCGGCGGGGTTCGAATTGGAAACGTCGTCCACGAAAACCGTGGAGATCGGGGGCGCGTTGCTGGAAGAGGTGCGCTATGTCCGGAGTCTTGCAAGCTAACTACGCGTTCGAAGGGGACGCGACTGCCGGCATATTTCTCATCGCTCTTGACCTTGAATACGTATGGCGCTATATGGATCATGCGGACCTTCGCATTCGCGTACTCCTCCCGATCAGGCGCACATTTCTAGGAGAGGGTGAACATGGGTATCAATGATGGAATTTCGCGCCGACGCGTTCTGGGTATGGCGGTTGCGGCAGGCGGCTTGGCCTTGTCCGGCGGTGCCAGGACCGTGCTGGCGCAAGGGTCAGGACGGACGCCCGATCAAATCCTGGGGCCGTTCTATCCGGTCGTCAAACCGCCGCATCAGGGCGCGGATCTGACTACCATCCCGGGCAGGCCGGGGCGCGCGGCGGGACAGGTGATCCATTTGACGGGGCGAGTGGTAAACCCCCAGGGGCAACCGGTCCAAGGCGCCCGCATGGAGATCTGGCAGGCGAATAGCCATGGGCGCTACACGCACCCCAGTGACCACAATCCGGCGCCGCTGGATCCCAATTTCGAGGGCTTCGCGGTCGTAACCACCGATGCCGAAGGGCGATACCGGATCAAGACCATCAAGCCGGGAGCGTATCCGGCCGGACCCGACGCCCGGATGCGGCCGCCGCATATTCATTTCGACGTCACGGGCAAGAGCAACCGTTTGGTGACGCAAATGTATTTCGCCGGGGAGCCGTTGAACGACAAAGATCCCTTCCTGCAGGGCACAGGCGCGGGCAAGGAGCGCTTGATCGTTCGCCTGGGGCCACCCACCCAGGGACTCGAGCGAGACTCGCTCGCGGCGGTGTGGGACATCGTCCTGGAAAAGGGCTAAGCTCGCCGCACCGCGCTCCAGAATGACGGTTCGAATCGTTCGACTCGGCTCCGATCGATCCCCGGATGAGGGCCTTCGCATCGGCACGGTGAGGCGACCTCCTCGTGGCGTGAAAAAGAACGAGTACGCGTCCAAGAACTTCTACGACATCTGGTTGCCGACGCTCGCCCCCAGCGCCGAAGTAGTCAAGCTCGCGCAGAGAGCTGGGAGCGAGCGCGAATGGGACCGCTTCATGAAGA
>VBCH01000008.1 GCA_005884455.1 Betaproteobacteria bacterium
CAGGAGGCACGCCATGAACCGATCGTCGATCTCGCGGATCCTTCTTCTCGCCTTGCTCGCGTCGTCCCGGGCAGCGGCTGCCGACGCCGCGCCGTTCCGCCACGCCGAGGCGACCGTGGCGCAGCTCCAGGCGGAGATGGCCGCGGGCCGGCTCACCTCGGAGCAGCTCACCCGAGACTACATGCAGCGCATCCTCGACCTCGACCAGGGTGGACCGGGAGTGAACGCGGTGATCGAGATCAACCCGGATGCCATCTCCATGGCCCTCGACGCCGACGCGAAGCGCCGGCGCGGCATCGTCCTCGGTCCCCTGCACGGCATCCCGGTCCTCCTCAAGGACAACATCGACACGGGCGACAAGATGCAGACGA
>VBCH01000009.1 GCA_005884455.1 Betaproteobacteria bacterium
CACAATCCGTATGGCATCGATCGTAACCCGTGCGGCTCGAGCTCCGGCTCGGGCGCTGCCGCCTCGGCCAACTTCTCCACGGTCTACCTCGGGACCGAGACTGACGGCAGCGTCGTCTGCCCGGCGAATGCCAACGGCGTCGTCGGGCTGAAGCCGACCGTGGGGCTCACGAGCCGCGCGGGCGTCGTGCCCATCTCGCACACACAGGACACGGTGGGGGTCCACGCGCGGACCGTCGCGGACGCGGCGGCGACTCTCAGCGTCATCCAGAGCCGCACCTCCGACGGCCGCGATGCGGCGACGGGCGGCGTCCCGCTCGGGTGGCAAGGCACGGGGAAGACGCGC
>VBCH01000010.1 GCA_005884455.1 Betaproteobacteria bacterium
CATTCCCACCGACTACACGCAGTTCGTGGACCCGAACGGCCTCAGGGGCGCCCGGATCGGCCTCACGCGGGTGGGCCTCAACGGCTTCGACCCGTTCGTGCCGACGCCGCAGCCGGTGACCGACGCCATCGAGGCCGCCTTCGCGAAGCTGACCGACGCCGGCGCCATCGTCATCGACCTCGACGCCGCGGGGTTCACCTTCGCCGCGGCGGACGGCGAGTTCCTCGTCCTGCTCTTCGAGTTCCGCAACGACCTCGCCGCGTACTTAGCCACCCGCGTCGGCGTGCCGGTGGCCGGAGGGACCCTGCAGACCGCTATCGACTTCAACGACGCCAACGCGGCCCGGGAGATGCCGTTCTTCAACCAGGACATCTTCGACTTGGCGGCCGCGCTGGAGCCGGGACCGGACGACCCGCAGCCCATCTTCGGGGGCCTCAGCTACAACCAGGCGCTCGCCATCGATCACAACGCCGGCGTGAACGGCATCGACGCCGCGATCACGCAGTTCCGCCTCGACGCGGTTGTCAGCGCCACGGACAACCCTGCCTGGGCGACCGACCTGATCTACGGGGATCACTTCCTCTTCGGCACCTCGGGCTTGGCGGCGGGGCCCGGCTATCCCATCGTCCAGGTGCCTGCGGGCATGGTGTTCGGCGTGCCCCTCGGGATCAGTTTCTTCGGCAGCGCCTTCAGCGAGCCGACCCTCATCAAGCTCGCCTCCGGATACGAGGCGTTCACGCAGGTGCGCGCGCACAACCTCCCCACGTTCGCGGCGACGGCTCCGTCGACCAACATTGGCGGGACGACGCTCACGCCGGTGCGCAGGGCGACGCCGGCCTCGGCCCCGGCGCGCGCGAGCGTCCTGAGAAAGCCGCGCAAGCTTGTCGCAGGCGGCGCACGCGCAAGCCTACCCCTCGCGGCCCGTCCGCATCATCGTGCCGTTTCCCGCCGGAGGCACCACCGACATCATCGCGCGCCTGGTCGCGCAGCGCATGTCCGAGACCCTGGGCCAGCCCGCGCTGGTCGAGAACCGCGGCGGAGCGGGCGGCTCGATCGGCGCGGATGCAGTCGCCAAGGCGGCGCCCGACGGGTACACCATCCTGATGCACAACATCACTTTTCCGCTCGCTTCGGTCGCGCTCGCGCAGGCGAACCGCGCGCCGTACAACATCGACACCGATTTCGCCGGGATATCGATCGCCGCCAATGTGCCGCTCGTGATCACCGCTCACCCGAGCGTGCCGGCGAACAACCTGCGCGAGTTTGTGGCGCTGCTGCAGAAGGACCGCAGCCTCAAGTACAACTACGGCTCGACCGGGCCGGGCTCGTACATGAATATCGTCGGAGAGGTGATGAAACGCGATGAGAACATCGAAATGGCCCATATCCCGCTGAAAGGCGCGGCGCCTCTCAAGCAGGAACTGCTCGCGGGGCGCCTGCAGCTCGGCGGCGACCAGCTTTCGTCCTCGCTTGCGGAAATCAAGAGAGGTTCCCTCAAGGCGCTCGCGACGAACGCACCGCAGCGCCTCGCGGCGCTTCCCGAGGTGCCCACGGTGCGCGAGCTGGGCTTTCCCAAGCTCGAGGCGGAGGGCTGGAACGGCCTGTTCGCGCCGGCGAAGACGCCGCGCGAAATCATCGAGCGGCTGCAGCGCGAGACCGTCGCGGCCGTGCGCCATCCCGATTCGGTGAAGCGCCTCACCGATCTCGCGGCCGAGCCGGTGGGCTCGACTCCCGCCGAGCAGGACGCGGTGCTGCGCCGGCAGGTCGCGCAGTTCAGGCCGATCATCCGGGAACTGGGCGTGACGATAGACTAGAGTTCATGAAAGCCGGTCGGACACTCGCATCGTTCGCTGCGGCGTTCTTCGCGCTCGCCGCGCCTTTCGCCTCCGCGCAGGAATACCCGGCGCGGGAAATCCGCTCGCTGTGCAATTACGCGCCGGGCTCGGGCGCCGATCTCATCGTGCGCTTCTACAGCGACCGGCTCTCCAAGCTCGCCGGGCGACCGGTGATAGTCGAAAACAGGGTCGGCGCGAACGGCATGATCGCGAGCGACGCCCTGGCGAAGTCGAGACCCGACGGCTACACGATCATGATCACCCCGGCGAGCTCCACCATCGCCGCAGCGCCGTACCTGTTCAAGAACCTGCCTTTCGACACCACGAGAGATTTCTCCGCGGTGGCGACGATCGCCTCGCTCTCTTTCGTGATTCTCGTGGACGCCGCGGGCCCGATCAAATCCATGGCCGAGCTGGTCGCGCACCTCAAGGGCAAACCGGGGGCGAGCTTCTACGGTGCGACCAGCAACACCGGCGTGATCGCCGCAGAGCTCTTCAAGACCGCGGCCGGCGTGAAGGCGATCTATGTTCCGTACAAGCAGAACGCGCAGGCCTTGACCGATCTGCTCTTGGGGCAGCTCGACTTCATTTCCTTCGATGCCACCTGGGGGCTGGGACAGGCGAAGGCGGGGAAACTGCGTATTCTCGCGGCGACCGCGGCGAAGCGCTCGGCGGCCCTCCCCGACGTGCCGACGCTCGCCGAGCTCGGCTACGGCGGATCCGACGTCTCGCCCTGGTGGGGCGTCGTGGTCGCCGCGGGCACGCCCAAACCCATCGTGGACAAGCTCGCCGGCTGGTTCAACCAGATCACCGGTGCCGAGGACACGAAGCAGTTCCTCGCGAACTCGGCGTTCGACCCGTTCCCGGGTGCGCCCGAACAGATGCAAGCGCTCATGAAGAGCGACGCGGAGCGCTGGAAGCGCTACGTGGAACTGGCGAAGATCGAGCCACAATGAGTTGCTGCGGTTGACTCGCGCTGCGGCGCGGCTTAACGTGGCACGGTATCCAGAGGAGGTAAGGATGGAAGTCGACCGCAAGACTTTCGTTGCGGGCCCGAGCTCGAAAGCGGGGGCGCTGTCCTCCGAAGAGCGCGCCGACGCCCTCGAGGAACGCATGATGAGGCAGCTCGAGCAGGCGGCCCCGGCGCAGGGCGTGCGCCGCGGCACCGGGGTCCTGTTCGGGGGCCTGACGCCGGGCGGCCTGCCGCTTCCGCTGGGCGCGCTCGCCGCCATGCCGCCCCGACCCACGATCGTCGATTTCTTCAAGCTGCGCTTTATGCCGCACACCGTAAACCATATGTTGCAGAGCGCGAACGATGCGCAGAAGAAGGGCGAGTCCGAGGAGACGGTGCTCGCGTGCCTGCTGCACGACATCGCGGTGAACCTCATCAAGGTGGATCACGGCTGGTGGGCGGCGCAGATGGTCGAGCCCTATGTGTCCGAAAAAGTGAGCTGGGCGATTCGCCATCACCAGGCACTGCGGTTCTTTCCGGACCCCTCGGTAGGATACGGGTATCCGGAACGGTACATTCAGATCTTCGGCGAAGGCTACGTGCCCGAGCCCTACATCAAAGCGGCGTACGAGAAGGCGCGCAGGCACAAATGGTACATGGAGGCGCGCATGATCACCGTGCACGATCTCTACGCCTTCGAGCCCGGGGTGAATCCGACGCTTGAGCCCTTTATCGACGTGATCGGCCGCCACTTCAAGCAGCCGAAAGAGGGCTTGGGTTTCGACGGCAGCGCGGTCGCCCATATGTGGCGCTCGCTGATCTACCCCGACAACCCGCTGTGAAAAAAGCGGCCAGGGAAGAGAAGAAGCGCTATTGCAGCGCGGGCAGCCACTGGACGACGAGCGAGTTCCTCAGGATCGGGCCCGTCAGGTTCATCTGCGTTGCGTGCAACAAGAGGAGGAAGGCCGAGCTGCGCAACCTGCCCGGCAACAAGCTGCTGGCTGCGGGTGGAAGCCCGAAGCGCTAGCCCTATTCGGGCTCGAGCCCGATCGCCTTGGCCAAGGTCCCAACGGCGTCGATTTCGCGCTTGAGGTGCGCCGCGAGCTCTTCGGGCGTGCTCCCGATGGTGGTGAGTCCCAGATCGCCCAGTTTGGCGACGACCTCGGGCTGCTTGAGCGCGGCGCGCACTTCGCCGCTCAGGCGCTCGGCGATCGGGGCGGGCAGGCCCGTGGGGCCGAAGAAAGCCCACCACGCGGGGAAACCGCGGAAGTCGGGAAGCGTTTCGGCCACGGTGGGAATATCGGGCATGCGGGCGCTGCGCTGGTTGTCCACGATCGCGAGCGGCCTGACTTTCGGCATATTCGGAACGAGGAAGGCATAGGTCGGGAACCACAGCGCCACCCGGCCCGCGGCCCAGTCGTTCACCATCTGGGGAAAGTTCGCCTGCGCGTAAGGGACGTGGAGCAAGTCGATTCCGGCGTAGAGCTTCAGGGATTCACCCGCAAGGTGAAACACCGATCCGACCCCGCTCGAGGAGTACTCGAGCTTGCCGGGATTGCGCTTCGCATAATCGATCAGCTCCTGCAGCGAATTCGCGGGCACGGAAACATGGACCGCGACGTAGCTCGGCGAGCTGATGGCGAGGCTGATCGGCGCGAAGTCCTTGAGAACGTCGAACGCGAGGTTCTTGAAAAGGAAACGCGCGTTGACGTAGGTGCCCGAGGTGCCGTAAGTGATGGTGTAACCGTCTGCGCCGGCGCGCGCGAGAGCCTGCGCGGCCTGCGCCCCGCGGGCGGCGGTCTTGAGCTCGACCACCACCGGCTGGCCGAGGCTCGCGCTCATCTTCGCCGCCATCAGGCGCAGCGCGGCGTCGCCGCTCGAGCCCGGCGAAGCGGTGCTGACTACGAGTATCGGCTTGGTGGGGTAGGCCTGCGGCCAGACGGCGCCGGCGGCGAGCGATGCGGTCGCGCAGAGCGCAAGACGGCAGACCCGCATCAGCTCTTCTTGTCGCCCGCGCCCGGCAGCAGGCTGTCTTTCAAGTGGTACCGGAACATCGTCTTGCCGCGCAGCTTGTAGAGGTAGTCGATGACGTCCGCGTTCGACATGAACTTGGACATGTCGTAGCTCTCGCGGTGCACGAGATCCTCCAGGTCGCGCCTCACGCCGGGCTTGCGCTCGATGTCGGCATAGCCGACGGAGATGATGAGGTAGACGTCGATCAGATCGGGCACGCCGAGCACGCGCTTCAGCGGCTCCTGGATATGGACCGTTCCCCAGTGCGAGCCCAGGCCGAGCGAGGCGATCGCGAGCTGCATGTGCGTGCAGGTGTTCGCCAGCCCGTCGGTGAAGTGGCTCGCGTGCCGCCCGAAGGTGAAGGCGGCGTTCACCGTCGCCCACTGCCTGCGGCCGTCGCCGAGCACGACGATCACCACCGGGGCCTCGTGCCAGGGACGGCGCTGCTGCCCGCCGGTGCTGTTCCGGATCTTCTGCCACTCGTCCTCGAGGTCGTCCCCCTTCACCTGGAAGGCGGGATGGCGCAGCTCGAAGGGCCGCATCTGCTCCATCCAGAAGCAGAACTCCTGATTGCTGTCCTGGAAGGCGTCGTAGAGGTCCTTCTTCTTCTTGGGGTCCTTGATGACGAGATACTCCCAGGGCTGGCCGTTCGCGCCGGACATCGCCCAGCGGCCCGCCTCGAGGATCTTCTCCACGTACTCTTCGGGGATGGGATCGGGCTTGATGCGGCGCACGCTCATGCGCGTGGTCATGATGCGGTGCAGGACGTCGTAATCGGATTCGGTCTTGACCTTCGAACCCTCGGGCATGATCGGCGCTCCTTCGAGTGTCGCGTGCGACATGGTAGCCCGAGGCTGCGAGCCGGCGCAAAAAAGAAAGGCACTGGGCGCACCCAGTGCCTCTTTTCGCCTGGAAAGCCGCGGCCCGGGCTCCCCGGGCGCGGCGATCACCAGGGGTAGAAAACGACGTTGAACTGCAGTGAATCCACGTGATCGCGCGCGACGTACTCGAGGCGCAGCTTGAGATTCTTGCTCACGATGTATCCGGCCCCTACGCCGAACAGGAAACCATCGTCATCGCCGAAATCGTATCCGGCCCGACCGAGCAGTTCGACGTTGGGAGCGACCATGTACCTCGCCACGCCGCTCCCCCACAGGCCGCTGGCCGTGGCATTGCAAAACGATCCGGTGCATCCGGTCGCCTTCAATTTTCCGGTGTCCATGTAGCCGGCCTCGGCGTCGACATAGAAGTTCCGCGCTATTGCCGGGAAATTGTAGCCGCCGAAAACCTGGAAGCCGGTGCCGTTATCGAGGCCGGACACCATGTTCTGGCTGACCCCGGCGCCGAAGAAAAGCCTGCGCAGGTCGAACCCCTGGGCGGCTGCAGCGGATGAAAACAGCATCGCAACGAGCGCAAACGCCATCACACGAATCGGCTTTGACATGTCGTTCCTCCTTTCGCATGCACCCTGAAGTGCCGAATGGTAGACGAGGCCCTCTCGGCGCAGTTCACGTTTAGCGGCATAATTGTGGACTTTCGCACAGACTCTCGCCTGATCACCCCGGAGCGACGACCATGAAGACGATCTATTTCCCGTACTTGGCAACAGCCTGTGTATCCCTCCTTTTGGCCGCGTGCCAGGCTCCTTCCGGCGGCTCGCAGAGCGCCGCGTCGGGCCCTCGCGACGGCGGCAGTGAGATCGGCGGCGTCGTAACGAGCGCGAACGGGCCCGAGGCTGGGGTCTGGGTGATCGCGGAGACGAACGATCTCCCCACCAAATTCACCAAGATCGTGGTCACGGACGACCGCGGCCGCTACCTCATCCCCGAGCTTCCGAAAGCCAACTACAGCGTATGGGTGCGCGGCTATGGGCTGGTCGATTCGCCCAAGGTGCAGGCCGCGTCCGGGAAAATTCTCGATCTGACCGCCGTGACGGCGCCGAGCGCGGCGGCGGCGGCGCAGTACTACCCGGCGATCTACTGGTACTCGATGCTCAAGGTCCCTGCGAAGAGCGAGTTTCCCGCGGGGCCGGTGAAAACCCAGCCCGAGTGGGTGAACATCATCAAGACGAGCGGCTGCATGTCGTGCCACGCGCTCGGCACACTGGGTACGCGCACCATGCCCAAGGACTTCGCCCATTTCAAGTCCTCGGCCGAGGCTTGGGGACGGCGTATTGCTTCGGGGCAAGCCATGACTCAGATGACCACGGTGCTCGGGCGGCTCGACGCCCCGCGGGCGCTCGCGCTGTGGGGCGACTGGACCGACCGCGTCGCGGCAGGCGAGCTGCCGTTCGCGAAACCCGAGCGGCCTCAAGGGCTCGAGCGCAACATCGTCCTCAGCCTGTGGGACTGGAGCACGCCCACCGGCTACATGCACGATCTGATCTCGACGGACCGGCGCAAACCCACCGTCAACGCCTACGGCAAGCTCTACGGGGCGACCGAGGAGAGCACGGATTATTTCCCGGTGCTCGATCCGAACACGCACACCGCGAGCCAGCTTAAGCATCCCGTGCGCGATCCCAATACGCCGTCCTCGAGGACGGCGACAATGGCGCCTTCTCCCTACTGGGGGAGCGAACCCATCTGGGACAGCCAGACGAGCATCCACAATCAGATGATGGACGAAAAGGGGCGGGTGTGGGCCACTGCGCGCGTTCGCCCTCCAGCCAATCCGGATTACTGCAGGAAGGGCGGGGCCCATCCGTCGGCCAAGGTGTTTCCGATCGAGAGCGCCAACCGGCATCTCTCCATGTACGATCCGGCGACCGGCAAGTTCACGCTGATCAGCACCTGCTTCCCGACTCACCACCTGATCTTCGCCGAGGACGCCAACCAGACGCTGTGGGCGAGCAACGGAGTCACCGGACCGGGGGCGGTCGGCTGGCTGAACCGGAAGATGTTCGAGGAAACCGGCGACGAAGTGAAATCGCAAGGCTGGACGCCGTTCATCCTCGATACCAACGGCAACGGCCGGCGCGATGAATGGGTGGAACCCAAGCAGCCGGTCGATCCGGCGAAGGACAAGCGCGTGCAGGTGTCCCTCTACAGCATCAACGTCAATCCGAACGACGGCTCGGTGTGGGGAACATCGATGGGATTCCCGGGCCATGTCGTTCGGGTCGCTCCCGGACCGGATCCGACTCATACCGCCATTACCGAGATCTACGAGCCGCCGTTCCCGGGATACGGGCCGCGCGGCGGCGACATCGGCCGCGACGGCGTGTTCTGGGCATCGCTCGCGAGCGGACACCTCGGCAAGTTCGACCGCAGCAAATGCAAAGGCCCGCTCAACGGGCCGAACGCGACCGGCAAGCACTGCCCCGAGGGCTGGACGCTCTACCGCTTCCCCGGACCGCAGTTCAGGGACGTGCAGGACGACGGCAGCGTCGAGGCGAGCTACTACACCTGGGTGGATTGGTTCGACAGCTTCGGCCTCGGCAAGAACGTGCCGATCGCCTCGGGGAACATGAGCGATGCGTACTTCGCCCTGGTCGACGGCAAGTGGGTCACGCTGCGCGTTCCGTATCCGATGGGCTTCTACGCCAAGTGGTCGGAAGGGCGTATCGACGATCCGAACGCCGGCTGGAAGGGCAGGTCGCTGTGGGCGACGTACTCGACCCGGACGGTGTTCCATGTCGAAGGCGGCAAGGAGAACCGCCCCAGGGTCGTGAAGTTCCAGCTGCGCCCGGATCCGCTCGCGAACTGACGGCGGCCCGGATTTCCTTGCGAACCGTGTATCGAACCGCGGGCGGCTCGCTGGCCCTCGCGGCAGCGCTGCTGCTCTTCTGCATCGCCCCTGCGGGCGCCGAGCCGCGCTTCTCGTTTGCGACGACCCCGGGGAAGCTGCCCAAGGACGTAGTGCCCAGGCACTACGCGCTGCGTATCGTTCCCGCGCCGACTTACGACCGCTTCGACGGAGAGGCGGTCATAGACATCGAGGTGGCGCGGCCCGTCCCGGTGATCGTCGTCAACGCCGCCGAGCTGAGCTTCAAATCGGTAAAGCTGCGCGCGAGCGGGGGAGGTGAGACGAGCCTTGCGCCCAGCGTCGATCCGCGGCGCGAGACGGTGACGCTCACCCCCGCGACCGCGCCGATTGCACCCGGCAGCTACCGCCTGAGCATCGACTACTCGGGGAAAATCGGGAAGCATCCGCAAGGCCTGTACCAGATCGCGTACAAGGAGCGCGATCGCGGGCGCCTCGTGGACAAGCTGATGCTCGCCACCCAGATGGAGCCGGTGCAGGCGCGCCGCCTCTTTCCGGGATGGGACGAGCCGGTGTTCCGCGCGAGCTTCGACATCGTCGCGGTGATCGACGCGCCCTTGACCGCAGTCTCGAACATGCCGCAGTCGAGGGTCGAGCTCCGGCCCGACGGCAGGAAGGAAGTGAGCTTCGCGAGATCGGTGCCGATGCCGACGTATCTGGTGGCGCTCTTCGTCGGCGAGATGGATCTCCTTGAAGACAGCGTCGATGGAATCCGGCTCGGCATCCATACCGTGAAAGGCAAGCGCGAGCGCGCGCGCTACGCGATGGAGGCGACCAAGCAGATCGTGCGCTATTTCAACGGCTACTTCGGCGAACCTTACCCTCTCTCCAAGCTGGACCAGATCGCGCTTCCGGGCGGCATAGGCGGGGCGATGGAAAACTGGGGGGCGATCGCCTACAACGAGGGCCGCTTCCTGTACGACCCGGGCGAAGATTCGCTGCGCCAGCAGCAAGCGGCCTACGGCATCATCGCGCACGAGATCGCGCATCAATGGTTCGGCAACCTCGTCACGATGGCCTGGTGGGACAACCTGTGGCTGAACGAGGGTTTCGCCTCGTGGATGGCGAGCAAGACCACGGAGCGCTTCAACCCGAGCTGGGGCATGCGGCTGCGCGATGCGCTCTGGAAGGAAACGGCGCTCGCCGAGGACGCGCGCAGGACGACCCATCCGATCCAGACGCCGGTCGAGAACGACACGCGCGCGATGGACGTCTTCGATTCCATCACCTACGCGAAAGGAGCTGCGGTTCTGCGCATGCTCGAGGGCTATCTCGGCGAAGACGTTTTCCGCGCGGGCGTCCGGGGCTACATGCGCGCGCACCGTTTTTCCAGTACCACCACGGCCGATTTCTGGCACCACCTGTCGGCGGCATCGAGTCAGGACATCGGCAAGCTGGTCGCGGGCTGGACCGAGCAGCCCGGATATCCGGTCGTGAAAGTCCTGCAGCAATGCGAGAACGGCGCCGCCGCAGTGACGCTCGCTCAGGAGCGTTTCACCCTCAACGACCCCGGAGCGGTGCCGCTTGCCTGGAATGTGCCGGTGATCCTCGCCGACGGGGCAGGGGCGCGGCGCACCGTTCTGCTCGAGCGGGAGCCGCAGAAACTGGGTTTCGAGCGCTGCGGCGCGATGCTCGCCAACGCCGGCGACACCGGCTACTACCGAAGCCAGTACGACGACCGGAACTTTGGCCGGCTCGTGCCCGCCTTGCAGGGGCTCCCGGCCCCGGACCGTCTGCGACTGCTCTCGGACACCTTCGCGCTCGCGCAGGCGGGTCGCGTCGACGCGACGCGCTATCTCGCGCTCGTGGAGAACCTCGGCGCCGAAACCGACCGCACGATCTGGGACCAAGTCACCGGCGCGCTGCGCTTTCTGCGCGAGCTGATCGATTCTCGCGGCGACCAGGCCGTTTTCGATCGCTACATCGCGCGCCTGCTGGAGACGCCGTTTGCGAGGGTCGGCTGGGACGCGCGGCCGGGTGAAGCCGCCGACGCGGCTCTGCTGCGCAGATCGCTGATCGAGGCGCTCGGCAGGGCAGGGCACGGGGCGGTCGTGCGGGAAGCGCAGTCGCGCTTTGCCGCGCGCGCGAAGAAGGCGATCGATCCGGCGATCCGGCCCGCGGTGCTGAACGTCACCGGCCGCTACGCCGACGAGGCGACCTTCGAGGCTCTGCTCGAGCGCATGCGCAGCGCCACCGACATGAGCGACAAGTGGGAGGCGCAAGCAGCGCTGCGACAGGTGCGCGACCCGAGGCTGCTGCAGCGGCTGATGGAGCTGATGCTGACCGATGAGCTGCCGCCGAGCGATGCGGTCTTCAACCTCACCCATATCGGCGAGGACAGCGGGCGGGTCGAGATTGTCTGGCGGTTCGTGCTCGAGCATCTTCCGGCGATCCTCGCCAAGGCCTCGGCGCGTGGACGCCCTCACGTTCTGCCCGATGCCGCCTCGGCCTTTAGCGACGCAGCGCGCGCGGAGGAGCTGATCGCCCTGACCCGCACCCATCTCGATGCCACTGCGCTCTATCAAGCCGAGAAAGGCGCCGACTGGATCCGGTTGAAAGCTGCGGTCAAGGCGCGCGAAGCGCGCCGCGCAATCGACTGGGCGCAAGCGCGCCTGGGCCCGGCGCAGATCGGAAGTCGTGAAATTCCACCTCCGCTCCCGGTGAAGGAGCGGCCTTCTCCCCGTAACGGGGAGAAGGGATAGAAAAACTCAGTTCGCGGCGAAGCAGTAGAACAATCCGTTGCCGCCCGTGCCTTGCAGCGCCGCCTGGCTGCAGCCGGGGGCGCCTTCCTTGCTCGGGCGGGACAGGTGCGAGGAATTCCAGGACTTGGACGCGTCGTCGTCGCGCAGGCCCTGGCGGTCGTGGTGCCCGAGCATCGCGGCTCCCGCGCCGCTGGTGGTCCAGTTGCTGCAGGTCGTATCCTCGCCGCCCGTGATCGCGCGGCCATCCCGCGTCGAGCCGGTCAGCATGTCGTGCATGTTCGGCTTCTCGGTGCGGCCGTTGACCATGCCGCCTCTTTCGTTCAGCGCGGTTTCCTTGGTGAGATTGTTGGCGCCGTGGAGCTGATCGACGTTGCTCGCGATGACGACGCCCTTCGCGTTCTGCCACGGGCCGCGCCCGATGCGGTCGCGGGCGTTCACCGGGGGATATCCGCCGGAAGCGCTAGCGCTCAGGTAAGCGCGCCAGTTACGCCCTCCGGAGCCGGCGGCCTTCGCGAGCGACTGGCAATGCCGGTCGGCGCCCTCGAGGCCCCCGAGGTCGGCTCCTTTTGCCGAGCCTGCGCTGGTGACGAAAAACGACATGCCACTCTGCTGCGACTGCATGCCTCCGCACGAACCCACCGCCAGCGCAACGGCTGCTGCCAGGGAAAGGCGTGTAACCGTCTTCATTGCTCTCCTCCTTTGATGGGGAAATCCTTCATTTAACAACGAGTGCAATCTGCGGCAAACTAGGATAACACCGCAGGCGAACCGTCTATTCCTCATGTTCAAGTACCTCCAATCGCGCATTCGCGGAACGGCCAGCACGGGTCCGGGCGAGCCGCCGCCAGGGTTGATCGCCTTCTACTGGCACTTCGTTCGCCAGACCAGGGGCTGGTACGCGCTTATGTTCGTGACCAGCTTGGCCGTGGCCCTGATCGACACGGTGATCCCGGTGTTCATCGGCAAGCTCGTGTCCCTGATGGAAGCCGCCGACCGCCGGGCAGCGCTCGACCAGCAGTGGCCGCTGCTCGCCGGCATGGTGGGGCTCGTGCTCGTCGTCCGCCCGCTCGCCAATTTGGCCGACATGTTGATCCGCCAGAACGCGCTGATCCCGGGCGTGACCAGCATGATCCGCTGGCAGAGCCACTGGCACGTGGTGCGCCAGAGCTGGCCGTTCTTCCAGAACGATTTTGCCGGGCGCATCGCCAACCGCGTCATGCAGACCGCCAACGCGTTGCGCGAAAGCGTGATGGCGAGCATACGCGCGGTCTGGTACATCGCGGTCTACGGCGTGAGCGCATTCGCGCTGATGGCCGCCTCGGACTGGCGCCTGGGCCTGCCGACGTTGTTGTGGTTCCTCGGCTACATCGTGTTCCTGCGCTACTTCGTGCCGCGCATGCGCGATCTCGCGAAGACCAGCTCGGAAATGCGCTCGCACGTCATGGCGCGCGTCGTCGACAGCTATACCAACATCCTCACGGTCAAGCTTTTCGCGCGGCTCGCCGACGAGGACGCCTATGTGCGCGAGGTGATCGACGAGCACCAGGGCGCGATCGGCGCGCATATGCGCCTCATCTCGCAATTCATGTTCTCGCTTTCGGTGATGAACGCGGCGCTCCTCACCGGCACCGCCGCGATCGGCATCTGGCTGTGGGCCCACGGCACGGTGGGCGCGGGCGTCGTAGCGACCGCCCTGCCGCTCGCCTGGCAGATCGCAAACGTGGCTGGCTGGGTGAGCTGGGAGGTGACCGGCATCTTCGAGAGCATCGGCGTCGTGCAGGAGGGCATGCAGACGATCGCCGTGCCGCACGCCGGGGGCGACCGGCGCGGCGCGCGCGAGCTCCGCGTGGCGCGCGGCGAGATCCGCTTCGAGGACGTGAGCTTCAATTACGGCAGGAGCGACGGCAAACCCGTGTTCGACCGCCTGAATCTCACGATTCGTCCCGGCGAGCGCGTGGGTCTCGTCGGCCGCTCGGGCGCGGGCAAGTCGACCCTGGTCAACCTGCTGCTGCGTTTTTTCGAGCTGGAGCGGGGCCGCATCTGCATCGACGGGCAGGACATCGGCGAGGTGACCCAGGAAAGCCTGCGCGCTGCGATCGGCATGGTGACGCAGGACACCTCGCTCCTGCATCGCTCGATCGCCGCCAACATCCGCTACGGCCGCCCCGGCGCGGGCGATGCGCAGGTCGAGGCGGCCGCGCGCAAGGCGCAGGCGCACGAGTTCATCGTCGGCCTGCAGGACTGGAAGGACCGCAAAGGCTACGAGGCCCACGTGGGCGAGCGCGGCGTCAAGCTCTCCGGCGGGCAGCGCCAGCGCGTGGCTCTCGCCCGAGTGGTCCTGAAAGACGCGCCCATCCTCGTGCTCGACGAAGCGACCTCGGCGCTCGACAGCGAGGTGGAGCTCGCCATTCAGGAGCAGCTGCTGGGCCTCATGGAAGGCAAGACCGTGATCGCGATCGCGCACCGGCTGTCCACCATCGCGCGCATGGACCGCCTGATCGTGCTCGAGGGCGGCCGCATCGCCGAGCAGGGCACGCACGAGGAGCTGCTCGCCTTGCGCGGCCACTACGAGAGGCTGTGGCGCCACCAGTCAGGCGGGTTTCTGGCGCACGAGGTCGTCGCGACCGAAACCGAGACCGAGCTGCGCGAAGAGCCGCCCCTCGATGAGATGCGGGTCGAAGCGAAGCCCGAGCCTTCCGTGGACGACGCGCCGGTCGTAACCCGGACCTGACCGTCACCGACTACTTCCTGACGAATTTCCTCACCGTCATCCCGGAGGTTTCGGCCCAGTAGACGTTGCCGATCGCATCCGCAGCCACGCCTTCTCCCACGCTCTGGGTTTCCGGTTCCGCGCCCAGGCCCGGGATGAAGGCGCTGACCGCGCCGTCCTTGGCGCTGCCGATGCGGATGCCCCGCTTGAAGCCGGGGTTGAGCTTCGCATTCGACTGGTGATCGGCCACGTATATAGTGTCGTTCCGATCTATGAAGAGCCCGCTCGGCCGGCCGAATTGCCTCCACTCTTCGAGGAAATTCCCCTCTTGGTCGAAGATCTGGATGCGGCTGTTGCCGCGGTCGCCGACGAAGAGCCGCCCCGTGGAATCCATGGCGAGGGCGTGAGGCGTGTCGAACTCGCCGCGATCTGCTCCCTTCCTGCCCCAGGTCTTGATGAACTTTCCCTCTTTCGAGAACTTCACGATGCGCGCGTTGGAATCTCCGCCGTGTCCATCCGCGACAAAAATGTCGCCGTTCGGAGCGGTGAGGATGTCCGAGGGCCGGTTGAAGGTGTCCGGGCCGTCTCCGGCGACTCCGGCCTTGCCGAGCGTCAGCAGGACCTTTCCCTCCGCGCTGAATTTCACGACCTGGTGGCCTTTGCCGTCTTTTCCGTCCGCATCGGTGACCCACACGTTGCCGGCCCTGTCGATGTGGATGCCGTGGGGAAACGCGAACATCCCCGCGCCGAAGCTTTTGAGGAATCGGCCCGACGGGCTCAGCTTGACCAGAGGCGCCAGGTTCGAGCCGGCGCAGGAGTTCGCGCCGCATCGCTCGAACACCCAGATATTGCCGGCGCGATCGATATCGATCGCGCTCGTCCATCCCCACTTCCTTCCGTCGGGGAGTTTCGCCCAGCCGTCTTCGTGGTACGGGTTCTCCTGAGCAAAGACCCCTGGAACCGTCGCCGCCGCCGCTGCGACGAGAACGAACAGCATCCGTACACGACGCATCATGATCGCCCTCCTTTTGGTCAGCCTCGCGTCGTGCGCTCGACCCGTTATTTTTCCGCGGCCTCGCGCGATTCCTGCGACTGCTGTACCTGCTCCATGGCCTGTCCGATCTTCTGTTGCGTCTGTTCCAGGGTCTTCTTGGCTTGCTCGACTTCCTGTTTCTTGAGCGCAGCGGCGGTGGCCGCAGTGCTGGCGGTCTCGATGCCGCAGCCGGCAAGCGCTGCGGCAGCGATGATGAACATGAACCGTGTCATGGCAACTCCTTCGGATGTGGGGAAGCCAGCATAGGATAGCACCGCCTCGACTCGAGGCTATCCGAGCTTCGCCGTCACGGCCTCCGCGAACTCCCGGGTTCCGATCTTCCCGCCGAGATCGGCGGTGCGCGTCGCAGGGTTCTTCAGGGTCGCGTCGACGGCCGAGTCGATGCTCCTTGCGGCGGCGGCGAGCGCGTCCTTTTTCTGGCGCGCGGCCATCCATTCGAGCAGCATCGCGGCCGAGAGGATGAGCGAGGTGGGGTTCGCTCGGTCTTTGCCCGCGATGTCGGGCGCCGAGCCGTGCTGCGCCTGCGCAACGCAATGCTCGTCCCCCGCGTTGATCGAGCCCCCGAGGCCCAGGCCGCCCGAGAGCTCGGACGCTTCATCCGAAAGGATGTCGCCGTACATGTTCTCGGCGACGATCACGTCGAAACGCATCGGGTCGCGCAAGAGGAGCGCCGCCATCGCATCCACAATCACTTCCTCGAGCTGCACTTGAGGAAACTCCTTCGCGACCTTGCGCACCTCGCGCAGCCATAGACCATCCGAGATCCTGAAGACATTGGCCTTGTGTATGGCGGTGACTTTCCTGCGGCGGGTCATCGCCGCCTCGAAAGCGCGGCGCGCGATGCGCTCGCAGCATTTAGCGGTGACGCGCCGCACCGCGAGCGCCATGTCCTCGGTCGGCATGAACTCCCCGATGCCCAGGTGCATGTTGCGGTCGGCATAGAAGCCTTCGGTATTCTCGCGGTAGATCACAAGATCGACGGGCTTGCCGGTGAGCCCGACGCCGAGGCGCGATCTCGCCGGGCGGATGTTGGCGTAGAGGTCGAGCTTGGTGCGGAACTCCGCCGAAGAGTTGATCCCGCCTTTTTCGCGCGCCGGGTACTCGTAAGTCGAGAGCGGTCCGAGGATCACGCCTTCCGAGACGCGCGCCGCCTCGAGCACGCGGGCGGGGAGCGTGGTGCCTTCCTTCTTCAGGGCCGGGAGGCCGATTTCCTCGTGCTGCCACTGCAGGCCCAGCTTGAACAGGGCGTTGGCGCGATCGAGAACCGCCAGCGTCGCCGCGGTGATCTCGGGCCCGATGCCGTCGCCCCGCAGGACGAGGATTTTCATTGCGCCGGAATCCTCGCGTCCTTGATCAGCTTGCCGTACATCTGCAGATCGCTCCTGATCAGCGCGGCGAAATCTTCCGGCGTGCCGGTCACGATTTCGTTCCCGCCCTGCGTGACGATGCGCTCGCGCACCTCGGCTGAGCGCATCGCCCGGACGAGCTCGGCGTTGAGGCGATCGACGATCGCCTTGGGCGTGCCGGCAGGGGCGAGCACGCCCTGCCACTGCGAGATGTCGAAATTCGCTATGCCCGCTTCCTGCAGGGTCGGCACTTCGGGCAGGCTCGAGGCGCGCTTGCCGCTCGACACCGCGAACGCGCGCAGCTTTCCGGCGCGGATCTGCGGAACCGACGTGATGACCGTGTCGAACATGAAAGTGAGCTGACCGCCGAGCAGATCAGCGAGCGCCGGCGCGCTGCCCTTGTAGGGCACGTGCGTGAGCTGGGTGCCCGTCGCGAGCGCGAACAGCTCCCCGGCAAGATGGTTGCCGCCGCCGACCCCGGTGGAACCGTAGGAGACGGCCCCGGGTCGCGCGCGCGCCGCCTCGATCAGGTCGGTGATGCTCTTGATGGGCGAACCGGCCAGCGTCACCAGCACATACTGGTACACGGTGCATTGGGCGACGGGCGCGAAATCCCTGACCGGATCGTAGGGTACCTTGGCATAGAGCACCGGGTTGACGACGATCGGGCCGTTGGCGGTCACGAGCAGCGTGTAGCCGTCGGGCGCCGACTTGGCGACGAAGTCCGCGCCGATGCCGCCGTTCGCACCGGCCCGGTTCTCGACGACGAACGGCTGCTTCAGTGCGTCGCCGAGCTTCTGGGCGAGAGTCCGGCCGAAGATGTCTGCATTGCCGCCGGCGGCGTAGGGAACCACGAGACGCACCGGCCTCGCCGGATAGTCCTGCGCCTGCACAGCGCCGGACAGCATGGCCACGAGCGCAAACGTTGCGGAGCCGATCTTCATCAATCCTGCTCGCGGGAATGGCAGGGCTACAGGCTATCATATGCGGCATGATCAATCGGCGCTCCCTAGTCGCGGCGCTCGCGGCGATCTCCGTGCTCTTCTGGCCTGCGCACGACGCCGCCGCCCAGTCTTATCCGCAACGTCCCGTCCGCCTCGTCGTTCCTGCGCCCGCGGGCGGACCCACCGACGTCCCGGGCCGGCTCATCGCCGATGGATTGTCGGAGCTCTTCAGCCAGCGCTTCGTGGTCGAGAACCGGGTGGGCGCGGGGGGCCTCGTGGCGGGCGAGTTCGTCGCGCGTTCCGAGCCCAACGGCTATACGCTGCTCTACGCGAATACGAGCGTGCTCGCGGTCAATCCCGCGCTCCAGGGGACGAACATGCCCTACGACCCCGCCACCGCGTTCGCGCCGATCGGTTTCGTCTCCAATTCGCCGCAGCTGCTGGTGGCGAATCCAAAGGTTCCTTACCGATCCGTGCAGGAGCTCGTCGCCTGGGCGAAAAACAATCCGGGCAAGCTCAACTTCGCCACCGCCGGCGTCGGTACGCTTCCGCACCTTACCTACGAGTTGTTCAAGATGGAAGCCGGCATCCAGGCGCTCAACGTCCCGTACGCTGGCGGGGCGCCGGCGCTCACGGCGGTGATCGCGGGACAGGCCGACGTGCTCTTCGACCTGGTGCGTACCCGAGTGAAGAGCGGCGAAGTGCGCGCCCTCGCCATCACCGGCGCGACCCGCGACGCGGATCTGCCGGACATTCCGACCCTCGCCGAGAGCGGATATCCCGCCGTGACCTCGACCTCCGGCACGGGAATAGTCGCTCCCGCGGGAATACCCAGGGAAATCGTCGCGCGGCTCAATTCGAAGCTGAACGAGCTGATCGAGCGTCCGGAAACGCAGGCGAAGATGAAGGCGTTCGGCCTCGTGCCCCAGAGCGGCCCGCCGGAGGAATTCGGCGCGTGGGCGGCCCGGGAACGGCAGCGATGGACGCGCGTCGTGAAGCAGTCCGGCGCGAAGGCGGATTGAAGATGGCGCGTCTCGCCGCCGCGTTCGGTTCCTCCCACAGCGTCATGCTTGCGGCCGAGCTGCAAGACTGGCTGAGAGGGTTCCGCCAAAGCGACCTCCGAATGAAGTATTACGATCGCGAAGGCAGGCCGCGCTCCTACGCCGACGTTCTCGCCGCGGCCCCGCCGAACATCGGCGAGCTTATCGCCGACGATGCGATCACCGGGCGTTTCAACGAAGTACAGGGCGCGATGAAACGCCTCAGGTCCGAGATCGCCTCGGCGAAGCTCGACGTTCTGATCATCGTCGGCGACGACCAGCACGAGCTTTTCCAGGACCGGCACATGCCATCGATCGGGATCTACTACGGCGAGAGCATACGCAACGCCGCGCACGCCAACGCGAAACGGTACGGCGCGCCCGAGGAGTGGTACAACCGCGCGCAGATGCGCCGCTACGAGGACGAGGCCGACGCCGACTATCCCTGCCACCGGCCGCTCGCGCTCGCGCTGATCGAGGGCCTGATCGAGCGCGAGTTCGATATTTCCGCCGTCGCGGGACTCGGGGACGGGCAGAACGAAGGCCATGCTTATTCGTTCATCCACCGCTGGTACCTGAACGGCGACGGCGTGCGCCTGCTGCCCGTCGTGCCGATTTTCCTCAACACCTACAACCCGCCCAACCCTCCGCTCCCCAAACGCTGCGTGCGGCTGGGCCAGGCGTTGAAGGAGCTGATCGGGAGTTATCCCGAGGACCTGCGCGTCGGCCTGGTCGCCTCGGGAGGCTTGAGCCATTTCGTCGTCGAAGAGGACCTCGATCGTTCCATTATCGCGGCCCTCAAGAAGAAGGACCTCGATTTCCTCGCGGGCCTCGATCCGCGCCGACTGAAGGCGGGAAGCTCCGAGATCCGCAACTGGATCGTGGTCGCGAGCGCCGCCGCCGATCTCGACCTGACCTGGATCTCCTACACTCCTTCGTATCGCACGCCGGCCGGAACCGGAATCGGGCTCGCCTTCGCCCGGTGGAGCTGACGGTGGCCGAGCGCGGGCCGGCGTTCCGCGCCGACCACGTTGGGAGCCTGCTGCGCGTGCCGGAGCTGCGCGCGGCCCACGAAAAGGCCCTGCAGGGACAGCTCGGCGCGGCGGCGCTTCACGAGCTGCAGAACCGCTGCATCCGCGACGTCATCCGGTTTCAGGAATCCGTGGGGCTCCACGCGATCACAGACGGCGAGTACCGGCGCAGCTCGTTCCACGCCGATTTCATAGAGAAGCTCGGCGGGGCGAGGGCGGCAGGCCGCCTCGACGTCGAGGGCACGGTCAGCGGTTTCGACGACAACAAGGCCAGGGAGGGCAAGCCCTTTGCGCCGCGCGCCTTCACGATCGTCGGCAAGCTGCGCCACGGACAGCCGATCGAGGTCGAAAACTTCAGCTTCGTCAAGGCGAACACCCAGCGCACCGCCAAGCAGGCGATTCCGTCGCCCACCATGCTGCTGCGCGGCGGCCGGGCGGCAGTGAGCTACGAAGCGTACCCGGACCTCGAGGAGCTCTACGCCGACATCGCCGAGGTCTACCGGGAAGAGCTCAAGCAACTCGGCGAAGCCGGGTGCCGCTATGTGCAGCTCGACGACACGAACTTCGCCTTTCTCTGCGACCCGAAACTCGCCGACACCTTCCGCCGGGACGGGTACGAGCCGGATGAAATGCCCGAGCGCTTCGCGAATCTGGTCAATTCGGCCATCGCGGAACGGCCCGCCGGGATGGTGGCCGCGATCCATCTGTGCCGCGGCAATTCAATGGGCCAGTGGGCGGCCCGGGGGGGCTACGAGCCCGTCGCCGAGGCCCTGCTCAACAAGGTCGATGTGGATGCGTACTTCCTCGAATACGACGACGAGCGTTCGGGCGGCTTCGAGCCCTTGCGTTTTTTTCCGAGACACTCGCGCAAGAGAATCGTACTCGGGCTGGTGAGCACGAAAGTGCCGGCGCTCGAATCGAAGGACGCACTGAAACGGCGCATCGAAGCGGCGGCGAAATTCGTGCCGCTGGAAAATCTGTGCCTCAGCCCCCAGTGCGGCTTCGCAAGCACATTCCGGGGGAATCCGATTTCGGAAGAAGTGCAGCGGCGCAAACTGGAGCGCGTAGTGGAGGTGGCGACCGAGGTGTGGGGTTCCGCACAATGAGGGATTTGAGCTTTACCCGGCGCCCTGCTCGTAGTAAGTTTACGTCCCCGGGGAGGTCACAAGAATCCAGTCTCAGATGACGGTCGAACGCCCAGGCGCCGCGGCCCAGCCGCGTCGTCTTACTTCCGGCGCGGAGGAGAGCGCGCGTCTTTCGGCCCTGCGCAGCTATTGCGTGCTCGAAACCGGCCGCGAGGCCCGTTTCGACGACCTGACCTGCCTAGCGTCGACCATCTGCGAAACGCCGGTATCGCTGGTGAGCTTGGTGGATACCAACCGCCTGTTCTTCAAATCGGCCCATGGCGTCGACCTTCGCGAGGTGCCGTACCCGGATTTTTTCTGCGGCCATGCCATTCGGCAGCGCGACCTCTTCGTCGTGCCCGACGCAAACGAGGATGCGCGCTTTGCAAAGCACCCGCTGGTGATCGAATCGCCGCGCGTGCGCTTCTACGCCGGGGCGCCTCTGATCACCCCGCAGGACTACAGGCTGGGGACGCTGTGCGTGATGGACTTCGTCCCGCGGCAACTGCAGCCGAAACAGCTCGAGATGCTGCGCGTCCTCGGACGGCAGGTGATGTGCCAGCTGGAGCTGAATTTGCAGGCGATGCGCGATCCGCTCACCGGCCTGTACAACCGCCGCCAGCTCGAGGAAGGCCTGCACCGCGAAGTCCTGCGCGCGCGTCGCGTCGGAGGAACGGTCGGCGTCATGGCGATCGACGTGGACCATTTCAAGCGGGTCAACGACACCTTGGGCCATGAAGTCGGCGACCGCGCCTTGAGGGGGATCGCGGACGAATTGGCCTCATGCGTGCGGGAGGAAGACATTGCCTGCCGGGCCGGCGGGGAGGAGTTCGTCATCATCCTGCCAGGGACGGGGAGAACGGCATTGCGCGCGCGTGCGGAAGCGGTGCGCCGGACCATCGAGCGGGCGCAGATCCTCGCTGGGGAGGGAACGCTCAAGCTGACGGTCTCGATAGGGCTTGCGAGCTTTCCCGCCTACGGCGATACGGGACCGGCCGTATTGCGAGCTGCGGATGTGGCGCTCTACAAGGCCAAAGCAGCCGGTCGAAACCGGGTCACCATGTGCACGCCGGGCGTCGCGCGCAGCTTTCCAGCCCCAGTCGCTTGACGGTCCGGTTTTGAAATTCCAGAGATCGATCCGTCGCGGGTCGTTGCCCCGCGGCTCCCGAGTGCATTCCTGAATCAACCCGAAGGCAGACCGATGAGTGCGGATTTCAAGGGCCGGCGCGAGGATCTGAGGCTGGTCACCGGGCAGGGGAAATATACGTCCGACTGGAATCTTCCCGGACAGCTCCACGGCTCGTTCCTGCGCTCCGACCGGGCGCATGCGGAAATCGTTTCCCTCGACGCGGCGCCCGCGCTGGCGTCCTCGGGCGTGGTCGCGGTGTTCACGGGCGCCGATACGGCCAAGGCCGGATTCAAATCCACACCGCAACTCGCGCGCTATCCGGGGCGCGGCGGCGCGACCATCAAGGTTCCGCACCGCGACGGGCTCGCCAACGGACGCGTGCGCTTCGTCGGCCAGGAAATTGCGCTCGTAGTGGCGGAGACGGCGCTCGCCGCGCAGGATGCGGCCGAGAAAATCGAGGTCGAGTACCGCGATTTGCCCGCGGTGGTCGACGCCGAGGAGGCGCTCGCGCAAGGCGCCGAGCAGCTCTACCCGGAGATTCCGGGCAACCTCTGCTTCGACTACGAGTACGGCGACGAGGCGGGAACCGACGCGGCCTTTGCGCGGGCCGCGCACGTCACGCGCGTCACCCTGGACAGCAAGCGCATGGTCGGCAATCCGATGGAGCCCAAGGCCTGTCTCGCGGCATACGACGCGGCGGCAGACCAATACGATCTGTACGTGAGCTCGCAAGGCCTGTCGCTGATGCGGGGAAGCGCGAGCGGGATCACGGGCATTCCCGCCGACAGGATCATGGTCCACGCCCAGGACGTGGGCGGCGGGTTCGGGATCCGCTCGGATGCCTACGCGGAGTACTGCGTCGCCATGCTTGCGGCGAAGTCGCTCGGCAGACCCGTGAAGTGGACCTCCTCGCGCTCGGAAACCTTCCTGTCCGACTACCACGGGCGCGCGGCAAAGCTGATCGGCGAGCTCGCGCTCGACGGGGAAGGGCGTTTCCTTGCGATCCGGATCAACTGGATCGTGAACACGGGCGCCTACCTTTCCACTCCCGGCCCGCTGATCAACACGCTGCCTCCGGGGCTTCACGCGATCAATCTCTATCGCATCCCGGTCATGTATGGCCGGCATCGCCTGGCGCTCACCAACACGACTCCCACCACCGCCTACCGCGGCGCGGGGCGCCCCAACGTCTGCTATCTCGCCGAGCGCCTGGTGGAGGAGGCGGCCCGCGAGCTGAAGATCGACCGTCTGGAGCTGCGCCGGCGCAATTTCATCCCGAAAGACGCTTTCCCCTACAAGACGCCGCACCCGCACTCCGTCTACGACAGCGGCGACCCGCACGGACTTTTGGAGGAGGCGGTGAAACAGGCCGACTGGAAGACTTTCGATGCGCGGCGCGCGGAGTCGAAGAGGCGCGGCAAGCTGCGCGGCATCGGCTGCGGCGTATTCATCGAGCCCGCGGGGGCGGGCGGAGCTCCCAAAGAACAGGCGATGATCAAGTTCGGCGAATCCGGCAACGCGTTCCTGTACGTGCTCGCGGGTCCTTCGGGGCAGGGGCACGAGACGGTGTACCCGGAGGTCGTGGGCGAGGCGCTCGGCATCGATCCGGAAAGCATAACGCTGCGGGCGAGCGACCCGGACGGGCCGCGCCTCGTCGGCGAGGGCACCATCGGCTCGCGCTCGATGATGGCGCACGGCGGGGCGCTCGTGGTCGCGGCGCGCGAGGTGATTCGCAAGGGCACGGAGCTCGCCGCGAAGGACCTGGAAGTCGCGCCGAACGACCTGGAATTCGCGAAGGGCCGCTACCGCGTGAAAGGCACCGACGTCTCGATCGCGATTCAGGATCTCGCGAGGAAACACGGGAGCGCCCTCGACTCGGGCGGCGAGATCCCGCTGCCGCGCTCCTTTCCCAGCGGTGCACACGTCGCCGAGGTCGAAATCGACCCCGAGACCGGCGTCGTCGAAATTCTGCGTTACACCGCGGTGGACGATTGCGGCCGGGTCATCAATCATGTCCTGCTCGACGGCCAGCTGCACGGCGGCATCGCGCAGGGCATCGGTCAGGTGATGGGCGAGCATGCGATTTACGACCTGGCCTCGGGCCAGCTTCTCACGGCCACGTTCATGGATTACGAAATACCCCGCGCGGACGGTATCCCGGATATCCGCCTCTACGACCGCTCGATCCCGTCTCCCGGCAATCCGCTCGGTGTAAAAGGCGCCGGCGAAGCGGGCACGACAGGCGCCGTGCCGACCGTCGCGAACGCGGTGATCGACGCGCTGCGTCCGCTCGGTATCCATCACCTGGATTTTCCCTATACGCCGGATCGTGTCTGGCACGCGATCCGCGCGACCCGAAGCCGCTGAGAAACTCCCGTGCCCTCTCGTCAGCGCGACTTCCTCAGGCGTTCTCGAGCAGGATGCGGATGACGCTCTGCGGATCCGTGATCATGCAGTCGTGGCCGGTCTTCAGCTCGTAGTACTTCCACGCCGGATCGTCGCGCAGGCGCGCGGCGAACTGGTCGAACGACCCGGTGGGCGGGTTGGTGCAGTGAACGTAGGTGCGCGGCAGGCTCGCGCCGCCGTTCCCGGTGAAATGCACGGGCTGGGCGAAGGTGCGGTACGACTGGCGCATCTCATGACGCGTGGCCCAGGCGACGTCTTGCGGCTCGGTCACCCCGAAAATCGCGAGAGGCAGCGGATCGACGAAGCCGCCCATCTCGCCTTGTTTGATGATCGCGCGCCGATCGGGGTGCAGGTAGTCGAGCAGACACTTCCCGTTCGCGGGCAGGAAAGCGTCCAGATACACGACGCGGCGCAGGCGCGCGGCCGCGCGGTCGGCGACGCCGGTGATGACCATTCCGCCATAGCTGTGCCCGACCAGAACGACCTTCTCGAGCTCTTCGGCTTCGAGGAGATTCACCACGTCGGCGATGTGCGTGGCGAGATCGATCGCCGGGTTTGCGAGATGCGCGCGCTCGCCGAGGCCGGTGAGGGTGGGTGCGTAGACTTCATGCCCTGCCGCCCGCAGCGCCGGCACCACTCTCTTCCAGCACCAGCCGCCGTGCCAGGCGCCATGCACCAGGACGTACGTGGACTTGCGCTTGGTCGCGCCGAAGCGCGGCGAAGCGCGCGTGCGCGGGCCGAGTTTGCGGCGAGGCTTCAGTTTTTTTGCGCGCGGCACGTCGGTCAGCTGCCGATTTCCCGCCGCACGAGCGCGGCCCCCGAGGCGAGGGCCTTCAGCTTTCCGAGCGCGACGTCGCGCGCGAGCGGCACCATGCCGCAGTTGGTGCAGGGATAGAGCTTCTCCGGCGCCACGAATCGCATCGCCGAGCGGATCGTCGCGGCGACTTGCTCGGGCTTCTCTACGGCGTCGTTCGCGACGTCGATGGCTCCGACCAGCACGTCTTTGCCCCTGAGGAGCGCGAGCAGCTCGAGCGGCACGTGCGAATTCGCGCATTCCAGGGAAACCTGGTCGATCTTCGATCGGGCGAGCAGGGGAAAGGTGGACTCGTATTGCCGCCATTCGGAACCGAGGGTCTTCTTCCAGTCGATGTTCGCCTTGATTCCGTAGCCGTAGCAGATGTGCACGGCGGTCTTGCATTTGAGGCCCGCCGCGGCCGCTTCCAGCGTATCAATGCCCCAGGCTGCGACTTCGTCCATGTAGACGTTGAAGGCCGGCTCGTCGAACTGGATCACGTCGGCTCCCGCCCGCTCGAGCTCGCGCGCCTCCTGGTTGAGGATCGCGGCGAATTCGCGTGCGAGCTTCTCGCGGCTGCGGTAGTGGTTGTCGTAAAGGGTGTCCACCATCGTCATCGGGCCGGGGAGGGAGATTTTGATCGGGCGCTTCGTCTGCCGCCGGAGGAAGCGAAGGTCTTCGACGAACACCGGCTTGCCGCGCCCCACGGGCGCCACGACCACCGGCACGTCCGCGTCGTAGCGGTTGCGGATGCGCACGGTGCGCTTGTGCTCGAAATCGACGCCCTTCAGGCTCTCGATGAACGTCGTGACGAAATGCCTGCGCGTCTGTTCGCCATCCGTGACGATGTCGATGCCAGCGGCTTCCTGGTCGGCGAGCAGGAGGCGCATGGCGTCGCGCTTGCCCTCCTCGAGGAGATCGCCTTCGAGGAGCCAGGGCGCCCAGAGCTTCTTCGGCTCGGCGAGCCAGCCCGGTTTCGGAAGACTGCCGGCGATGGTGGTTTGCAGTCGCAAAATAGTCTACGCGCGCGCCGCCACGTCCCACGAAGCGAAGCCGCAGCCGACGTAGACCTCGGGGCAGTTGCAGTAACCGATCAGCTCGAAGCCGCGCTTGCCGGCCGCGCCGTGCGCCGCAACCCAGTTGCGGATCTCGGCGGCACCGTTGCCGATCGTGGGCAGGCGCTCGTTCAGGAAGTCGATCAAGGGGCGCTCGTCGCCTTTTTCGAAATGCCGAATACATTCCCTGTCGAACGGCTCGTCGATCTCGCCCATGGTGGGCTCCCCGATCGAATGGGAGAGGCCCCCGGTGGCGAGGACCGCCACGCGGATGTCCTCGGGATAGGTGCGGATCGCTTCGGCCAGCATGGTTCCCCACTGCAGGCAGCGCCGCACGCTGGGGTAGGGCGGCTCGAGATCGTTGAAGATGATCGGGACGATGGGCGGCAGGGGATCGAGCCCGCCCCGCCACAGCGGAATGCAGAAGCCGTGATCGAGCGTCAGGTGGTGGGACACCGAGGGCTCGAAATCGCGCTCGAGCGCGGTCTGCAGGATGTGATTCGCGAGCTTCGGATGTCCGGCGATCTTCTTGAAGGGACAGTCCTTCATCCAGGGCTCGGCGGGACCTTCGTGCTCCTCGCCCATGCCGACACAGATGCTCGGCAGGTTGTTGATGAAAAAATTCACCCAGTGGTCCGGGGAGATTTCGATCAGCACGTCGGGCCTGGCGGCCTTGATGCGCCTGCCGAGCTCGGTCAGCGAGCTCGTGAGCTCGCGCTGATTCGCGGGTTTGACGTCTTTCCAGCCGCGGATGATGAGCGGGGCATGGCTCGAGGCGAACACTCCGACCAGCCTAGCCATGGCTCGACCTCGCCGCCGCGTCGGCCCCGGCCGTCCTCACTTTTTTGAGGAAATCCGCCTCGGACATTCCGGCGATCACGAAATAAAACCTGAGCAGGTAAGGGTTGACCCGCGACGCGAGAAACGCGACGTCGTCGCGCTCGACCGCGGTCCGCACCTCGGGCTTAAGGGGATAGCGGTCGAGGATCTTCTTCCGGTTGGCGCGGTATTCGTCGCCGAGCGCGGGGGAGCTCTGGAGATCGAAAAAGAGCTTGCTCAGCCAGTAGTCTCTCATGGACGCTATTTTGCCATGAGCGCGGTGCTACTGTTTCGTCCCCCGATCCCGGGTGAGAGGCACGAACCTCACCGGCAGGGTGCGCCTCGTCGTCGTGCGGCCGTCGGATTGTTTTTCCATGAGCAGGAGGTGCTGCACATCCGATGCCGCGCCCACCGGGATCACCATTCGCCCGCCGGGCTTGAGCTGGTCGATCAGCGGCTGCGGGACCGCAGCGGGCGCCGCGGTGACGATGATCGCGTCGAAGGGGGCGGCGGCGGGCCAGCCGCCGTAGCCGTCGCCGACGCGAACCTCGACGTTGCGGTACTCCGCGAGAACTTGCCTCGCGCGGAGCCCGAGGGCCTCGACGATCTCGATCGTGTAGACCTTCGCCACCAGCTCGGCGAGCACCGCCGCCTGGTAACCCGAGCCCGTTCCAACCTCGAGCACGGTATCCGTCGGCTTGGGATCGAGCAGGTCGGTCATCAGCGCGACGATGTAGGGCTGCGAGATCGTTTGGCCCTCGCCGATCGGAAGCGGGCGATTGTCGTAGGCGAAGAGGTCCTGCAGGGCGGGGACAAAGCGGTGGCGCGGCACTTTCCCCATTGCCGCCATCACCGCCTCGCCGAATCTCGGTCGGCCGGTTTCTGCGCCGGTTTCACGCGCCATCGCGGCTATTTCCGCGACCATGCGCGCGCGCGCCGCCGCGCGCGGCTCGTGCGCCTCCGAGGGCTGGGCGTGCGTCACCGCGAGCAGGAAAAGCGCGGAGAGCAGGACGGCCAGCATGTCGCGCCCGAGCTCAGGCGACCACCAGGCTGGTGAGGCGCTGCGGATCGGCAAGCAGATCCGCGCTCGGACCGCTGTACGCGATGCGGCCGCGGTTCAGCACGAGCGCCCTCTGCGTGATTCCGAGCGCGACCTTCGCGTGCTGTTCGACGAGCACGATCGCAAGCGAGTCCTCGTGAATCAGTCGCTGCAGGGCCTGCATCAGGACTTCGACGATGATGGGTGCGAGCCCTTCGAGCGGCTCGTCCATGAGCAGCAGCGTCGGGTTGCCCATCAGCGCGCGCCCGATCGCGAGCATCTGCTGCTCGCCGCCTGAGATCTGGTTGCCCCAGTGGCCGCGCCGCTCGGCGAGCTTCGGAAAGAGATCGTAGACGCGCTCGAAGGTCCAGCGGCCAGGACGCGTCGCGACGCCGAGGTTCTCCTCGACCGTGAGCGAAGGAAAGATATCGCGTGTTTGCGGGACCAGGCCGATGCCCAGGCGGGAACGCTCGTAGACGGGCAGCTTCGCGATCGCCTTGCCCCGGTATTCGATGCTTCCCGCGTGAAAGGTCGTGTGGCCCATGACGGTCGCGAGCAGCGTGGTTTTGCCGACCCCGTTCCTGCCGAGGACCGCGAGGGCACCGCGCTCGGGCAGCTCGAGGGCGATGTCCTCGAGGACTACTGTTTCGCCGTAACCGGCGCGCACGTCGCGGAGGCTGAGTGCTTCAGGCATGGTGCTGCTCGCCGAGATAGACCTGGTGAACGCGCCGGTCGCTGGCGATCTCCTCCGGCGGCCCTTCGACCAGGACCTCGCCTTGCACGAGCACGGTGATGCGCTGCGCGAAGCGGAACACGAGGTCCATATCGTGCTCGATGATGAGGATGGCGATGTGCTTGGGCAGATTGTCCAGCACCCGCAGGATGCGGTGCGATTCGAGCGAAGGCACGCCCGCGGCGGGCTCGTCGAGGAGCAGCACGCTGGGCTTCAGCCCGAGCGCGATCGCGATTTCTACCAGGCGCTGCTTGCCGTAAGGCAGGTCGAGGATGCGAACTCCCGCGTCCTCGGCGAGACCGAGCGTCGCGAGCAGCTCCATGCTCTCCTCGCGCACGTCGTCGTGGGCGCTCGCCGCGCGCAGCATGCGCCGCGCGACCCCGCGGCGCTCCGCCACCGCCAGCGCCACGTTGTCGAGCACCGGAAGGCGGCGGAAGAGGGCGTTGATCTGGAATGTCCGGCCCAGCCCGCGCTTCACCCGCTTCGCCTGTCCCATGGCGGTGATGTCCTCGCCGCCCAGCGCGATCGTGCCGGAGGAGGGCGCGAGCGCCCCGGTGAGCATGTTGACGAAGGTGGTTTTTCCGGCACCGTTCGGACCGATCAAGGCGTGGCGCGCGCCGCTTTCCAGCCGGAAATCGATGTCGTCCGCCACGGTGAGCGCGCCGAAGCTCTTGCACAGTCCGCACGTCTCGAGAGCGATGTTCACGGCCTTCTCCGCAGCTTCACCAGGATACTGTCGAGGATGCCGAGGATTCCGCCGCGGGCGAACATCACCACGAGCACGAGCATCGTCCCGATGCCGAAGTACCAGTACTCCGGGAACTGCTTGGCGAGCAGATCCTGCGCGATCAGGTACACGACCGGCCCGACGAATGCGCCGTAGATGCGTCCGACGCCGCCGAGGATGAGCATCACGAGCAGCTCGCCGGCGGATTCGAAGGAGAACACGTTCAGGCCGACGAACTGGTTGGTCTGGGTGATCAGGCCTCCGGCGACGCCGGCGATCGTCGCCGAGAGCGTGTAGACCAGTACCAGGCGCCAATAGACCGGCGCGCCGATCGCGTGCATGCGCAGGCTGTTTTCGCGCACCCCCGTGAGCGAGGTCCCGAACGGAGAATAGATCATCTTCCTCACCAGCCACCAGCCGAGGAGCAGCGCGAGGAGACAATAGAGATAGGCGGTCTTGCCGAAGATGTCGAACCTGAACAGACCGAAAATCGGCGCCACGACGACGCCGGACAGGCCGTCCGCGCCACCGGTGAGCGCAGTGGCCTTGTTGGCGATCTCCAGGAGTACGGAGGTGATCGCGAGCGTGAGCATAAGCAGTGTCAGCGCCTTCGTCCGGAGAATGATGGCGCCGGTGCCGATTCCGAGCAAGGCGCCGGCGGCCGCGGCGGCGGCGAGCTGCACCATCGGGTCGCCGACTCCCGCCTTTGCGGCGAGAATCCCGGCGACGTATGCGCCCAGACCGAAGTAGGCGCTGTGGCCCAGGGTGATGATTCCCGCGTAGCCGACGATCAGATCGAGTGAAAGGGCGTAGAGGATGTAGATCAGGATGCGTGCCCCGAGGGAGAGATACTCGGGCAGCGCGAAGAAGGCTGCGATGGCGACGATCCACGGCAGGGACTCGATCCAGCGGATGCGCGGATCGGCGCTGTAGCCTCCGGCGTGGGCGCTCATGCGCGTCTCCCGAACAGGCCCGCGGGTCGCCACAGCAGGATGGCGATGGTGGCGACGTAGATCGGGAAAGCGCCGTATTGCGGCAGCCAGTATTTGCAGGCGGTATCGGCGATGCCGATCAGGAGCGCCGCCACGAACGGCCCGCGCAGGCTGCCCAGGCCGCCCACTGCCACCACGACCAGAAAATAAACGAGGTTTTCGAACGGGTAAGTGGGCTGGATCGCGATGATCTCCGCGCCGAGCCCGCCGCCGAGCCCCGCGAGGCCGCTGCCGAGCGCGAAGGTGAGCGTGAACAGGCGCTTGGTGTCGATTCCAACCGACTGCGCCATGGCGCGGTTGTCCACCGTTGCGCGCACCATGGCTCCCCAGCGCGTGCGCTCGACCCCGAACCACAAGAGCCCCACCATCACCGCGCTGAACGCGATGATGAAAACCCGGTAAGCCGGAAAATCGCGGCCGAGGAGCGCAAACTGGCCCTTCAGATAATCGGGCAGCACGACCGGCTGCTGCAGCGTTCCGTAGATGAAGCGTGCCACGGCGACCGCGATGAAGATCAGGCCGATGGTGAAGAGCACCTGCTCGAGGTCGCTCGCTGTGTAGAGCCTCGAGTACAGGAGCCGCTCCAGGACCACGCTGGCGGCTGCGACGGAAACGAAGGCGAGCGCGAGCGCGAGCGGAAAGGGCACGCCGAAGCGCGAGATCGTCGTGGTCAGCACATAGCCTCCCGCCATGGCGAACACTCCATGCGCGAGATTGGCGAAGCCCATCAGGCCCATGGTGACGGACAAGCCGACCGAGATCACGTACAGGATCATGCCCAGCGCGGCCCCGTGAAAGGCGACGCTGACCAGCGATGCGAAGAAGGCCTCCAACTCAGAGGCCTCGAGTTTCCGTCACTTTGTCGTCCCTCCCGGATTGCGACTAATCCACCTTGACGCCGACGTCTCTCACCAGCTTTCCATACTTCTCGTAGTCGCGCCGAATCAGTGCCGCGAACACCGGAGCCTCGGTGGGGTAGGCTTCCAGTCCCCCTGCGGCGTTGAGCCTGCCCCGTGTTTCAGTCTCGGCGAGCGCCTTGTTGACCTCGGCGTGAAGCCTCGCGAGCACGGCTTCCGGCGTTCCGGCGGCGGCGAACAGACCCAGCCAGATCGTGACCTCGTAGCCGGGGTAGAACTCGGAAATGGTCGGAAGCTCGGGAAAGAGCGCCGAGCGCTGCGAGCCCGTCGCCGCAAGGGCGCGCAGCCTGCCTGCCTTGATCTGGGGAGCGCTCGAGGTGCCGGAAAACATCGCCGCGACCTCGCCTGCCACGGTCGCCGCTGCAGCGGGAGCGCCTCCCTTGTAGGGCACGTGTATGAGATCGATGCCCGCGCGCTGCTTGAGCATCTCCATCGCCAGCTGGTGAATGCTGCCGTTGCCGCCCGAGGCATAGGCGAGCGGCGGCCGGGCCTGGCGCGCGTACTCGACGAATTCCCTGAAATTCCTGACCGGCACGGAAGGATTGACCGACAGCACCCATTGATTCGATACGACCGAGGCGACCGGCGCGAGATCCTTGAGGGGATCGGTCTGCATCTCCTTGTACAGATGCGGGTTGATGGTGATCATGCTGTCGGCGAGCAGCGCGAGCGTGTAGCCGTCCGGGACGGATTTTGCGACGAGATCCATCGCGATGTTGCCGTTCGAGCCCGGGCGGTTTTCCACGACCACGGGCTGGCCGACCAGCTCGGAGAGCCGCTGTCCGATGACCCGCGCCGAAATGTCGGGCGCGCCTCCCGGCGGGATCGGCACGATCAGCTTGATCGGCCGCAAGGGGTATTGCGCCCACGAAGCGAGCGAAAACATGGCCGCGAACGCCAGTACTGTGAAGCGACTCATGCTGTCCTCCGGCAGGGTCTAGCCGCCTGCGCAATGGTATACGAACACCTCCGGCGCGATGCTATGATGTTCTGCCTTCCGGTGAAACGACATGTTCCTCGAACATCGCCTTGAACGGCTGATCGCGAAGCTCAAGCGCTCCGCAGCCATCCCGCTGCGCCTCGAGCTATGGAACGGCCGCGCTTTCGATCTCGCCAGCGAGCCCAAGGTAAAGATCGGCGTGCCGAGCCCCTGGGCGCTTCGCTTCCTTCTGTCTCCCGATCTGATGAAGCTCGGCCAAGCCTACGTGGAAGGTTATCTGCGAGTCGAAGGGCCGATCCTGGAGGTGTTCCGCGTCGCCGAAAGCTTCGCCCGGGGCGCCGCTTCCCACGGCGGCAAGGGATTGCGGCGCGTTTGGCGCCACAGCCGCAAGCGCGATCGCGACGCCATTCAGTACCACTACGACGTTTCGAACGACTTCTACTCGCTGTGGCTGGACCGGAACATGGTGTATTCCTGCGCCTATTTCCGCAGCGAGACCGATTCCCTGGACCTCGCCCAGGAACAGAAACTCGATCACATCCTCAACAAGCTCCTGCTCCGGCCGGGCGAGCGATTCTTGGACATCGGCTGCGGCTGGGGCGCGCTCATCCTGCGGGCGGCCAAGAAATTCGGCGCCCGGGCGACGGGCGTCACGCTCAGCCGGAACCAGTACGAATTCGCCTCGCAGCGGATCCGGGAGGAGGGGCTCGAGGGCCGCTGCGAGGTGCGCCTGCAGGACTATCGCGATATCCCGGGTGAGGGCGTCTTCGACAAGATCGCGAGCGTCGGCATGTTCGAGCACGTCGGCCTGCGCCATCTCAAGGCCTATTTCGCGAAGATCCGGTCGCTGCTCGCCGAGGGCGGGCTCGTCATGAATCACGGCATCACGGCGAGCGATCCCGACAACCGCTGGGTTGGGCTGGGGGCAGGGGAATTCATCAATCGCTACGTGTTCCCTCACGGAGAGCTCCCGCACCTTTCGCTGGTGCTTCGCGAGATGGCGCTCGCGGGGCTCGAGGTTGCGGACGCCGAGTCGCTGCGGCGTCATTACGCGCGCACTTGCCTCGAGTGGGCCAAGCGCCTCGAGCAGAACCGGGAGCAGGCGATCGCGGCCGCGGGGGACAAGCGCTACCGGATCTGGCAGGTGTATCTCGCCGGCTGCGCGCACGGCTTCGAGCACGAGTGGATGAACGTCTACCAGGTACTCGCCCGCAAGGAAGGCGCAGCCTTCAATCCGTTGCCGCTTACCCGCGATTACATGTATCGCGCGAACTGAATCACCCAGCCGTTTTCAGTGAAGCGCCGCGGCGGCGGGGCGGGCGCGGAGCAGCTTGTCGATCGTCTCGCGCACGCTCTCCAGGTGAGGGTTGACGCGCAGCGCCGCGTCGAAGGCGAACAGCGCGCTGTCGGTATCTCCGAGCGACAGGCAGATCTGCGCGAAACCGCAGATGGCGCCGTAGTGGCGCGGCTCGAGCTCCAGGGTGCGGTGGATGCTGGCCACGCTTTCCCCGTCCCGGCTCTGCATGTAGTAGAGCGTGGCACGCTTGTTCCAGGCTTCGGCGAAATCCGGGTGAGTGGCGACGAGCCTCGCGAGGATACCCTCGGCCGCCGCGAAATCGAGCGCGGTGAGAGCGCGCGTCGCCCGTTCCAGGTCGAAGGCCGCCGCGGAATCCCGGTAAGCCATCCACAGCCTCCAGATCTCGTCCTCGATGCGTTCGGCGCGCCCGCCGCTCGCATCGCCCAGCGAACGGAACAGGCCGTTCAGGCGCTCGGGCAGGCGCGGTGAAGGGTGCCGCCGGTCGGCAGTGACGATCAATTTGAGCGTGTCTGCGTACATTTCAGTGAAAATCCCGCGACAGTGTGACGAGCTCCCCCAGAAGGGCGCTGTGGTCGGTCAGCCGCCTGGCTACAAGATGCATCACTTCACCTTCGCGTTCAAGTACCCCTTCGACGCCCATCAGGCGCGCGCCCAACAGTTCGCGCCGCTGGCGCTCGATGAGATGGGGCCAGACAATGACATTAACATAGCCGGTCTCGTCCTCGAGCGTTACAAATACCGTTCCCGAGGCGGTGCTCGGGCGCTGGCGACCGGTGACGATGCCCGCCGCCCGCGCCCGGGTGCCGCCGGGAAGCAGTTTCAGTTCATCAGCGGTGGCAAAGCGCATGCGCGACAGGTGTGCCCGCAGCAGCGCGAGCGGATGGCGCCCCAGGGTGAGACCGGTGCTCGCGTAGTCGGCCACGAGGTTCTCTCCCTCGGTTGGAGGAGAAAAAACCGCCGGAGTTTCCGCCACCGGCGCATCGCGCAAGATGTGCGCGCCGGTTTCGATTCCGGCGACCTGCCAGAATGCGTGGCGGCGATGGCCGGAGAGCGGCTCGAACGCGCCTGTAGCGGCAAGGCACTTCAGGTCGTGCCGGTTGAGCTCGGCGCGGCGGGCAAGATCCTCGACGCTGTCGAACAACCGGTCCCGCCGCGCGCCGACGACGCGCTCGGCGCCCTCTCGCGACAGACCTTGCACGAGCAGGAAACCGAGCCGGACTGCGATGCGTGCATCGGCGCCGGTTTCCAAAGTGCAATCCCACTCGCTAGCCAGCGCGTCCACCGGCCGCACCTCGACGCCATGCCGGCGCGCGTCCTGCACGAGCTGCGAAGGCGTGTAAAAGCCCATCGGCTGGCTGTTCAGGAGCGCAGCGAGAAAGGCCGCTGGCTCGTGGCGCTTGAGCCAGGCGGAAACGTAGGCGAGGAGCGCGAAACTCACCGAGTGTGACTCGGGGAAACCGTATTCGCCGAAACCGAGGATCTGCCGGTAGATGCGCTCGGCGAATTCCGCTGAGATGCCGTTCTTCCTCATGCCATCCATGAGCTTCTTGTGGAAAGGCTCCAGCCCGCCCTTGCGGCGCCAGGCGGCCATCGCGCGACGCAATTGATCCGCTTCGCCCGGAGTGAAGCCTGCCGCCACCACCGCGAGCTGCATCACCTGCTCCTGGAAAATCGGCACCCCGCAGGTGCGCTCGAGAACTTTTCTCACCGCTTCGTTCGGATAATCGATCGGGTCTGTGCCGGCGCGCCGCCGCAGATAAGGGTGCACCATGTCGCCCTGGATCGGCCCGGGCCGTACGATTGCGATCTCGATCACGAGGTCGTAAAAATGCTTCGGTTTCAGCCGCGGCAGCATCGACATCTGGGCACGCGACTCGATCTGGAACACGCCGATGGTGTCGGCGTGCTGCATCATCTCGTAGACCGCGGGGTCTTCCTCGCGCAGCAGGCTGTCCATGGTGATCGCGCTGCCGTGCAGCTCGTTGACGAAGTCCAGCGCGCGCCGGATAGCGGAGAGCATGCCGAGCGCCAGCACATCGACTTTGAGCAGCCCCAGGTTCTCCAGGTCATCCTTGTCCCATTGGATGACGCTGCGCTCGGGCATCGCTGCATTTTCGATCGGCACCAGGCGCGCGAGGGCCCCTCGTGATATGACGAAACCGCCGACATGCTGTGACAGATGGCGCGGAAAACCAAGCAAGGCGGAGGCAAGCCCGACGAGGCGCAGCATGACCGGGCTCTCGGGATCGAAGCCCGCATCGCGCAGGCGGGTGGCGAGCTCCCTGCGATCGTCCCACCAAGCGATCGATTTGGCGATTCGGTCCACCTGCAGCGCATCGAGCCCGAGCGCTTTCCCGACGTCGCGCAGCGCGCTCTTGGGTTGATAAGTGATGAGCGTGGCCGCCAGCGCAGCGCGCTCGCGGCCGTATTTGTCATAGACGTATTGGATGACTTCCTCGCGCCGCTGGTGCTCGAAATCGACGTCGATATCGGGCGGCTCGTTGCGCTCCTTCGAGATGAAGCGCTCGAACAATAGCTCCTGCTTGGCCGGATTGACCTCGGTGATGCCCAGGGCGTAGCAGACGGCGGAATTGGCCGCCGAGCCGCGCCCCTGGCAGAGAATGCGCTGGCTGCGGGCATAGCGGACGATGTCGTGGACGGTCAGGAAAAACGGCTCGTAGCGAAGCTCGGCGATGAGCGACAGCTCGCGCTCCATGAGATCGTGGATTTTCTGCGATGCTCCGGCGGGAAAGCGCCGCTGCAATCCCTCTTCGGCCAGCTTGCGCAGCCAGCTCGTCGGAGTTTCGCCTTCGGGAACGAGCTCTTCGGGATACTCGTAGCGCAGCTCTTCCAGAGAAAACCGGCAGCGCCCGGCGATGCGCGCGGTCTCGGTGAGCAGCTCGGCCGGATAGATTTGCGCAAGACGCATGCGCAGCCGCAGATGCCGCTCGGCGTTCGGGAAAAGCGCGTGGCCGCTGGCCCGCACGGTCTTGCGCAGGCGGATGGCCGTCAGCGTATCCTGCAAAGGCCGGCGTGAGCGTAGGTGCATATGCACGTCGCCCGAGGCGACAAGCGGTAGCCCGTATGTCTTTCCTAGCTCGCGCAGCGCGGCCAGCTGTGCACGGTCGTCCGGCCCCTGCAGCAGCTCCGCCGCAATCCAGGCACGATCGGCGAAGCGCTCGGCGACGCACCGCGCATGCTCGGCGTCGTGCTTTCCATGCGGAACCAGAAGAACGAGACAGCCGGGCAGCCCGCCGTCCAGATCGCCCCGACAGAGCGAATAGCCGCCTTTCTTCGCCCTGCGCCGGCCGCGGGTGATGAGCTCTGACAGATTGCCGTAGCCTTCGCGGTCGGTGGCAAGCAGCACCAGCCTCGGGCCGTCTTGCAGCCGTATCTCCGAACCGATGATCAGAGGCAGGCCGACGTCTTTCGCCGCGACATGCGCCCGCACGGCGCCGGCGAGCGAGCACTCGTCGGTGACGGCAAGCGCCGAATAGCCCAGCCCGGCGGCGCGCTTCACCAGCTCTTCAGGATGCGAAGCGCCGCGAAGGAAAGTGAAGTTCGAAAGGCAGTGCAGCTCGGCGTAGGCGGGGAGGGGGGAATACACGGACTTCAGGCGAAAACGCCGTGCAGATACCATCCTCCTTCGCCACGGCGCTCGCGATAGATCCACACGAGCGCCTCGTTCTGCATGCGGGCGACAAAATAGTCGCGGGCGACGTCGTCGCCGTCCCACCACCCGGACTCGATACGTTCCGGACCCACAAGCAGCTCGAGCGGCCCTTCGAGGCTCGGCACGGCGCCGATCTCCGCAAGCGGACGTGGAAATTCCAGCAACCAAAATGGACGCTCGCCGAAATCGAGTTGCAACCGCTTTTGGCCTGCATCGGCGATCACGCCGGCGCGCTCCGGGCGATGCTCGGCTCGGCTGGCGATGCCGCATACCGCTTCGCTGCCGAGACGCGCTCGCAGCCGCTCGACCAGGGGCTCCCATTGGCCGGGCGGCTTGCCTTGCTCGAGCACGAGGCCGAGGTTGCGGTCGGGAAGCGGCACCACATCGTCGGCCTTCAAGGCAAGCTCGCGCACCGGCCCGGCGAGCTCGAGGCTGGCAAACCGCTCGCGCACGAGCAGCGTGAAGTGCTCGGCGTCGCGGGAAGGCGCGACCAGGCCGATCGCGATTTCGGTCGGGGCCTTGTCGCGGTGCCCGAGACTGAGGACGAAGCGCTGCACGCCACCCGAGCGCGCGGCGAGAAACCCGGCGAGCTGGACGATCAGCCGCCTCGCGGCGAAGAGCAGCGCCTCAGCCCGGGTGACTTCGGCGGGAAGCTCGATCGCCGCCCCGAACCGTGCCGGCGGGACGAAAAAATTCCGCGGATCGGGAAGCTGCCCGAGCGCGCGGTCCAGCTCGGCCAGCGGTCCCTGCCCGAAGCGCCGCGCTACGCCTTCGCGCGGCAGCGCGCGCAGCTCGCCGAGCGTGCGGACGCCGATCGCCTCGAACGCTGCCAGCGTTTCATCGTTGCAGCGCAGAACCTCCAGAGGCAGCGCGGCCAGCACCGGCTCGAGTTCAGCACTCTCGCCGATGAATTTCTGCTTTCCGACTAAGGCGAACCAGAAAGCCGCGCGCGGCGTGGGAGCCCCCGCGAGCACAGAGCTCCAGCCCATTTCTGCCAGCCCTTGGCGCAGGCGCTCGAGAAGCGATTCCAGGCCGCCGAACAGCTTCAGGCTGCCCGAGACTTCGAGCAGCACGCCATCGGGAAATTCGAGCGCCACGCCCGGTGTGAATTGTGCCGCCCACCCGGCCACGCCAAGCAGCGCTTCGGTTTCCGTCGCAGGGTCGCGTAGCGCAACGCGCAGCCGCGGCGCGAGAGCGAGCGCCGCGGCTACAGCCATGCCGGCGCGAACGCCGCGCGCGGATGCCTTGCGGTCGCAGACAAAAACGCAGTGCCGCTCTTCGACCGCGAAAGGCTCAGGCGTGGACGAGCCGCGCAGAAAAATCTCGAGCGGCAGCTGAGGCAACCGGATGGCGATCCACATGATGGCTTTTGCCGCGCACGGCGGGCGGCATCGACGGCAGCAGGATGGGCTGAGCGAGGGGGGCGCCGCGGCGCTTGAGCACGCGTACCGCAAGGCCGCCGTCGCTCGTGCCGAGCGCGATCCGCAGCGGGGCGGGAGAAGACTCGCTCGCAGCCTCCGGGACCCGGAACAGAAACGCAGGTGCGCGACCGCCTTCGGCGGCGATTTGCAGTCGCCTCAGCTCCGCGTATTTCGCGCCTTGAGGCCAGGTGAGCACCGCGCCGCAGGCGTTCGAGGCAAGCGCCTGCTCGGTTGCCCAGAGCGTTTCTTTCGGCGAGGCAACGCGCACAACGACGAGGTTCGCGATATCGATTCCCGCCGCTGCGAGCGCCGGCGCGTAGGGCAGGTGAGGCGGCGCGATCCAGACGAGCCGCAATCCGCGCTGGGACAGTCCGGCAAGCACAGGTCCTAGCAGGCGCAGCTCGCCGATGCCTTCGTGCGTAGGCAGGATCTCGGTCAGCGCTCCAGCTGGCCAGCCTCCGCCGGGAAGCTCGGCGTCAAGCCCGGGAAATCCGCAGGGAAGGGTCGGCGCGCCGCCCCGGCTCAAGGCCTGGCCGCGCCAGATGTCGGGGCGATCGAGCAGGGCGGCGAAAGAGATAGGCATGCTCGCCATGGATCGCGGCCAGCGGGAAAGCGGGCGTCAAAGAGGCCTGCGAATCACGCCGACGCCGAGACCTTCGATTGCAAAATCGTCCTCGCGCAGATCGACGACAAGGGTCTTGAATTCGGGATTCTCGGGGAGCAGTTCGACGGTGTTGCCGCGGCGGCGCAGGCGCTTCACCGTGACCTCGTCGTGCACCCGCGCCACCACGATCTGTCCCGAGCGCGCCTCGCGCGTGCGATGCACGGCGAGCAGGTCGCCGTCGAGAATGCCGGCATCGCGCATGCTCATGCCGCGGACTTTCAGCAGGTAGTCGGCGCGCGGCTGGAACAAGGCGGGATCGACCTGGCAGCGCCGCTCG
>VBCH01000242.1 GCA_005884455.1 Betaproteobacteria bacterium
TGGCTGCGGGCGTCGCATCGCAAAAAGGACGACGCGCTGTCGAAACCCTGGCGTCCTTATCACGCGCACCTCGAGCGCGAGTGGCTGAAGCCGGGCGAAGCGGTGCAGATGGAAATCGAGATCTGGCCGACCTCGATGATCTTCAAAAAAGGCCACCGCATACGGCTCGACATCCAGCCGCGCGATGGCCTAGGCAGCGTCCCCTACACCCATTACAGCGCGGACTACAACACCGGAACCAACGTGCTCTACACGGGAGGAAGCCGCGCCTCCCACCTTCTGCTTCCCATCATTCCGGGCAAGTAGGCGTTCCGGGGTTACCATAGCGCAAATAATTCTTAAGGGGAGACCATGGTCGTGCCGTCCACTGAAGGGGGCGCGGCGGCAAACACCGCGGGCCCCGAGAAACGTTACGCCGTCGAATTCAGCGCGAGCGCCGGCGAATACTTCCGCATCTGGATCGTCAACCTCGCCCTCACCATCGTCACGCTCGGGATCTACTCGGCCTGGGCGAAGGTGCGCAGGCGGCGCTATTTCCACGGGCACACACGTATCGACGGCGAGGGCTTCGAATACCGCGGCAACCCGATCGCCGTCCTGAAGGGCAGGCTGATCGCGGTCGCCGCGGCCGCGGCCTTCTACGGCGCCGCGAGGTTCGCGCCCTATTTGATCTGGGCGCTCGCGATTGTCGCGGTCGTCGCCTTGCCCTGGCTCATCGTGCGCTCGATGGCGTTCAACGCCCACAACACCGTTTATCGCAACGTCCGCCTGCGCTTCCGCGGCACCTATCTTAAGTGCCTCGGGCTGCTGCTCTGGACTGGGATCATCCTCGTCGTGACATTCGGCTTGGCGTACCCGTATTTCAAGGCGCGATTGATGGAATTCCTGTTTCGCAACCACAGCTACGGCACGACCGAGTTCGCCGTCCCCGATCTGAGTTACCTTGGAATCTACCTGCGGGCAGTCGGTCTCGGGCTTTTCGTCGGGCTGGCCGTGAGCTTGGTGGGATGGCTCTTCGGCACAGCCCTCCCCGACAGCCGCAGCACGGCGTCCGTGATCGGCACTCTGGTCGGCTACGTCGGATACCTGTTCATCTTCTCCTACATCCGGGCGGAGATCGCCAATGCGACTTGGGGCACCGTTCGCATCGGAAAGATCCGCTTCGAGTGCGCGTTGCGGACCAACGACCTGTTCGTGTTGTACCTCGTCAACATCATCGCCATCGTCGCTAGCCTCGGGCTCGCCACGCCCTGGGCGCTGGTTCGCGCCATGCGCTACCAGGCGCAGAAAATGACGCTTTTCGCCGAGGGTGGCCTCGACAGCTTCGTCGTGGCCGAATCCGCCGAAGTGAGCGCCGCGGGCGAGGAGATCGGGGAGATGTTCAACTTCGATCTCTCGCTGTAGTCCCACCGTGATTGAATTCGACGCGGTTTACTACGACGGCAGGACCTCGGCGCGCAAGGCCGCCCGCGTGCAGGCGTACACCCAGAGCCTGTACGTCACCGGAGAAGGAGGATTCAAGCTCGAGGTCCCGCTCGCGAACGTGCGGGTCGAGCCGCCCCTCGCCGGCACGCGCCGCATTCTCCACCTTCCCGGCGGGGCGCAGCTCCAGACCGACGCCGACGCTGCGCTGCGCGCGCTGTTTCCGCGCTCGAACCGACTGGAGACGTGGGTGCACGCGCTGGAGAGCCGCTGGCCGCTCGCGCTCGCCGGGGTCGTCGTAGCGGCGGCGTTCAGCTGGTGGTGCGTGGTCTACGGGCTCCCGCTCGCCGCGGGCCTGGTCGCCACGCATGTCCCGGTGCAGGTGGAGGTCAAGCTCGGCGAGCAGACCCTCGCGAGCATCGACCAGGCCGTGTGCGACAAATCCGATATCGGCCTCGCAAAACAGGACAAAGTGAGGCAGGACCTCGCCGCGCTGACGGCACGCCTGGACGACGGCTACGACTACCGGCTCGAGTTCCGTGCTTGCAAGGGACTCGGAGCCAACGCCTTTGCCCTGCCCGGCGGCACGATCGTGATCACCGACGCTCTGGTGAGGCTCGCAGAGAACGACGCCCAGATCTCCGCGGTGCTCGCCCACGAGATCGGCCACGTGCGCCACCGCCACGGGCTGCGCCTTGCGATCCAGGCCGCCGGCCTTGCCGCGCTGATCGCTGCGCTCGCGGGTGACGCCGTGTCGATCACGGGGCTTGCGGTGACGCTTCCCACGGCACTGCTGCAGAGCGGCTATTCGCGCCAACTCGAGGACGAAGCCGACACCTATGCCTTCCGGCGTCTGAAGGAGATCGGCCTGTCTCCGAAGTATTTCGCCGAGATCCTCGCGAGGATGGAGGGGCAAAAACGCGGCCGCGCCGCCGCGGGCACGGACGGGCGCGGCGGGTTCGGCTACCTTTCGACCCACCCGGCGACCGCTGAGCGGATCGAGCGCGCGCTGTCCGCCCCGTAGCGGCCTATTTCAAATCGTAGGCATCGTGCGACTCGGTGTGCACGGGCACGCCGGTCCCGGCCGACTGCACGTCTCCGCTCACCATGTGCAGGCGGTTGCCGACGACCGCCCCGGCGAGTCCATGGCGCCCTACCGGCATGTTGGGAAGGACCGTCCAGGTGTTCGTCCCCGGGTCGTAGGCTTCGAGAGCCCGGAAAGCGTACATATTCACGTAGTCCTGTCCTTCGCCGCCGGTGACGTAGATCTTTCCGCCCCAGGTACCCGAGGACATCGCGCTGCGCGCGCTCGGCATGCGCGCGCGAGGCGCGCCCCACGTGTCGGTCGCCGGGTCGTATTCCTCGACGATGCCGACGTTGGAGGAGCCGCTCGACACGAATGCGCCGCCGACGCGCCCGCCGATCACGTAGACCTTTCCGTTCACCACTCCGGCGGTGGCGTAGATCTTGTCCGCGACCGTCACCGCGACCGGCGACCCGCGCTTGGTCGCCAGCGGCGCGAGGGCTTTCCAGTTGTCGGTCGCGGGATCGTACTCCCATGCGTTGTCGATCGGAACCCAGGCTGCCGGGCCCGACTGCGGAAGCACGAATCCGCCGAACGCATAGATCTTGCCCTTGTATTCGGTAAAAGAGACGTGGTGCGAGGCGAGCGGCATCGGTTTCTTCTTCGTCCACTTGTCGCCCGCCGGATCGTATTCGTACACCATGCCGATCGGCTTCCATCCCGGAGCGAGGCCGCAGAACACGTACATCTTGCCGCCCGCCGAGGCGCCGAGCAGCTCCTCCGCCGGCTCGGGGAACGCGGCGAGCTTCGTCCACTTCCCTTGGGCGTGGGCCCCGCCCGCCCAGATCAGGCAGGCGAGCGCAAGCGCTGTGGTGCGTACGGAAATCATGGTCTCCTCCTGGCGTGGATACTGTACTACAAGCCCGCCCGATTTTTCGCCTTCACCGCCCCGTTCACCACGTTGAGCGGCCACTCTCCCGAAAGCACGCGGCGAACCTCGCCCGGCGCTCCGGCCTGAAGTCCCGCCATCGCCTGCTCGCTGTACCAGGCGACGTGCGGATTGAGGATGACGTTGTCGCGGCCGCGCAAGGGATGAGGGTCGGGAAGCGGCTCGGGATCGACCGTGTCGAGCGCGGCGCCCGCGATTTGCTTCGCGTCCAGGGCGCGCACCAGCGCATCGGTATCGACGATCGGGCCGCGCGCGCAGTTGATCAGGACGGCGCTCCGCTTCATTTTTCCGAAAGCGGCCTCGCCGATCATCTTTCGCGTCTGCGCCGTGAGCGGAGGATGCAGGGACACGAAATCGGATTCGCGCAGCACGGTGTCGAGATCGACGGCCTTTCCGGGAACCCTGAACTGCCCCTCCTTCACGAAGGGATCGCTGTAGAGCACGGCGAGACCGAAGGCCGCGGCCCGCGCCGCGACCGCTCGCGCGATGTTGCCGAAGCCGACCAGGCCGAGCGTCCGCCCTGCGAGCCGGTAAATGGGCTTCCCCGGCGGCACTTCCCAGCGACCCGACCTGACCATGCGGTCGTAGAAGGGGATCTTGCGCGCGGACGCGAGGATCAGCGCCATCGTCTGCTCGGCAACCTCCTCGATGCAATAGGTGGGATTGTTGGTGACGATGATCCCGGCCTGCGTCGCGGCGTCCAGATCGATGGTGTCCACGCCGATTCCGTAGCGGGCGATGATCCGGCACTTGGGCATTTTGCTCATCACGGCGGCGGTGATCGGCCCGGCATAGGTGTTGAGCAGCGCATCGCAGTCTTTCGCCGCGTCGAGGAATTCCTCGGGTTTCTTCGTCTTGAGCGGAACCAGATCGGCCAGCTCGCCCAGCGTCTTCTTCTCCACGTCGAGCGACTCCCAGACATAGTCGGTGATGACCACCTTCGCCTTCACTGCATCCACCTCACCACGCCGGAGACGCCGTCGACCGCGACCGTGGATCCGTCGGGGATGCGCCGCGTCGCGTCGAGCACGCCGAGCACCATGGGGACGCCGCGCTCGCGCGCGAGCGACGCGAGGTGCGAGGTGCTCCCGCCCAGCTCCGCGACCACGCCCGCGACATGCGCGAGCACCGCACCCAGCGCGGGCCCGGCGACGGTGGTCACCAGCACGTCCCCCGGAGCGACGCGCTCGAGCTCGCATTCGCAGCTCACCACCCGGGCGCGTCCCGAGCCAAAGCCGATTCCGGAAGGATGGCCGTCGAGCCGCGGATGCTGCAGCCAGATCTCGTCGGGCACGTTCGCCTCGGCGACGCGCAGCGGCCGTGCCTGGAGCAGCTTGATTCCGGACTCGTCCGCCGCCCACTCGATCTCCACGGGCCCGCCGATCGTCTCCTCGCTCTGTTTCATCAGCAGTCCGAGCTCGGCGACCTGCTCGGGGTCCAGGCAGCGACTGCCCGCGAACGAGCGCGACAGCGCCTTCCTGCCGTGGACGCATGCGACGCCGTGGTAGCTGCGTCCGAGCGCCGATTCCTTGAAGTTACCGTCCCGATCGAGCACGTAGCGGTCGGGCGCGACTTCGCCCTGCGCTACGCCCGATCCCAAGCCCGGGGCCGCGTTGATCACCCTATCGCCTTCGGCGGTGCGCGACAGGCCGCCTCCGGAAACGCGGGCCGCAACGAGCGGCTGAACGACGAGCGCCATCGCGGTGTCCGCCGGATCGAGGCCGTGAGTCGCCATGTAGCGCAGCGCACGCGTAGACCACAGCGACGCCCAGCAGGCGCGCACCGCAACCAGAAACTCCTCCTCGTTCTGCAGGTCCAGGAAACTCTCGAACTGGCCCGCGAAGCTCGAGTCCGCGCGGTCTTCGACCAGCGCGGACGAGCGCACCACTCCGCGTTTCCCGGAGGAAACGATCGCCCGCCACGCGGCGAGCAGCGGTTCGAGCAGCTGCGGCGCGACCGCGCTCTCCATGAGCCCGAGCTTCATGTCGAGCGCGCAGCGCCGCGCGCGCGCGCGGTCCTCCGCCGCGAACACCTCGCGCGCGGTGGCCTCGAGGCCGAGCGCTGCGAGCTGCATTCGATACGCCTCCGCGTCGACGGCATAGCCGCCGGGAGTGGACATTCCCGCGCGCCCGAGCGCGGCGAGATTCGCCGCTTTGGGTCCGAAGCGTAGAGCGTCGGCGGCTTCGGGCGCCGCAAGAGGAACGACGAGGGAATCCATGCGCGCTAGCCTTGCGAATCGATCACCAGCCGCAGGATGCGGCTCGGGTTGCGCTCGTACTCCTCGAAGGCCGCCGCCGCGTCGGTCAGCGGGTACTTGGCGCTGATGAAACCGTTTACGTCCACCGCGCCCGATGCGATCAGCTGGATGCTCGGGTTCATGTCCTGCGGAGTGAGCGCGCGCGAGCCGATGATGCTGATCTCGCCGAAATACAGCGGAAAGGTGGAGAAGCCGCGGACCGTCTCGTGGCTCACCGCGAACGCCGCGAAGCGCCCGCCGGGCCTGAGCATGTCCATCGCTGCCCTCAGCGCTTCCGCGCTGCCCGCCGCGTCGATGACCACGTCGGCGCCCTTCCCTCCCGTGAGGCGCCTCACCTCCTCGACCGATTTCTCCAAGGACGCCTGGATGGCGTGATGCACGCCCATGCGCTCGGCCATGTCGAGCTTCCACTGGGTGCGAGAAATCGCGATGACCGGGGTTGCCCCGGTCAGGACCGCGAGGCGGGCGTGCAGCAGGCCGGCCGTGCCCATGCCCAGAACCACCACCGATTCCGCCGTCGCGACGCCCACGCGGTGCTGCGCGTGGCGCACCGTCGCGAGGGTCTCGATGAGCGTCGCCGCTTCCAGCGGCAGGCGCGGCGGCAGCACGTGGACGTAGCGCGAGGGGAGCTTGACATACTGGGAGAGCGAGCCTTCGATCTCCCGGCCGAACAGGCCGGCGTTGCGGCACAGGTTCCCCGCTCCGCGCACGCACTGGTCGCACGTCCCGCACGTGATGATCGGGTTGATGATGACGTGCTCGCCCGACTTCAGCCCGGTGACGCCCTCGCCGATCGAATCGACGATGCCGGTCGACTCGTGGCCCATCACCACAGGATAGTGCACACCGGGATGCTCCCCGACGTAGATCGAGAGATCGGTATGGCAGACCGCCGTCGCGGCGGTCTCGATGATCACCTCGCCGGCGCCGGGAGCGGGCTTGGCGCGCTCGACGACCGCGAGCTTGCGGGGCGCTTGGAGGAGAGCGGTGCGCAAAGCTGCCTAGCGCCCCGCGAGCGTCGAGTAGCCCGGCATGGGATCGACCACGGTGATCTGCTCGACCGGGAAGTTGGAAATGATCTCGATCTTGTCCTTGTGGACGATCAGCATCTCTTCGATGCGCACGCCCCACTCGAACTTCTTGCCGTGCTGGGTCTCGAGCGCGAACACCATGCCTTCCTTGATCTCGATCGGGTGGTCGAGAGACCAGATGCGCGAAATGACCGGCTGGTCGTATTGCGCGAGGCCGAGCCCGTGGCCCCAGAGGTTCGCCGCGGCCTGATCCTCCTCCGCGTAGCCCCAGGCTTCCTTCGCCGAGGGCCATTTCGAGGCGATCTCCCGCGTGGTGGCGCCGACCTTCACCGCCTTGATCGAGTCGTACAGCCACTTGAGCGCCGTGGCATAAATATCCTTTTGCTCCGAAGTGGGCTCCTTGCCCGCGCAATAGGTGCGGTAGTAACAAGACTTGTAACCATTCCAAGTCAGGGCTGCAAGATCCATAAACACGATGTCGCCGGGCTTGACGATGCGGTCTGAGAAGTTGCGCCAGTTCGGCCAGGTGTTCGGGCCCGAGGACACGATCACGTCCTCGACGTCCTCCATGCCCGGGACGGAGTACAGGTACTGCATGATATGCGCGGTCAGCTGGTTCTCGGTGCGCCCGGGCTGCAGGAACTTCATGAACTCCCAGTGCGCGGCGTCGCCGATCGCGCCCACCATGCGCAGCGCCTCCTGCTCGTCCTCGTTCTTGATTGCTCGCGCCTCCATCATCGGCGTCATGCCGTCGGTCCACTCGATCTTCTCCTCGGCGAAGACCTTGAGCATGTTGATATCGATGAAGTCGACGCCCAGTTTCGCGCCGGCAACGTTCGCCTTTTTCATCTCCTGCTTGATCGCGTTGGTGAACTTCTTCACTTGAGCGAGCGAGGCGGGCCCGGCCGCGCCCTTGATCCAGGCGTAGGACCAGCGCACGTGGTCCTTCGGGATCCACGGCGAATGGCGCTCGATCTGCATGCCGATATCGCCTTGTTCGAATAGAACGGGGGCGTCGTCGCCGCAGAGCATGGCGTAGCGCAGCCCCGGCTTCAGGCGGTTCCAGCCGGGAGTGAGCGTGCTGGTGACATACCGGACGTTCTCGTCGTACATCAGCAGCATCGCGCCGAGGCCCGCCGCCTTCATTCGCGCGCGCGCGCGTTCCAGGCGGTACTTGCGCAGCCGGTCCCAGTTGATGCGCTGCTGCCAGTCCAGTCCC
>VBCH01000164.1 GCA_005884455.1 Betaproteobacteria bacterium
GGTGGCGATGTGCTTGAGGTACGAGAGCCCTTCTGGACGACGGAGCGATCTCTTTTCTGGTGCCGTGTGCAATTTTCGCAGCGGCGAGCATCCCGCTAATTCTGAAGATGATCCCTCCCAATCGCCTGTATGGCTTGCGAACGCAGCAAACCCTCGCAGATCGCGAGCTCTGGTTTCGCGCCAACAGGTTGGCCGGCTGGGCACTACTTCTGGCTGCGGGGGCTAGCGCAGCGGTCTTCGTAGCGATCCCCGAGTACGCATCGGGTCGTTCGTTGATGGGGTTGGGCATCTTGGTTCTGCCGCTGGTTATCGCGGTCGCCGCAAGCTTCGCCTATCTTCGGCGAGCCGCCAGATAAAGGCCTCTATGAGCGCCACCAAGGCCCTCTTGCTCGCGCTGCTCGGAACCGTCGTGCCGGCCGTGCATGGGCAGGCGCTCGAGCCGCCGGTGGCGCCGCGCATCCCGTACGTCGTGAAGAGCCCGCAGGGCGACCGGGTCGACGACTACCACTGGATGCGCGACGACGATCCGAAGGTGAAGCGCGCGGAGATCATGGCGTACCTGCGGGCGGAAAAGGCCTACGCCGACGCCTTCATGGCGCCCTTGCAGCCGCTCAAAGCACGCCTCGTCGCGGAGATGCGCGCGCGCATCAAGGAGGACGACAGCACCGTGCCGTACTACGAGAACGGCTACTGGTACTGGCGGCAGTTCGCGCCGGGCGCGGAGTATCCGGTGTACCTGCGCCGGGCGGGCACGCCGCAGGCCATGGCGCCCGGCGCGGCGGACGAGGTGCTGCTCGACGTGCCGAAGCTCGCCGCCGGCAAGGCGTACTACCGCGTCGGCGGCTGGGCGGTGAGCCCCGACAACCGCCGGCTCGCCTACGCCGAGGACACGCAGGGACGGCGCATGTACGCGCTGCGCGTGCGCGACCTGACAACGGGCGCGCTGCTGCCCGAGGCGATTCCCGGTGTGCTCGAGGTGTTGGCCTGGGGCGCGGACAACCGGACGATCTTCTACATCCGGCAGGATCCGCAGACGCTGCAGAGCGGGCCGGTGTTCCGGCATGCCGCCGGCACGGAGCCGCGCGACGACGTGCTCGTCTACGACGAGCCGGACAAGACGCTGTTCACGACGATCCGGCGCACCGCGTCGCGCGAGTTCGTGATGATCCTGATCTGGGGCTTCGACACGACGGAGCTCCGCGTGGTGCCGAGCGCGGAGCCGCAGGCGTCGCCGCGCGTCGTGCTGCCGCGCCGTCCCGACGTGCGCGACTACCCCGACCATCTCCGCGGACGCTGGGTGATCCGAACCAACGACTCCGCGCGCAACTTCCGCCTGGTGGAGGCGGGCGCCGACCCCGCCGACCGGCGCGGATGGAAGGACCTCGTCCCGCACCGCAAGGACGCCGCGCTCGACGACTTCGTGCTGTTCGACGGCGCGATCGCGATCCAGGAACGCGTCGCAGCCAACTCGCGCGTGCGCGTGCTGCCCTGGGGCGCGGCGCCGGCGCGCCACGTCGAGGCGCCGGCCGACGAAGCGGCGTTCGTCATGGGGCTCAAGGACAATCCCGAGCCCGCCGTGGCGCACGTGCGCTACACCTATGCGTCGCTCGTCTCGCCGACGACGGTCTACGACCTCGACCTGCGCAGCGGCGAGCGCCGCCTGCGCAAGGTCGACCCGGTGCCGACCTACGACAGCGCCAGGTACCGCTCCGAGCGGCTGTGGGCGCCGTCGCGCGACGGCAAGCGCATCCCGGTGTCGATCCTCTACCGGCCCGACCTCGTCAAGCGCAACGGCGCCGCGCCGCTTCTGCTCGACGGCTACGGCGCGTACGGCTACTCCAACGACCCGCAGTTCGACCTGCGCGCCGTGTCGCTCGTCGACCGCGGGTTCGTGTACGGCATCGCCCACGTGCGCGGCGGCGCCGAGCTCGGCCAGGAGTGGTACGAGGACGGCCGCCTGCTGCACAAGAAGAACACCTTCAACGACTTCGTCGACGTAACCGATTTTCTGGTCGCCAACGGCTATGCCGCGCGCGGCAAGGTGTTCGCCGAAGGCGCCTCGGCCGGCGGCCTGCTGATGGGCGCCATCGCCAACCAGGCCGGCAGCCGCTACCGCGCGATCTCGCTGCGCGTGCCTTTCGTCGATGCCGTCACCACCATGCTCGACGAGACCATTCCGCTCACCGCGAACGAATGGACGCAATGGGGCGACCCGCGCGTGAAGGGCGTGTACGAGTACATACTGTCCTACTCGCCTTACGACAACGTCGCACGCAAAGCCTATCCGGCGCTCTTCGTCAGCACCGGCCTGTGGGACCCGCAGGTGCAGTACTACGAGCCGGCGAAGTACGTCGCGCGCCTGCGCGCGCTCAAGACCGACAAGAACCCGCTCGTCTTCCACATCAACATGGAAGCCGGCCACAGCGGCAAGTCCGGCCGCTTCGAGGCGCTGGAAGAGAGAGCGCTGCAGTACGCGTTCTTTCTCGGGTTGCTCGGCAACAAGGACTGAGCAACGGTACAACGATGCGTATCGGCTTACTGGGCCAGTTCGTTTGAGCGATTGCAATGGTGCCGGGTCATAATGTTCCTCCCCTGAAGGACGAACCACTCTACCAGCATCGGGATAGCTACGTGGAGTCGCTCTGAGATGGAGTGACCGCTTTGGGTCGCTAACGCTAGCTCGGAGCCGGCCAAAGCGGACCCCATCCCTCGAGACGGAATTGCCTCAACACCTTCACAGGCGTAAGGTGTTGACGGAGTCGGGAGATGACAAGTTTGTCGCCTAATTTGTCAATCAATTTACGTTCGGCGTCATGAACGTACATTGAGCCAGTTCGGCTCGGCATTGAGGAGGACACTCTATGTCACAAAGCCGCAGTCGCTTAAACGGGTGCTACATAGCGGCGGCAATGTTTTGCGCGTTTGCGATCTTCGGTGTCGTACCTGCGACCGGGCAAGTGGCGCGCGCTTGGCCGAGCAAGCCAGTGCACATGATCCTTGTGTTCCCCGCGGGTGGCGCGTTGGACGTGATTACGCGACCGATCGACGAAAAACTCTCCGCGATGCTGGGCCAGCCATTTATCGTAGACAACAGGCCGGGCGCATCGGGGTTGATCGCCACGGAGGCCGCTGCGCACGCACCTGCCGACGGATACACGTTTCTCATGGCCTCGAACACCAGCTTCATGGCCCCCCGGTTTCTTCATAAGCGTTTGAGCTACGATCCTGAGGGTTTCGAACCGGTTTCGCTCGTTTGCTTCCTACCGAACATTCTGGTTGGGAACCTGTCCCTACCAGCCAACAACCTCACCGAGCTGATCGCATATATGAAAGCGAACCCGGGAAAGCTCACCTTTGGATCGCCCGGAACTGGCTCGTTCGGTCACCTCGAGGGCGAAATGTTGAAACTCGCTGCGAGCGTGAACATCGTGCACGTGCCCTTCAAGGGGTTGACTGACGCAATTCCCGCTCTACTCGGCGGCCACATATCGCTCTACTTCGAGCCTGCCGTCACCGGCTTAGCGCGCGTGACAAGCGGCAAGGTGAAAGCATTCGGCGTTACAGGCGCACGGCGTCTGCCTCTCGCACCGAGCATACCGACCATCGCTGAGCAGGGATTTTCGGGCTCGGATATCTTGCCTTGGATGGGGGAGGTTGCGCCGGGCGGGACTTCGAAGGAAATTACCGAGAAACTTGGGAGTGCGCTAAACCAAATCCTTGTCATGCCAGACATCGTTGCGAAGCTGACGAGCATGGGGGTCGAACCGCGCGGCGGTAGCGCTGAGGAATTTGCGGCGCTGATTAAATCCGAACTGCCGCATTACGACCGGATCTTTAAGGCCGCCGGGATCACTCCGCAGTGATTCAGCTGCATACTCGACAGCCTTGTTGGAAAACATGAAAAACCTTGAGCCCGAACGGCACGCGACACGCGGACGCGCGCGCGAGTTCGCGTCATGCTTTGAATCCGCCGGCTGCGCGCCGGTGAGCCTGGACGTTGAGGCTGCGGAAAAACGCTTGAATTGCGATTGACGCGAATGTCCGCTTTGGGTCGAGAGCAGATGCCGGATCTTCCTCGGCCATGATCAAGAACGTCAGCGACGGGCGGACTGAATTTCCTATTTTTCGCGGGAGGGACTAAGCTTTCGCCGTGTCTGCAGAACCGGGGAGGTTCGCATGACCGCACCAAAGCTCGTGCTCGCAGCCGCCTCGCTCGTCCTTAGCGCCACCGCGCTCGCGCAGTATCCAACCAAGCCGATCCGCATCATTTCGTCGTTCCCGCCCGGCGGGACGACCGATGTGCTCGCGCGCATCATCGCCACCGAAATGACCAAGACCATCAGCCAACCGCTATTCGTCGAGAACAAGGCCGGCGCGGGCGGCATCGTCGGTACCAATGCGATCGCCCAAGCGCCGGCCGACGGCCACACCATCGGTATGATCATCAGCGCTCACGCAGTCCACCCAGGGATTGACACGAAGCTTCCCTACGACTCTGGGAGGGACTTC
>VBCH01000011.1 GCA_005884455.1 Betaproteobacteria bacterium
CATCACGCTGTGGTTCACGCGCAGGCGCGGCATCGCGGTGGCAATCGCGATGAGCGGCAACTACCTCGCAGGCACGGTGTGGCCGCCCCTCATGCAGCACTTCATCGACACTTCCGGATGGCGCGCGACCTACATGGGGACCGGCCTGATCTGTTTGTTCGCGATGCCGTTGTTTGCGCTCGCCCTCCGCCGCAAACCGCCAGCGATCGCGGGGCTCGCGCCGGCGGGTGCGGCCGCGCGGGGAGCGTCGTCGAACCCCGAGCAGCCGCTCGGGTTCTCCCCCGGCCAGCTGCAGGGGCTGCTGTGCGTATCAGGGGTGGCGTGCTGCGTCGCGATGTCCATGCCCCAGGTGCACATGGTCGCGTACTGCGCGGATCTGGGCTTTCCCGCCGCGCGCGGCGCCGAGATGCTCTCGATCATGATGGCTTTCGGCATCGTCAGCCGCCTCGCCTCGGGCTGGATCGCCGACCACATTGGAGGACTGGGCACGCTGTTGCTTGGCGCCGTGCTCCAGGCGAGCGCACTCGCGCTGTTCCTGCCTTTCGACGGACTCGCCGCGCTCTACGTGGTGTCGGCTCTGTTCGGCCTGTTTCAGGGAGGCATCGTGCCTTCGTACCCGCTTATCGTGCGCGAGTACTTCTCCCCGCGCGAAGCGGGCACGCGCACCGGCACCGTGCTCATGGCGACGCTCGTCGGCATGGCGCTCGGCGGCTGGATGCCCGGCTGGGTTTTCGACATGACCGGTTCCTACCGCGCGGCGTTCGTCAATGGCATCGCCTGGAGCCTGGTGACGACCGGGATCGCGCTCTTTCTCATTTATCGCTCGCGGCGCTGGATCCCTCGCGCAGCCTGACCTGTCTTGAAGGAGAACCCCATGCGCTACGAGCTCTATTACTGGCCCTCGATTCAGGGCCGCGGGGAATTCGTGCGGCTCGCGCTGGAGGAAGCGGGCGCCGCCTACATCGATGTCGCGCGAACGCCGCAGCGCAGCGTTGCGGCCATGACGCGCTTCCTGGAAGGCAAATCCGCCGGACGCCTGCCGTTCGCTCCGCCTTTCCTGAAAGCGGGGAGACTGGTGATCGCGCAGACGGCGAACATTCTCCTGTGGCTCGCCCCGCGCCACGGCCTCGCGCCGAAGGGGGAGGCGACGCGGCTCTGGGCGCACCAGCTCCAGCTCACCATCGCCGACTGGCTGGTCGAAGTGCACGACGCGCATCACCCGATCGGGGGCGCCTTCTACTACGAGGACCAGAAGCCCGAATCGAAGCGCCGCGCCGCGCACTTCACCGCCGAGCGCCTGCCGAAATTCCTCGGCTACTTCGAGCGGGTGCTGATGCGCGAAAAAGGAGGATGGCTTCTCGGCAAGGCTTTCTCATACGCGGACCTGTCGCTCTTCCAGATGATCGCGGGCCTGCGCTATGCCTTCCCCCGCGCGATGCAAAGGCTGGAGGCAAAATACCCGCGGCAAGTCGCGCTGCACGACCGCGTCGCGTCGCGGCCGCGCATCGCCGCCTACCTCGCGTCGAAACGGCGCATCGGCTTCAACCGGCACGACCTCTTCAGGCATTATCCGGAACTCGACGCTTAGCAATCCGGATTGGGATGAGTCACATTCCGGAATCGCGCCACCTTTTCCCCAAAACTCTGTTCCCCGAAATGACAGGAGTCTTTCGACTCGCCGCCGCGATGCTTGCGGCCCTCGCGCTCGCCGCCGGCGAGGCGATTTCGCAGACGTACCCGGTCAGGCCGATCCGTTTCCTCGTCGGCTCGCCGCCCGGCTCGGGCAACGATCTGGTCAGCCGGCTCCTTGCGCAGAGGCTCGCCGAGCGCTTCGGCCAGCCTGTCATCGTTGAGCAAAAGCCCGGCGGCGCGGGCCTGCTCGCGAACGACGCCCTCGCGAAATCGCCGCCCGACGGCCACACTCTGGTATTGCTCTCCGGGGCGCATCCGGCGACCGCGGCCCTCAACCGGGCGCTTCCCTACGATCCGGTGCGCGACTTCGGAATGGTGGGAACGGTGGTCGCCTATCCGCTGGTAATCTCGGTCGCGCCGGATTCGGAGATCCGTTCGTTCGCGGACCTGATCGCGCGCGCGCGCGATGCTCCGGGGAAACTCACGTATTCGATGACCCCGGGCACTCTGGTGCACCTGCTGGGCGAATGGATCAACATCGAGGCCGGCACCGTGATCCTCGGCGTGCCTTACAAGGGCAGCGCGAACGCCCTGGTGGACGTGCTCGCTGGCCGCGTCGATGCGACCATCGAAACGGGCACGGCCTCCTTCGGGCACATCCGCTCGGGAAAGCTGCGCGCGCTCGCCCTGTCCTCGCCGACGCGGCATCCAGCCCTGCCCGGGCTCCAGACGATCTCCGAGACGCTCCCCGGCGTGGAAATGAGCTCGTGGCTCGGCCTCGCGGTCCCCGCGGCGACACCGCGCGCGATCATCGAGCGCCTGAACGGCGAAATGCGCTCGATTCTCAAGGAGCGGGAGGTGCGGCAGCGCCTCGCCGACCTGAGCGGCGTGCCCACGCCCTCCAGCCCCGAGGAAATGCGCGCGCTCATCGAGCGCGAGATCGCGCGCTGGAAGCGCGTCGTCGAGCTGAAGAACATCGAGCGGCAGAACTGATAGGTTTGGAAAACCGAAGTGTGCCTGCAGATGCTATCTTAGGCGGGCGCACAGGACGATTCCGGAGCATTCGATGATACCAGTCTCAATACGCTGGCCCGCCGTGGCACTGTTCGCGGCGCTCCTCAATGCCGGTCCGCTGTGGGCCGCGGCTGCGCTCGAGAACGACTACGTGCTCGTGAGCCGCGATGACGCGCCGTGCGCCAAGGCCTCGACGCCGGGATGCGCGGAGCGCGTGATCGTGGCGATGGGCGAGATCCAGCTGCGGTTCGGCAAGGTGCTGCGCGCGATGCGGCGCGGCGAGGTCGCGGTGTTCAAGGCGGGCGAATCCTACCAGCCCCCGACGGGCGGCGCTTTCTTCGAGGTGGCGATCAAGCCCAATCACCCGGCGGCCAAGTCGCCCGCCGAGACCATCCCGCCGGCGAAGAACACGATCGTGTACGAGGGCGAGCGCTTCTTCATCTATGAGGAGCGGCTCGCGCCGGGGGACACACGCGAGCGCCACAGCCACAGCCAGCGCCTCGAGATCCGCATCAACCAGGGGCCGTTGCTTCGGCAGGTCATCGACGGCAAGGACGCACCGCAGGAACCGCCCAGCGTAGTGAACTTCCGCGAGCCGATCATCCACAGCGTGACAAACGTCGGCGACATGCCGCTGTGGAACTTCATCCTCGAGTTCCGGCCCGCGGGCCGCTGAGTCCACTACCTATTGCAGGAGCGATCAAACCCATGGCAGTCAGGAACAGGCCCTTCGTCATCGCGCTCGAAGAGCATTATTGGGACGCAGACGTGGCGAAAACCTTCGGGAGCGGCGAGGCCCGCAGCCCCGAGCTGCGCAAGCGGCTGGACGACCTGGGCGCGCTGCGCATCAGGGAGATGGACGAAGCCGGAATCGACGTGCAGGTGATCTCGCACGGCGCGCCTTCTACGCAGCGACTCGACGCAGCGACGGCGGTCCCGCTCGCCAAGCGCGCGAACGACCGCCTGAACGAGGCGGTGCGCGCGCACCCGGACCGCTTCGCCGGCTTCGCCGCGCTTCCCACTGCCGACCCGAAAGCGGCGGCGGATGAGCTCGAGCGCACTGTCACCAAGCTGGGTTTCAAAGGCGCGATGGTGCACGGGCCCACGAATGGGGTCTTTCTCGACGACAAGCGATTCTGGCCGATATTCGAGCGCGCTCAGGCGCTCGACGTGCCGCTCTACATCCACCCGTCCTCGCCCGTGCAGGCGGTCGCCGACGCCTATTACAAGGACTATCTGGACAGGTTTCCCCAGCTCCTCACCGCGGCCTGGGGCTACACCGTGGAGACCGCCACGCACGGCATCCGCATGATTCTGTCGGGCGCATTCGAGAAATACCCGCGCCTGAAGATCATCCTCGGGCATCTGGGCGAGTCCTTGCCCTTCTCGGCCTGGCGCATCAACATGGCGCTCTCGCGCGGGGCCGACAAGCCCAGCAACTTCCGCGATACCTTCTGCGAGCACTTCTGGATCACCACGAGCGGCAACTTCTCCACGCCCGCGCTGATGTGCTGCATCATGGAGATGGGCGTGGACCGGATCCTCTTCTCGGTCGACTACCCCTTCGTTCCGAATCCGCCCGGAACGAAATGGATGGCGGACCTGCCCTTGAGCCTCGAGGACCGGACGAAAATCCTCTCCGGCAACACCCAGCGCCTGCTCAAGATGTAGCGTGCCGCCCGCTTAGCGGGGCCGCCGAAAAAACGCGCGCGCGGGCTCGAGTCAGGTGCCCGGCGCGCGTTCTACGGAACGATCGTCAGCGCGTTGGCGGCGACGGCGAATTCCGCTATCCGCAGATCCCCGACCCACGCCACGGCGCTAACGATCGCCTCGGCGGCGCCTGATGGCAGAGCAAGCGACGCAAGAAGCCCGAAAGCAAACGCGAATACCCAGTTGAGTTTGGTGTTCACATAACGCAGTGCAGCAAGCGTCATGCCACTGCGATCTGAGAAAGGATTGTCAATCTGAAACAGTGCGTTAGCTCTATAAGGGCGTTCACTGCAGCTTCCGTGCACGCACCATTGCGGTACAAAAAAAAGCGCGATGCACCGAAGTGCATCGCGTTTCTCGGTATCGAAGGCAAGCCGCGTCTTACTTCTTGTTTAACTCCTTCCACGGATCCTTGACCGCTGCGCCCAGCGTTTCGATCTCGACGTTGGCGAGCTTGCCGCCGACCCTGCGCACTTCACGCAGGTATTCGGGCTGCACGATGTCGCGTGTCGCGGGATCGATCGAGATCGGGCCGCGCGGGCTGTTCGGGTCCTTGAAATTCTTCAGGAGCTCCATGGTGCGGTCCGGATCGATCTTGCCCTTCTGCTCTTTCACCACGTACATGATCGCCGCCATGCCGTCCCAGCCGCCGACCGCGACGAAGTTGGGCGTCTCGTTCGCGCCGTAGTCGCGCTTCCACGCGGCTACGAAGGCCTGGTTCGCCGGGCGCGTCGCCGCGGCCGAGTAGTGGTGCACGGTGAGCACGCCGAGCGCCGCCTCGCCCATATTCTCCAGCTCCTCGTCGGTGGTGACGTCTCCGGGTCCGATCAGCTTCACGCCGGACTTGGCGAGCCCGAGATCGCCGAATGCCTTCAGCACCGCCGTCGCGGTCTTCCCCGCGGGGATGAACACCGCCAGCGCATCGGGCTTGGCGTCCTTCACCCGCTGCATGTAGGGAACGAAGTCCGGATTCACGAGCGGAACGCGCACGGTCCCGGCGACTTCTCCGCCGGATTCCTTGGTCGCCCTGACGATCGCGTCCTCGCAGTCGTGTCCGGGGCCGAAGTCGCTCACCAGGGTGTAGACCCTCTTGAATTTCTTCGCCGCCCATTGGCCGAGCGGATAGCAGGACTGCCACAGGGTGAACGACAGGCGCGCGATGTAGGGCGAGCGCGTCGTGATCACCGCGGTGCCCGCGTTCATGATGATGAAGGGCACCTTGGCCTCGGTCGCGAGCGGCGCGATCGCCATGGCGTTCGGCGTGAAGATCACGCCCGCGAGCAGATTCACCTTGTCGCGCACGATCAGCTCCTGCGCGAGCTGTTTCGCCTTGTCGGGGTTGGGGCCGGTATCGTCGCGGATGAGGAACTCGATGTTCACCCCGGGCGGCAGCTCCTTCTGGTGTTCCTTCAGGTACAGGCGCGCACCGCGCTCCATGTAGGGCCCGAGGTTGCCGTTCAGCCCCGAGTAGCTGGTGATGAAGCCGATCTTGATGGTCTGGGCGAATGCGCCCGTTGCCACGAGCGCAAGTCCCAGCGCGGCGGCAAATGCCGCCGATTTCGCCTTCTTCATAGTCCCTCCTCCTAGAAAGTTATTGCCAGGCCCGATTATCTACGGTGTTCTCGAAGGTCGCGCCCGACTGCACCAGGCCCCAGCCCAGGGTCCACTGGTAGGTGTGATCGAAGCGCTCGCGCGTGTAGGGCTCGGGCGGCGCGTTGAGGATGCGCGATATCTTGAGGTCTTTGGCGTCGAGCAGCCCTCCCGCCTCCTCGATCAGGTAGCGCGCGTGCTTGCCGGGGTCCTTGTCGATCGCATCGGCGGCGCGCGCTTCCGCGCGGAACATCGCGGCGAGCGTGGCCCCGTCGAGCTCGTCCCCGGCCGCCTCGCTGCGCGTCGAGTGCGATTCCATCAGCACGCGCATGCCGCGCTTCTCCGCGACGCTGATCCAGGGCTCCATCAGGCTCGCTGCCGCGACCTCGCCTTTCGCCAGCGCATCCAGGCGCTCCTTCATGGTGCCGGCGAAGGTCCACTTGATCTGCTCGCGCTTCAGGAAGCCCTCGAGGAGCTTCAGCGTGGTGAAGTGCGAGCCGTTGTACGGTCTCACCGCGATCGGCTTGTTCTTCAGCTGCTCGGGCTCGTAAATGCGCGCCTTGGGATCGGTGACAATGGCGAAAGTCGACATCGCCGACCCGAGCGCGACAATCTTTGCCGGGCGGTGACCGGTCTTCTCCGCCTCGACCGCGCGCTTCATCACGCCCCATTCGCACATGCGGAACTGGTCGCACTGGCCCTGGTCGTAGAGCGCCTCCATGGTGCGCTCGAAGATGTTCTCGCGCAGCGCCTGGTGGTCGGAGTCCCGCTGCCCCGACCCCGGCGTCTTGAGGATGTCGACATCGAGCCCCTCGTCCCGGAAAAAACCCTCGTCGCGGGCCACGAGCAAGGGCAGGTCGTGGATCGCGTTCATCATCGAAACTCGCACTTTCTTCAAGGCCTTCGCCATGGAGCGCCTCCTTGCGTCCGGGTCGGGACTAGTATATTTGACCGGGGGGAAAAATACAGCCCGTCGCTTCAGGCCGCGCCCGCCCGCAGAGCCGGCATGACCTCCTTCACGAACAGGTCCATCGAGCGCATCGCCAGCTCCGGGCGCAAGTCGCCGAAGGAAAACACCAGCAGCAGATAGTTGATTCCCGATTCGCGCACCACGCCGGCGAGCTCGCGAACGACCGTCCCCGGCGCGCCGGCCACCAGGCGCGTGATCGCGGCCGCAGACGCGGGGTTGACGTTCAGCAGGTCGGGTCTGCCGTGCTTGCGCGTTAGATGGGTCAGGTGATCGCTCCAGACCTTGTAAGCTGCGCCGCCCGTTCTTTGCGCCTCCGCGTCGCTGGCGGCGACGAACACGTGCTGCGATTTTCCGAGCTTCGGCGCGCGCACGTGCGCGTTGTGGCGCCCCGGATCGTTCCTGTGCCGCGCCCACGCCTCCCGGTACTGCGCGTAGAGCTTGCCCGCCTCCGCGGCGCTCGTGTTGAGCACGGTGTGGTAGCCGTGGCGGGCCGTGAACTCGATCGAGTTCTTGTCGCTGCTCGGGAACCACAGGGGGGGATACGGCTTCTGGCGCGGGTGGAGGTAGAGCTCGAGGTCCCGGTAAGAGAAGTATTTCCCCTGGTGATCGAGGACGGAGCTCCCGCAGGCAGCGAAGAAAACGTCGAGCGTCTCGCGGTAGCGCTCGCGCGACTCATCGACGTTCTTCATGAAAAAATAGGAGGACTCGATCGGCGAGACACCGCGCCCCACGCCGAGCTCGAGGCGCCCGCCGCTCATGTGATCGAGCATGCAGATCTCGTTGTAGAAGCGAAACGGGTTGTACCAAGGCAGACAGAACGTGAGAGCACCCAGCCGCAGGCTCTTCGTGCGCTGGATCGCCGCGGAGAGCACGAGCGCGGGCGAGCCGTCGATCGAGAGCGGCGTGCCCTGGTGCTCGGCGATGTGCCAGGCGTAGAAGCCCGCCTTGTCCGCGGCTTCGGCGATCTGCAGCTTGTGCTCGAAGATTTCGCCCGCCGGCGCATCGGACCACTCGATCCAGTCGAAAATACCGAATTCGAGCGGGCTTTCCGGGAATGCGTCGTCGGACACGGCCTCCTCCTCACCTGTTGACAGCGAATTGAAAGACGGGCGTCAGTTTCCTGCAAGCGGTTTGGTGCAAATTATCCGTGACCGCTCGCCGAACGGCCTCTGTGAAAGGCCCGCCATGAAAAGATTCCTTGCCGGATCGATCGCTTCTTTCCTGTTTGCAACCGCGCGCGCCCAGGCCCCGGAGCCCGCAGTCGAGCCCAACACGCTTGCCACGGCCATCTTCCTGGTGCTGTTCGTGGGCTTCTGCGCCGGTTTCGTTTGGATGGTGTGGCGGAACAAGGACAAGACCAAGCCGAAGGAGTAGCCGGAAGGAAGGGTACCGGGATCAAACTTCGATTCCCCGGTAGAGCCAGTCCACCTCCCAGAAGGTTTCGGGCGTCCTCTGCGCCAGCAGATGATTGCGCAGATCGCGCGCGCCGCCGTTCGCGTGGATGATGTCGCCGAAGATCCGCGAAGTGATCGTGACGCGCGCGGTGCGCAGATACCGTTCCTGCTCGTAGGCCCTAAGCGCGGCGTCGACGCCGCTCCCCGCCTTTTCGAGCTTGCCGGAGAGCACCACCGCGTCCTCGATCGCCATGCAGGCGCCCTGGGCCAGGTATTGCAGGGTGGGATGCGCGGCGTCGCCTAGCAGCGCGACGTTGCCACGCGTCCAGCCGGGCCGCGGCTCGCGGTCGTGCAGCACCCAGTTCTTGTCCTTGCCGACGTAGCCGAGCATCTCCTGTACGTGCGGCGTGGTGCGCGAAAAGACTTCGGCCAGCTCCTCCGGGCCCCCGTAATCCCGGCGCTCGCCGTTCTCGAACTTGCGGCTCGCGACCGTTGCCACGTTGTTCATGACGGTGCCGCCGCGCAGGCGGTACTGGACGAAGTGCAGGTTCGGGCCGATCCAGATCACCATGTCGTCGAAGTGCGACTGGTCCCTCACCTGGTCCAGTGGGATGACGCCGCGGTAGGTCACGTGCCCGGCAGGGTTCGGCGGGCCGTCGTCCATCAGAGTCTCGCGCACGCGCGAGCGCAGCCCGTCCGCCCCGATTAGCGCGCGCCCCTGGAATTCGGAGCCGTCGGCGAAGCGAGCGACCACGACATCGCCATGGTCCTCGAAGCCGACCAGCTCCTTCGAGGTATGCAGCGCGATCTCCTCGCGCTTGCGGCAGGCTTCGAGGAGCGCGCCGTGCAGGTCGCGCCGGTGCACCACGGTGTAGGGCGCGCCGAAGTGCTTGCGAAACATGTCCCCGCATGAAATCCGCGTCAGCTCCCGGTCGGTGAGCGCGTCGATGAGGATCAGGTTGCGAGTGAACACCGCCTGTGGCTCGAGATCCTTCATCACCCCCAGCCAGTCGAGCATGCGGTAGGCGTTGGGGCCCTGCTGGATACCGTAACCGATCTCGCCGAACTCGGGGGCCTTCTCGAGCACCCGCGAGGGAATGCCGCGGCGCGCGAGGGCGAGCGCGCTCGCCACGCCGCCGATGCCGCCCCCGACGATGAGGATTTCCTGGCTCGCCTTGCTGCTCAAGGGCGGCGCTTCCTCCCTCAGAACCGCCAGACGAGGCCGGCCATGGCCTCGCCCTGGGTGAGCGTCTCGCCCTTGATCTGCACGACGCATCCCCCGCTGCAAAGGAAGGCGCTGCTGCTATTGACGAGCGTGACGTAGCCGCGGCCTTCGAGCTTCACCGCGAGCGTCTGGCCCAGCGGGATCATGTAGCCGACGCCGAGATTGAGCGAAAAGCGCAGCGCCGAGCTGAGGTCGGCCCCGGGATCGAAATGGGTCGCGCCGAGACCACCCATCACGTAGACGCCCTTGCCGATGTTGTCGACGAAGTACGTTCCGCCCAGGTGATAGTAGGTAACGCCCAGGCTGATTTTGTCCGGGGCCGGGGAGACCGGGGAGAACCCGCTCGCTCGCAGCGAGGAATTCCGGTGGCTGATGAAGATCTCCCACTGCGTCTTGGAATCGATCGCGAAATCGGCCGCCACCGCGAACGATGGGCCCTCGGTCAGCGCCCATGTCTTGCCCGTGGTCTCGTCGGTGAACCCGCCGCTGAAGCGGTAGCCGGCGTAGACGGTGACGCCGCTCTCCTTCGGCGCGGCGACGACCGCCGGCTCCTTGGGCGGCGCCGCTCCTGTCCCAGCCTGGGCGAAAGCGCCCGCAGGGATCGCCGCTGCCGCCAGCATCAGCGACCCGAATACCAGCCCACTTCTGCCCATCGCGTCTCCCGGATTGAGTGCCAGAACGCGGGAATTCTACCTCCCGGCGGTGACTTGCGGTCTCCCGCCCGCGCTACAATGCGCGCGATGAGCTACCAGCACACCTCGCAGTCCTTCGCCTGGAAGGCCTCGAGCTTCAAGGACCCTTCCGAGTACCTGGTCGAGCTGGCGAGCGGCGACCGCGGTGAGATGCTTGCGGCGGTCGAGACCCTCGAGCGGAGCGGCCGTCTCTCGCCCGTCCACGCGCTGACGAAGAGCGATTTTCGCCTCGACGGGCTGCGCAAGAAGCTCGAGCGCGGCTACGCCGAGGTGCGCTCGGGCAAGGGCTTCGTCGTGCTGCGCGGCCTGCCCTTCGAGGGCCTGTCGCTCGAGCAATTCACCGCCTGCGCCTGGGGCGTCGGCCTGCATTTCGGACGAGCGCTGTCGCAGAACGCTCAAGGGGAGCTCGTCACGTCGGTGATCGACGCGACCGCCGAGGACGCGACCCCGCGCATGTACCGCAGCAACCTCGAGCTGCGGCCGCACTCGGACATCACCGCGATGATCTCGCTCGCCTGCTGGCACAAGTCGGCCTCGGGCGGCGCCTCGATCATCGTGAGCGGCGTGACGGTGCACGACGCGATACGCGCGCGCGCGCCGGACCTGCTCGAGCCGCTCTACCGCGGCTACCACTACCACCGCCTCGGCGAAGAAGGGCCGGGCGAGGAGCCGGCGACGCCCTACCGCACCCCGGTGTTCGCCAACCGCAACGGCCAGCTCTCCTGCCGCTACCAGCGCTCAGGCATCGCAGCGGGCCAGCGCGAACGCGGCGTGCCGCTCGATGAGCGCGACATCGAGGCGCTGAATCTTTTCGACCGGGTCGCGGCTGCGCCCGAGAACCGCCTCGCGTTCTTCCTCGAGCGCGGCGACATGATCGTCATCAACAACTACACCGTGATGCACGCGCGCACGCGTTTCACGAATTTCCCGGAGCCCGAGCGGCAGCGGCGCCTGGTGCGGCTGTGGTTCGACGCCGAGGATTTTCGCGACGTGCCAAGCGAGTTCAAGCTGTTCGCGGAGAACGGGATCCCGAAGCAAAAAGGCCGGCGCGCGACCTTCGACTTCAAGAAACTCTACAGCGACGATCCGGTCGCGACAGGCGGTGTGCCCGACCTCAAGGTGAGCGACGGCGAAGCGGCGCAGAGCCGCTGAAGCACATGAAGACCATTCTGCGATGCTTCGCGCTCGCGGCGGCGCTCGCGCCGCTTGTGTCCGCGGCGCAAAACTATCCGACCCGCGCGGTTCGCCTGATGGTGCCGTTCCCGCCCGGCGGCGCGACCGACATCATCGGGCGCCTCGTGTCCGCGAAGATGCAGGACGTGTGGGGCCAGCCGGTGGTAGTCGAGAACCGGCCCGGCGCGGGAACGGTGGTCGGGACCGACTACGTCGCCAAGTCCGCGCCCGACGGCTACACCCTCGGCATGGTGGTCACCGCCTACGTCATCAACCCGAGCCTGCGCACCGACCTGCCGTACAACACGCTAAAAGACCTCACCGGCGTGACGCAGGTTTCGGTGCAGCACCTGGTGATGGCCGCCAATCCCTCGCTTCCCGCGAGCAGCGTCCCCGAGCTTATCGCGCTCGCGAAGAAGAATCCGGGCAAGCTCGCCTACGCGACGCCGGGAAGCGGTACCGCAATGCACCTGTCCGTCGAGATGCTGAAGACGAGCGCGGGCGTTGACCTCGTGCACGTGCCTTACAAGGGCGGCGCGCCCGCGCAGCAGGACGTGGTCGCCGGGCACGTTCCGATCCTGATGGACGTGCTCTACGCGGTACAACCCCTGATCAAATCAGGAAAGATCAAAGTGCTTGCGCTTCTCTCCCCTCAGCGCGCGCCCGAGTCGCCGGAATACCCGGTCGTCGCCGAAGCTGTGCCAGGGGTGAGCGCGCTCAGTATCGTGGGGATCGTGGTTGCGGCGGCGACGCCGCGCGAGCTCGTCAACCGCATCAGCGCCGACATCGCCCGCGCCGTGAAATCATCCGATCTCACCGAGCGCATGAAGCAGCAGGGCATGGAGCCGGTGGGCTCCATGCCCGAGGAGTTCGACGCCCTGATCCGCGCCGAGATCGAGAAGTGGGCGAAGGTGGTGAAGGCGTCGGGGGCGAAGGTGGACTGAGTGGCAAGACGGGTCAGAGCAACTTGTCCTTCTTCATTGCATCGAGGATGACGGCAATATACTGCGTCGCAGCGGCTGCACCGCTTTTCACGTTCTGAGCGTTGGTCGTCCGGGTCCTCGCGGACCAGATGAGCTTCTCGCCTTTCTCCGCAAAGATCGACGCTTCCGCGGTGACGGTTTTTATCGAGTAGTCGCCCCCCGCAACGTAGGACCCCGAGTACCGCGCATAGGCGCCGTAGACGCCGGTCGCATCCGCGTACGGCACGCCTCCCGCCCCGACAACCGTGCCCGGGTTCTGGTGCACGCTCTGGTCGGTATTGGTCACACGCGCGAGCAGCACGAAATCGGCGTCCGATTCGTCGATGCTCTGCTTGAAGCGCGCCCGTTCGGCCGCCGTGTACCGCGTGAAGTAGCGGTGGGATGCCACGGCGTTCACGCCGCGCTGCTGGAGCTGCGCGGCCATCTGGTCCTGGAAGGCGATCTGGACGAACTCGTCGCTCGCCACGGTGATGATCAGCAGCTTCTTGAATGGCGCTTGCGGCAGTTGCGGGGTCACCCAGCTTACTTCGAGCGAGGTGACGGGCGTCGTGATGCAGCCTGCCATCAGAGCTGCGGAGCCGAGCAGCGCGGCGGACAGCGCGGAGATAACGGCGTTTCTCATGTAAGCTTGCTCCTTCGATCTACAGGACCCGGTCGTTCACCATGGCGTCGAAAATGACACCGACGTACTGCGTCAATGCCGCACCGAGGTCGTCGTTCTCTCTGGTGTCCATTACTCCGGTCCATGCAAGCACCCCGTTCTTCGCGTCGAACAAGCGCGTCTCGGAGACTGTCCACGACGGGCCGGTAATCTTCTGCGGAGCAACCTCAACGGTCTGCCACACCGTGGAATAGTAGCCGTAGAAGCCACCCCAGCCGATGCCGACGGCAACGGTGCTGCCCGGCACCGTTCCCGACGATCGATCGATCCGAGTGACGCGCGTCATGAGCACGCCTTCGGCGCCCGACCGGGCGATGGCTTGGCGCAGGTCCGCTTCCTCGACCTGGCCACGGGATCCGACCGCCGCGTAGGCGGGAATCCCTTTTGTCCCACGCTGGCCGAGCAGCGCGACCATGCGGTCCTCGAACGTGCGACGGATCAGTTCGTCACTCGTCACCGCCACCACCATCACGCTCTTGAAGGACTTGCCGACGTAGTCGGGGTTGCTTTGCTGCGCCACCAAGCGGCTGGTGGCGCAGCTCGCGAGCAGGGCGAGCGCGGCAAACATGGCGCCGGGAATGGCCAGGCAGGGCTTCATGGCTTGATCAACCCTATCCTCTTCAATATTTCCGTATTCAGCTTGTACTCCTTCCACAAGTCCGCGCGCAGCTTGTCCCCCGCCCGGTAGTCGACGTCCACTCCCCGCGCGTCCATCGTCTTCGCGAACGCCGGGTCGTCGACGACTGCCCTGGCAGCGTCGTGGATGTGCTTCACGATCGGCGCGGGCGTCCCCTTGGGCGCGATGATGAGGTACCAGACGCCGTTCGCCACGTCCCAGCCTGCTTCCTTCGCGGTCGGCACATCGGGAAACGCCGGGTGGCGCTTGTCCTGGAACACGACGAGCACGCGCATGCGCTTGCCCTCGACGAGCGGCTTCACCTCGCCGGGCTGCGCCACCGCGGCCTCGATGTGCTTGCCGAGAAGCGCGGGCGAGGACTGCGCCCAGCCCGCGTAGGGGACCGGCGTCATCTTCGCGCCGGTGCGGAATATGAACTCCTCGAGATTGAGGTGGCTTGCGGTGCCCTCGCCGGGCGTGCCGACCCGCATCTTCCCGGGGTTCGCTTTTCCGTCGGCGACGAACTCCTGGATGGTCTTCCACGGCGCGTCCGCGGTAACGGCGAGCAGCGGGTAGTACGCGACGACGTTGATCACCGCTTCGTATTCGTCGGGGTTCTTGTAGCTCAGCTTAGGGTTCATCTGCGGGGCGATGACGAGCGACGACTGCGGCGTGAGCAGGATCGTGTAGCCGTCGGGCTTCGCCTGGATCAGGTCGGATACTCCCACGGCACCCCCGGCGCCCGGCTTGTTCACGACCGCGATGCCGTGCGGAAACTTGGGTTTCATCCCCTCGGCTACGACCCGCGTGACGATGTCGACCAGGCCCCCGGGGGGAAAGTTCGCGAGAAAGGTCAGGTTACGGTCGGGGTATTGCGCGGCGCAGGGCGATGCGGCGAGCGCAAGTAGGGCGAGCAACGCGATGCGTGTCATGAGATCTCCTCCGATCAATCCGGCTTGATCCCGCCGCGCTCCACCACGGCGGCCCACCGCTCGATCTCGGCCTTCATGAAAGCGCCGAACTCCTCCGGCGTTCCCGCCACGACGTCGAAGCCTATCTGCGTCATGCGCTCGCGGATTTCGGGCGAGCGCAGCGCGCGCACGGTGGCGTCGTTCAGCTTCGCCACCACCTCGCGCGGCGTCCTCGCCGGCGCCGCGACCGCCTGCCAGGAAGTGACCACCAGGTCGGGGTATCCCGCTTCCGCGGCCGAAGGCACGTTGGGCAGCTGCGGGTGGCGTGCCTTCGCCGTCACCACGAGCGCCTTCATCCTGCCAGCCTTGACGTAGTTGGTCACCGCGCCCAGGTTCTGGAACGAGAAATCGACCTGGTTGCCCATGATGTCGGTCTGGCACGCGGCGCCGCCCTTGTACGGCACGTGGATCGCGGCGAAATCCGCGCTCTGGCGAAACACTTCGCCGGTGAGGTGGTCCGACGAGCCGCTCCCGCTGGAGCAGTAGGCGAGGCGCCCGGGATTCTTCTTCGCAAGCTCGACCAGTTCCTTCACCGACTCCGGCGGCAGCGCCGGCTTGGCGATCAGCACGTTGGGAGTGGTCACCGCGAGCGTGATCGGCGCAAAGTCGCGAAGCGGCTGATAGCGCAGGTCCCTGAACAAGGCCGCGTTGATCGAGAACACGCCTATCGAGCCCACCAGGATGGTGTAGCCGTCCGCATCGGACTTGGCGACGAACTCGGCGGCGATGGCGCCGTTCGCGCCCGGCCGGTTCTCGACCACGGCCGGCTGGTGGAGAAACTCCTGGAATTTCGAGCCGATCGCGCGGCCGACGATGTCCGACGATCCGCCGGCGACAAAGGGGATCACGATCCTGATCGGCTTGGCGGGATACTGTGCGGTGCACGGCAGCGCGGCGAGGGCAAGAAGCGCGAGCACAACGGTCCGAACCATGAAGCCTCCTCCGCGCTAAATGCGCGATTCTTGGTAGTCGAGGTCTTCCTCGATATGGTGCAGCACCTCGTCGCTGATCTGGTTTTCGCGCCACAACCGGATCAGTTCCTGCCGCTCGGCCCTCACCGCCGCGTCCCTCAGGCGCCGCGCGTCGTCGGCGCCCGAGTGCCGCAGCATCAGACCTCCCGGCACCGAGAGCGTGATTTTCTCGGCGAATTCGGCGCGGATGCGTTCGGCCAGTTCGTTCGGGATGCCGTCTTTTGCGGCCACCGTGTCGATGGCGGCGATCGCCGCCTTGCCGAGGGCCATCTGGGCGCGTTGCTGCTCCTCCTGCAGGCTCCAGTCCCGGCCCACCTTGAGCATGCGGATGAGAGGCTTCAGCGTCAGCCCCTGCAGGACGAGGGTCACCGCGATGACGACGAAGGTGAGAAAGATGATCAGGTCGCGCTCGGGAAAGGCGCTTCCGTCCTGGAGCGCCTGAGGCAGCGCGAGGGCGGCGGCGAGCGACACGATACCGCGCATCCCGCACCAGCCCATGATGAACACTTCCCCCTCCCGGGGCGGCGCGACCTGCTCGCCGAGCATGGCCCTCACGACGAGCGGCAGATAAGTGGCCGGGTAGACCCAGGCGAAGCGCACGAAGATCGCGACCGCGCTCACGAACGTACCGTAGAAAAAGAGCTCGCCCACCGAGTAGTCGGTGAGCCGCGCCATGATTCCCGAGAGCTGCACGCCGATGAGGATGAAGATCAGGGTGTTCAGGAGGAACACGAGCAGATTCCACACCGAGCGCGCGATGATGCGCATCTCGGCCGAGACGATCTCCGGGGAATAACGTCCGCGCACGATGCCCGCCGCGACCACGGCGAGGACGCCCGACACGTGCAGGGACTCGGCGAAGATATAGGCGACGTACGGAACCGCGAGCGTGGTCAAGACCTCGATGAACGCATCTCCGAGGTACCGGTGGATGAAAACGAACAGCCGCCCCATCAGGAAGCCGATCACGACGCCCCCGACCGCCACGCCGACGAATTCCAGGCTCGCCTGCCACAGCGAGAACGCTCCAGTGAGCACCGCCGCCACCGCGAACTTGTAGATCACCAGTCCCGAGGCGTCGTTCACGAGGCTCTCGCCCTCGAGCACGGTGACCACGTTGCGGGGGATGTTGAGCCGCGAAAGAATGGAGGTCGCCGCCGCTACGTCGGGCGGCGAGACGATCGCCCCGAGCACGAAAGCCGCGGACCAGGGGATGTCGGGAATGAGGAGCTTGAGAGTCGCGCCGACCGCGAGCGTGGTTGCGATCACCAGACCGATGGCGAGCAGCCCGATCGGGCGGATGTTCGCCTTGAACTCGTGCCAGGACGTGAGCAGGGCCGCCTGGTAGAGAATCGGCGGCAATACGAGCACCAGCAGGAACTGCGGGTCGAACTCGAGCTGCGGCAACCGCGGCACGAAGCCGAGCGCCCCGCCCCCGATCACGAGGGCGATCGGGTACGGAAACTTGAAATGCCGCGCCACCCATCCCAGCGCCACTGCGCACATCATCAAGAACAGGACCACTTGCAGCAGGGCCATGGCCGCCTCTCCCCTCAGGAGCCCCCATTAAATCATGCCGGAGGGTCGCGTACCATGCCAAGAGCATGCGCAGCCCGGATGCGGAAGTTTGACCGCTTCACCCTCGCTTGCTAGCCTAGCGTTCATGAAACGCCCGCGCGTCACCATCGCGCCCTGACCGGCGCACAGGCGGCAATGCATCCCGGATTGGCCACGCGGACCACAGCCCTCGGCCTGGCCGCGCTGGTGATCGTCTCGGCCCTGGGCTACTGGGGCGTCAGCGCTTACCGCAAGAGCCAGCTGCAAAGCGCGGTGACAGCGCTCGTGAAGGATTCGAGCGAGCGGCTGCAAGGGGCGCTCGCCGTGGAAACCGGGGCGGCACCCGGGGACACGGCTCAGATGGTGGTGAAGCTCGACGACCAGGCGCAGGAAGTGGACAAGCACGTGATCGAGCTGCGCGGCATAAGCGCTTCGCCCAATCAAGCGCTGGTCGACGCTGCGGAGGAGTACATGCTCACGGTGAGGCAGATCCTGCGCAACCAGGCGGCGAGCCACCGCTATCGAATACAGGTTTCGGCGAGCGAACAGGCCCTGCGCGATCACATGCGCACGGCGAGCCGGCGCTCGGGAAACTGGATCAAGGAGGCGGTGCGCGCCAAGGATCGCATGGAGAAGGAGTATTTCGATTACCGCATCTCCGTCGATGCCTTCGGCCGGCTGCTCGAGTCTTATCCCGCAACCCGGAAGAAGCTCGCGCTGCAGGTCGGCGCGGGCCTGCTCGTCGAGGAAGCCGTCGCGGCCAACGCCCGCAAGCGCGCGCTCGCCACCTCGAAGCGTGTCGCCGACGACGTGGAACGGGCGAGGCAGCTCGCCGCAGTGCACTGAAGATCAACGGGGAAGGACGAATATGGATTCCTCCGGAAAAGCGGCTATCGTCACGGGCGCGGGCAGCGGCATCGGGCGCTCTGTCGCCCTCGCCTTCTTGAAGGACGGCTACCGCGTCGCACTCGCCGGTCGCCGCAAGGACAAGCTCGAAGAGACCGCAAAGGAATCCGGAGCGGGAGCGCGCGCCTTGGTCGTGCCGACCGACGTCACGGACCAGAAATCGGTCCGGGCGTTGTTCACCGCGACAAAGGAAAAGTTCGGGCGACTCGATGTGCTCTTCAACAACGCCGGAATCGGCACGCCGGGCAGCATCATGCTCGAAGACCTCTCGCTCGAACAGTGGCAGGCCGTGGTGAACACCAATCTCACCGGCATGTTCCTGTGCACGCAGGAGGCTTTCAAGATCATGAAGAGCCAGACCCCGCGCGGCGGGCGCATCATCAACAACGGCTCGATCTCGGCGCACGCGCCGCGACCGAACTCGGCGCCCTACACCGCCACCAAGCACGCGGTGACAGGCCTCACCAAGTCGACCGCGCTCGACGGCAGGAAGTACGACATCGCCTGCGGTCAGATCGACATCGGCAACGCGCGGACCCCGCTCGCCTCGCGAATGGCCGACGGCGTGCCGCAGGCGAACGGCGAGATCAAGCCGGAGCCGCTGATGGACGTGGACCACGTCGGGGCGGCGGTGCTGCACATGGCGAACCTGCCGCCCGAGACCAACGTGCAGTTCATGACCATCATGGCCACCAAGATGCCGTTCATAGGTCGCGGCTGAAGCGGTCCGCAATGAGCTCCATCGACCCGCGCGGAATCACCCTTTCCCCCGGCCTGGTGTCCAGTTCGAGCGACGAGGTCGAGCGTGTGCTGAGCGCGCTGATGGCGCGACGCGAACCGCTCGCGGCGCTCCTCGCAGGCGGCGCCGACTCGCAGTGGAAGCTGCGCTTGCTCGACCCGATGAGACAGTACATCGTCGTCGAGTCCTTGTCGGGCGGGAGTGCGATCCCGGCGCTGCTCGAGCGCAAGCAGGTGACCTTCGTCGCCGAGTTCGGCGGGATGTACATCGAGTTCCCCGCTTCCGATCCGGTGCTCGTCACCGAAGACGGGACGCGCGCGATCCGCATGGGCTTTCCCAAGGTCACCGTGAGCCGCCAGCAGCGCGCGCATCCGCGCGCGCCGGTGCCGAAGCATCTTCCCCTGCACTGCGCGATTCCCGCCGGCGCGGGCGTGGCTCTGGAGGGGCAGATCATGGACATGAGCGAAGGCGGCCTGGGGCTGCTCGTCCGCGGCGCCTACCTCGTCCCGGCGCCGGGCACGCTCATCCGTGGCTGGCAGATCGAGCGCCCTGGGAAACGCAGCCTCAGCGTCGATCTCGAGGTGCGGCACTGCCGGCCCCTGGCGCTCGCCGACGGCGCGAGCGCGCAGCGCTGGGGCTGCCAGTTCGTCAATCCTTCCGGCGAAGTGAAAGAGCTGATGCGGCTGCTTGCGCGCGAGTAAATCGCGCCGCGAAGGTTTGCACGCAGCCGCGCTTTTGAGACAATTGCGCCTTTTGCGCGCGCACCGCCTCGCCGATGACCGAAAGAACGATACGCCGCGAAGACGCGCGCCTGCTGACCGGAGGCGGCCGTTACACGGCCGACTGGAATCTTCCCGGACAGCTTCACGCCTTTTTTCTCCGCTCCGATCGCCCACACGCCGATATCGCCTCGATCGACGCTGGAGCCGCGACCGCGCGCAAAGGCGTTCACGTCGTTCTCACCGGCGCCGACTACGCGGCTTCGGGATGGAAATCGCTCCCCGGCGGCGTCGCTTATGAGGGCGTGGGAGGCCAGAAGCAGAAAAAACCCTTCTGGCCCGCGCTGGCGCAGAAAAAAGTGCACTACGTCGGCCAGCCCGTGGCCCTCGTGGTCGCGGAGAGTGCGGCCATCGCCCAGGACGCCGCCGAGGAAATCGCGGTCGAGTATCGCGACCTTCCCGCCGCGATCGGTTTCGAGGCGACGACGCGCCCGGGCGCAGCACAGCTGCACGAGGACATCCCCGGCAACCTCGCCTTCGAATACGAGACGGGCGACGCCGCCGCGGTGCAGGCAGCGTTCGCGCGAGCCGCTCTGAAAACGCGGCTCACGGTGCGCAGCCAGCGTCTCGTCGGCAATCCGATCGAGCCGCGCGCCTTCCTCGCGAGCTTCGATGCCGCGAGCGGCGTCTTCACCGTCTATTCGCCCAGCCAGGGATTGAACGGCATGCGCGGATTTCTCGCTGCGGCTACCGGCCTTCCCGGAGAGAAGATCCGCGTCGTCACCGAGCTCGTGGGCGGGAGCTTCGGCATCCGCAGCTATTCCTACGCGGAGCACGTCGCGGTGATGCTCGCCGCGCAAAGGCTCCGCCGGCCGGTGAAATGGGTGGCGACGCGCTCGGAGATCTTCCTTTCCGACAACCATGGGCGCGGGCTCACGCTGACCGGAGAGCTCGCTCTCGACCGCAACGGAAATTTCCTCGCCTTGCGCTTCGAGGACGCGGCGGACCTCGGCGCCTTCTCGACCCCTTTCGGCCCGCAGATCGGCTCGCGCAACATCACCATCACCATGGGCGGCGTATACCGGATCCCGGCGATGCACGCGCACACGCGCTGCGCCTATTCGAACGCAGTTCCGGTCTCGGCGTACCGCGGCGCCGGGCGGCCCGACATCGCCTGCGTAATCGAGCGACTCGTCGATCGCGCCGCGGCCGAGCACGGCTTCGACCCGATCGCGCTGCGGCGGAAGAATTTCATTCCGCCGGAGGCGATGCCCTACAGGACCGCCAACGGCACGACCTACGACTGCGGCGAGTTCGAGAAGGTGATGGACAAGGCACTGGGGCTCGCCGACTGGAAGGGTTTTCCCGAGCGCCGCGAGCGCTCGAAGCGCGAAGGGAAGCTGCGCGGCATCGGCATCGCGACTTTCCTCGAGGCGAGCGCCGCGGGTGTCGCGCCCAAGGACCAGGCGTACGCGCGCTTCGACGCGTCGGGCAATCTGCACGTGAGCTGCGTGTCGCAGTCCACCGGCCAGGGCCACGAGACCGCGTTCGTGCGCATTCTTTGCGAAGGCCTGGGCCTCATTGACGAAAATGCAGGCGAGCGCATCCGCATCCACGAGGGCAACCTCGACCTGGCCGTCGTGGGCAACGGCACCGGCGGCTCGCGCTCGCTCTACGGCGCGGGGAGCGCGGTGAAGCTCCTGGTCGACAAGCTGATCGAGACGTCGAAGCCGCTTGCCGCCGTCGCACTGGGAGCCGATGTCGAATACGGCGGCGGACAATTCAAGGCCAGCAGCAAGTCGATCGGCTTCTTCGAGCTCGCGAAAAAACTCGCGGGACCGTCACCGCACCCCATGGACTGCGTCGCCGAAGGCTCTTTCGGCGCGACCTTCCCGAACGGCTGCCACATCGCGGAGGTGGAGATCGATCCGGAAACGGGAACCACCGACGTAGTCAACTACGTGACCGTGGACGACATCGGCAACGTGGTGGATCACACCAGCGTCGAGGGCCAGGTGCACGGCGGGGTGCTGCAGGGCGTGGGGCAGGTCCTCGCCGAGCACGCGATCTACGATTCCGACACCGGGCAACTGCTCGCGGGCAGCTTCATGGACTACCCCATGCCGCGCGCCGACTGGATGCGCGCCATCCTCTGCGACGAGCACCCGGTGCCGACGAAAGCGAACGCGCTCGGCGCCAAAGGCGTCGGCGAGTCGGGCACTTCCGGGGCGCTCGGCGCGACCATGAACGCGATCCTGGATGCCGTGCGTCCCCTGGGCATCACCGACTTCGACATGCCGGTGACGCCGGACAAATTATGGCGGGCGCTGCGCGAGGCGCGCAAAGGATCAGCATAACGTTCGACATGAGCCGCGGCCACCGGCTCGACGGAGCGGTTAGAACTCAATTGCGTTAGCAATCGCTTTGATCCCGGCCCTGGCGCAAGCGTCGTCGCCTTCACCGCCAGGCGCTCCCGATACCCCTATCGCGCCGAACACCGTGCCGCCGGCTTCAATGACCAACCCTCCGCCAGCGGCTAAAAATCTCGGAAGGTTACGCAGCCCACTCAGCGGCTTTCCCGCTTGCGTTTCGGCGGCAAGCGTAGCAGTTGAGATACGGAAACTGGCGGCTGTCCAAGCCTTGTTGGATGCGACGTCAATAGTGTGCGCGCCTGCGAAGCGGTCGCGAAGCACCACTTGAGCAAGCCCTGCTCTATCAACGACAGCGACGGCAACCTGATAGCCCTGCTTCCGACAAAACTCCATAGCAGCTTTCGCGGCAGAAAGCGCGGTTTCCGGGGTCAGGGACTTGGTCTGGAAGACCCCCTCCTGCGCAAGTGATGAGCCTGCAAATCCGAGTGTTGCAACCATTACGATCGCTTTGCGGTTCATCGATTGCTCCGGTTGAAGTTGAGTACTAACGTTTGACATGAGCGGCACACAACGGCGGCACCACCCTTGAGGGAGAGAGACATTGTGCCCCGCCGTTGTGAGTCCGTTCGATGGAAGGGTTAGGCCGCACGGCTACTTGAATGTGAGCTCCTGAAGTGTCTTCTGTCCGACGATTTCACGAACTTCAGTCCGCTTGACCATCGTTTGGACCTGCTTCTCCTCTGAGCCGACAACCCTAAGTGCGAGAGCGTCGAACTTGTCAGATAGCCCGTCGAAGGCGGCCCAGTTCTTGTACTCGACCATCAACATCAGGTCCCAGTCCTCGCGACCCACTGCGAAGCCTGAGAGCATCCTCTCCGAAACGATAAGGCCCTGCTTCTTCGCCTCGTCCATCAGCTTCTTGCGTTGCACTGACAGGTCGCGCATATACACATCGAACATCCCCGGCTTGACTTTTATGAACGTAACGGTCCAAACCGTCCCTTCCTTGTACGGCTTATTTTGAGCAACGCTGGCCTGAGTACCAAAGAGGAGTAGTCCAAGCACGAACCAGAGAGTTGCCTTTGCGAGACGCATGATGTAGCTCCTTTCGGTGATGCTGTCGACTTGGGTACATCAGCGACGCTGCCGACAGCGCGCAGCGGAGCTCTCAATGGACGGCACTTCAGCCCGCTGAGGTGTGAGGAAGGCCTAACGCCGTGTTGAGCGGCGCGGGGTACGAACAGAACCCGAAGGCCGCCGTTGTCTCATCGCCTTCGCCTCAAACACATAGTTATGCCTACTTGACGTAAGGGTTATGGCAACTGGAACTCCGTTGCTTTACGGCGTCGGGCTGGGGCCCAGGGTTAG
>VBCH01000012.1 GCA_005884455.1 Betaproteobacteria bacterium
CCCGATCTTTCGAGCTTGTTCGCCTCGTCGTAGGCGCGGGCGAATCGCTCGCGGCTCTTGGCGTCGGCGACCGCGTCGCCCGAGGCGACGATCGCCTTGGCGTCGGGTCCGAGGATCTCGATCAGCGCCCTGGAGTCGCCCGACCTCGCAGCCGCCGCGAGCTGCTGTGCGGCCTCCTCGGGCGTAGCGAAAGTCCTCTGCTTCGCGCCCGTCGCAGCCGTCGCAGGATTCGCCGCGGCTGCTAGGGCGAACGCCACGGCAAGGATGGAGAATTCGATGCGTCTCATGTTCGTGTCTCCTCGCGCTTCATCTGCGCCTCCCGCCACCGCCGCCGCGCGACGCTCCCGCCGATGCGCGGCTCGTCGCGCCGCGATTGCTGAAGTCGCGGGTTTCGCCGCCGCGGCCGACTCCATCGAACGCGCCGGCCTCCCTGCCGCCGCCGCCGGCGCGATCTCCGAAACCACCCGCGCCGCCGGCGCGATCTCCGGCTCTGTCCTGCTGTCCGAACTTGTCGCCGCCGCCGCGCGCGAGGTCCTGCCCTCCGCCTGCGTCGCGGCCGCGGTAGGCTTCGCGCGAATCGGCCCCGGGCCTGGCGCCGCCGCCGTAGCGCTGCTGGGTCGCCGTGTCGCGGTATTGCGCGCCCTTGCGGTGCTCCGGTTTGTGCTCCCAGTTCCCGTTGTTGATGTTGGTGCGGTTGAAGTTGTTGTAGGTGTTGTGATTGATGTAGACGTTACCGCCGCCCCAACGGCACCCGCCCCACAGTGCCGAGCCGACGATGATGCCCACCGAGAACACGAATACCGGACCTGCGACGTAGCCCGGCGGATAGTAGTAGTAGGGCGGATACGCCGGGTAGGGCCACGGGCCGTAGACGTACGTGGGGTTGTAGGTCGGCACGTAGACTACCTGCGGACTCGCGGGCTCGATGATGTAGACGGTCGACCCGTCCTGCTGCTCGACCTTGATCGTCTGCTCCTTGCCAGACTTGAGATTGCCCGCCGCATACGCCTTGGCGCGCAGCCGCTGCACCGCGGCCATGAGCTCCTTCTGCTGCGCGAGGAAGGCGTCGCCCAGCTTCTGCGTCCAGTCGAGCTTGGCGTCCATCATCGCCAGCACCTGCGGCAAGGCGGTGAGCGACTTCACGCTCGGGTCCCAGCGCTGCTGCTGCAGCGCGTCCTCGAGCGCCTTGTCCTTCAGCTTCGGGTTGGCCTTGGACCAGCGCGCAGCCTCGACCACTTCCAGCGGATAGGTCGAGGCCATCAGGATCTGCGCGACGAGCGCGTCCGGATAAAGTGCGATCGGGGCCGCGAGCTGCTCGAGCTCTTCCTGTTTGAACGTCGCTGCGGCGGGTGCCGGCGCGCCGGGAGGCGGCGGCGCCGATGCTCCGGGTGGCGGAGGCGGCGGTACCGCCTGCGCGAAAGCGCCCGCCGCCGCGATCGCGGCAGCGAACCCCAGCACGGTTCCGGGAATGCAATTCATGTCACCTCGCTTTCCTGGATCTTAATTTCTTAATCGCGCGCAGGCGTTACGGCACGCCGACGAGCAGATACAAGGACCGGCGCCCGCCTTCGCCGAAGCCCAATCCGAAGTAGGCAGGCCCGAGGGAGGTGTCCGCGCCCAGAAACACGGAGCCCGACGCGATCGTCGACGCACCGGAACTGCCGTCGAACCGGTTCTTCATCTGGCCTGCTTCGAGCGATGCGCCCGCGTAGATCCCCGATCCGAGCACATCGGGCAGCGCAACCGCCCGGTTGTAGTACATGAGCCGGCCAAACGCCATGCGGCGGCCGGCAAATTCGCCGATGCGGTATCCGGACAACCGCAGCGGGCCGCCGAGCGTGAAGGTCTCGTAGGCAGGCATGTCCGTGCCCAGGTCGCTGCCTCCGGCAACTGTGACGTTCAAGGTGTGGGCCCTCCAGGTCGTGACCGCGTTCAGCTCCCCCTCCAGTCGCTTGTAATTGCGGTCCGACCCGAAACTTTCGTCGGCGACGTACGCGGAAGCGACGGCTCGGTAGCCGCTGCGGGCGAAGAAGGCGTGATCGAGCTGGTCCGCGAAGAGCTGCACCCTGGGACCCGCCGTCGTTTCCTTCACGCCCGGCAGCACGGGCGAGCCCGTGTTCACCGCCGCGTCCACGTGCCGCCACAGCGCGCCGATGCGCGCCTCGCCCCAGGTACTGAGGACCGCCCCGGCATCGAGCCCGGCGCGCGCGTCGTCCACGTCGTATTGCGCGACCCGGTCCTCCCCGACGAAGACGGGGCGCGTCGTCCGGCCGAAGCCCCCGTAGGGCGCGACGAAGAAGCGGCCGCGTTCGTCCACCGGCTGGTAGAACTCGCTGAAGAGGCGCGAGACCTGCCCCACCTGGACCTCGTTCAGCCACTCCCCGCCGAGGCGGTTCAACCAGGTCCTGCGGTAGCTCACCAGCGCGCTGAAATTGTTTTCCCCATGGAAGTCGCTGGCGAGCCCCACGCCGAAGCGCAGGTAATCCGGCCCCCACGATTTCTCGCGCGGCTGGATCACCATGACCCGCGTGCCGGGCTGCTCCATGACGCGGTAGTCGATGCTCTCGAAGTCGCCCCGCCCGTAGATGCGGCGCAGGTCAGCCGCGATCGTCTCTCCCTTGAGCGGCTCGCCCGGCTTGCTCTGCACCAGCGAGCGCAGGATTTCCGGATGGCTGCGCTGCAGCCCCTCGAAGCGGATCTCATCCACCGTGCCGAGGCCTTTGCGTTCCCTCACCTGCCGGCCGCGCAGCGCCGCGTATTGGTCCGGGGGCAGGCTGTAGCGCTTGAGCTGTTCCGCCATCGCCCGGGCGGCGGCCTCGCCGATTGCGATCGCCTCGGCTGCGCGCTCGAAGCTCCCGGCCGAGATGTCGCCGAGATCCGGCGCGATCAGCACGTCGCGCGGTCCCATCGCGGCGAGCTGCCGGTCGACGGTCTGCTTGCCGAGGAAGTTGAGCAGCTGGAGGCTGACGCTGAACGCGGATGTGATTTGCTCGCGCTTGAGCGGGGGCGTGGAAATGTTGACCGCGATCACGACGCTGCCGCAGAGCTTGCGCGCCTCGTCGATCGGAAGGTTGTTGGCGATGCCGCCGTCGACCAGCAAGCGGCCGTCGATCTCCACCGGCGCCATCGCGCCGGGCACGGCCATGCTGGCGCGCATCGCCTGGGCGACGCTGCCGCGATCGAGGACCACCGACTCGCCCGTTTCGATGTCGGTGGCCATCGCGCGGAACGGGACGGGAAGTTTCCCAAAGTCTTCGATACCGACCGCCGTCTCCGTGAGGCTTCGCAGATACGCCTCGATCGAGACCCCGGCGACGATACCCTTCGGCAGCACCAGCCCGCCGTCCCTCACGCCGTATTCCGGGGCGAACAGGGTCTTGAAGTCGTCTTGCTTGCGCCGGATCGAAATCTCGGCGCGCGGCGGCCGGTCCGTAAACACCTCGTTCCAATTCGTCTTGAGAACGGCATCCTCCAGCCTGGCGGGCGGCACGCCCGATGCGAAGCTCCCGCCCACGATCGCGCCCATGCTGGCGCCGGTCACGCAATGCACCGGCACGCGCAGCTCCTCCAGCACCTTGAGCACCCCGAGATGCGCCAGGCCACGCGCGCCACCGCCGGAGAGCGCCAGCCCGATGCGCGGAGGGGTGGCGGGCTGTTTCGCGTCCGCCGCCGGCTGCGCAAGCACCGGCGCTTGAGCGTGAAAGACGAGGCCAGCAGCGACGATCGCCGTTGACAGGGCTCGGTGACGATTGTGCCCGATGCGTAGAGATGTGAACGGCACGGCGCGAGGGCCATGCTACTCGCGAATGGAAGCGCCCAGGATGGTATAGCGGGGCAGTTTGGGCGGTGCGGGAAACGCCTGGATGTATTTGACGTTGTCGAACGGAATGACCAGTACGGCGCCGTCCACCGTCGCGACGATCTGGCGCTGCTTGAGGACCTCCTCCACTTTAAGCAGGGCAGCCATTTCGTTCGGAGTCTGCGCCGGAAACTCGATGCTGAGCTTGCTGCCGTCGCAAAAATGTATGGTAAGCCCGCGTTTGCTCATGTCCATGTGCGCCCTCGCTGAAGTGAGTCCTTATCGGGCTGATTCGCTTTCCTAGAAATAGACCGCGCCATACAGCATCCCGCCGTTCCAGCTGGTGTCGAGATAGACGGTCGTCGCATCCCCTTTCCCCTTCATGTGCAGAGCGAACCGGTTGTACGCGGCGCCCAGGGCAAAGTTACGGAACAGCCGGTATTCCAGCCCGAGGAGGAAATCCTGCAGCCCCCCGCTGACCTTGTCCTGGTAATTGATGTTGAAGATCTCGTAGTTGTAATAGGTGGAGAAACGGGGCGTGAATTTGTACTTGGCGTAGAGGCCCCACACGGGGAGAGGCGCCGTGATCGACTGACCCTGCGACTGACTGACGCCGTTGATGTTGGTGGATACGCCCATGACGTGCAAACCGATCGACGCTCCGAGCTCGGCCTCTTCGTTGTGGAACAGCGAATACTGATAGTTCACCTTGGTCACGTCGAAGTTCAGCCGGCTGTCGACCTGGGAACCCGCCGGGAAGGTCTGGCCGCCCCATTGGATGTCTCTCTCCAGCACCCGCGAACCCGTCAACTTCACCTGATACCAGGAAAATCCGAGGCCGTGACGCTCGTTGAAGCGGTAGAGCCCGTCCAGCCTCACGATCGTCGCCTTGCGTTCGCCACCCAGCGTGTCGGCAAAATCGACGTAGGTGCCGAGGGGAGCGTTGTTTGCGTCGAGACGCATGACCGTGTCGGCATTCCTGATGCTGTACCCGCCCAGCCGGAGGCTGAACGTGTCCGGAAGCTTCTCCTCCGCCTGAGCCGCGCCGGCAAGCGCCAACGCCGTAAGGAGAGACGCCGCGATGAGGGCGTGCCAGGGGTCTTTGACATTCATGACGGCCAGCTGAACGAAGAATGTCTGCACGGTAATCCTCCTGATCCGAAAAAGATGGGAACCTTAGCTTGCTGCCGACGAGGCCTCGCGCTCCCGGGCGCCCTCGCTCACCCACGCTGCCAGCTGAGTATAAGTGACCGCGAGCACCACCGGCCCGACGAAAAGCCCGACCAGGCCGAAGGCTAGCAGCCCTCCGATGACGCCGGCGAAAATCAGCACCAGCGGCAGGTCTGCGCCGCGCTTGATGAGGAGCGGGCGCAGGATGTTGTCGAGACTGCCGACGATGAGCGTCCACACCAGCATCGCCGTGCCCCACACGGGATCGCCGCTCCAGTAGAGCCATGCCACCACGAGCAGCAGCACCGGCGCGGGGCCGATCTGCGCGATCGCGAGAACGAATATGAGTGCGGTCAGAAAGCCCGCTACGGGCACGCCCGCCACCGCGAGGCCGATACCGCCGAGCAGGGACTGCACGACCGCGGTGACGACCACTCCCAGCGCGACGGCCCGGATCGCCTGGCCGGCGAGCGTGACCGCCTGCTCGCCGCGAGACCCGGCCAGTCGCCGCGCGAATGCGCGCACGCCGGCGGCGGCGGCTTCACCATTGTAGTAGAACATCGCCGAAATGATCGCGGTCAGCAGCAGGTGCAGGAAAAACGCCGCAAAAGTGCCGGCCTTGCCCAGGATCCAGGCCGCGATGCCCTTCGCATACGGCGCTATGCGCGCCTGCAGCTCGCCGGCACCGAGCGCTGCGATGGCCTGCCACTCGGCGGCGAGCTTGGGGCCGATCAGCGGCAGCCCTTCCACCCAGCCGGGCGGGGGCGGCACGCCGGCGCGCGCAAGCGTCTTCAGCCCATCGCCAAAGTCATCGGCATGCTCGATGATGGTCAGCACGGCAAGCGCGAGCGGGACGATCACGACCAGCAACAGCACGGTCGTCATCACGATCACTGCAAGGCCGCGCTTCCCCCACAATCGCTTCTGCGCAGCCCGCATCAGCGGCCACGTCGCCACTACGATCAGAGTCGCCCAGATCAAGGCCGGCAGGAACGGCTGCAGGACCCACAGGCTCGCGATGATCGCTGCCGCGATGAACAGCACCGAGAGCAGGATGCGGGGCAGTTCGCGGAGATTCGGGAGGTTCGTCATCGCACCGGCCTGGACGGCATTATCACGCAGAACGCGGCCACTGCGAGTTGGCACGCGGCGATCCGCACGTGGTCACTTCATCGTCTGGATGATGCGGCCATTGAGCGGCTGCACCGGCCGGGCGTTCAGCGGGTAGATGCTGGCGAACGCCGCGATCTGGCCGTCGGCGATCTTCAGCGGTGTTTTCAGGACGAACCAGGTGGGTGAATTGAATCACGGGGGCCGGTGGAATCAGTGGACGATCGCGGCGTCGATCGCCTTCAGCAGGGTCTCGTCGTCGATCGGCTTGCACAGGTACGACTTCGCCCCGCCGCCCAGAGAGCGCGATCGCGATTCGGGCGTGTCGTGGCCCGTGATGACGACGACGGGGACGCAAGGGTGGGCGCGCGCCAGCCGGGACTGGACCTCGAACCCGCTCATGTCCGGCATGTGCAGATCCAGCACCACGCAGTCGGGCTGGTGGTCGTCCGCAGAGCGCAGGAACTCCGCTCCCGATCCAAAGGATTCCACCGACAATCCGGCGGAACCGATCAGGCGTTCGAGGGCCTTGCGAACAAACGCGTCGTCATCCACGACGGCGATCAAAGGCGGTTTTTTCGACACTGCATCACGGTATCGAATCGGGTGCGCGCGACCCATTGGACCTTGGTCCAATACGGCTGGCGGCCCGCTCGTATTAGTCTCCTTTCGGGCACGACGCGCTCACCTTTTCCCATATCGAGCAAGGAGAATTTATGAAATTGACCTTCAGGAAGTTTGGAATCGTCGTAGTCGGCGCGCTGGCGGGGGCGCTCATGCTGCCTTCCACGGCGATGGCGCAGAGCCGGGCGAACACCCTCGAGTTCATCCTGCCGATCATTTACTCTCCCTCCTCGAGCTTCAACGGGCAGGGCGGATCGAAAGCCGACTTGGCCGCGGACCTGTCGGCGGGATTCGGGATCATGTACAACCTCAACAATCACCTCCAGTTGGGCGGCATGTTCACCTGGAATACCCGGAGCTATAACGCGACCATCGTGTCGACCGACGGGACTGCTCGGAAAGCGAGCGGCACCCTGGAGAGTTCCACGCTGGCGTTCAATGCGACCTACTATTTCATGCCGTCGGGGGTCACTCCGTTCGTGTCGGGCGGGATCGGAAGCACCTTCATAGACACCAACATTCCCAACGGAACGGGCTCGACTGCGTGCTGGTGGGACCCCTGGTACGGATACATCTGCGACACGTATACGCCGACGAAAACGCAAACGGCCGTGAGCTACTCGGCGGGGGCCGGGATGCGCTTCGACCTGGGCCGGGGGTTTTCCGTGCAAGGGAGCTATAACAAGATATGGATCGACTACAGCAAGTCGAAGCCGGAGATCGACGGCTGGAAGCTCGACCTCGTTTTCCGCATGTGAGGGCTCACCAAGGCCCGTCCGGACTCACGACGTAGCAAGGACGGTCTTCGAAAAGGGGCCCGCGGGAGCGGGCCCTCTCATCTGGGGCCGATCGTGGTCGCGATCATGCACGCGATCCGAAGTTGATCATCCCCGGCCGGTCCTGATCCCCGCGCGTCCGGCCAGCCTCACCAGATCCGCGAGGGTTCGCACGCCCATCTTCTGCATGACGTGGGCCCGGTGGACCTTGATGGTCTTCTCCACGGTCCCCAGCTCGGCGGCGATCTGCTTGTTCAGCCGTCCGGTCACGACGCGTTCGAGAACCTCGCGTTCGCGGGCGGTCAGCTTCGCGAGGCGCTTTTCGACCTGAGCGAGCTCCTCCCGCGCCCCGCGCGACGCGCGGTTCTTCTCGAGGGCATTGCGGATCGTCGCGAGCAGCATTTCGTCGTCGACGGGCTTGGTGAGGAAGTCCGCCGCGCCCCGCTTCATCGCCTGCACGCTCATCGGTATGTCGCCGCGGCCCGTCAGGAAGACGACGGGCAGCGCGCTCCCCCTCGCGGCCAGCGCCTGCTGCAGCTCGAGGCCGTTCAGCCCCGGCATTGCGACGTCGAGGATCAGGCATCCGGGCGCTGCCGGGTCGAGGCGCCCGAGGAACTCCCGGGGCGAGTCGAATGCAGCGACCTTCATCCCGGCGGCGGCGAGCAGGCGTCCCAGACCTCGCAGCACCGAGACGTCGTCGTCAACCAGATAGACGGTCGGCGCCGGGTCGCTCATTCAGTCTAGATCTTGATCGGCAGTGCGCGAATCGGCTTTCCCGTCGCCGCGAACAACGCGTTTGCCACCGCGGGAGCGATGACCGGCGTGGCGGGCTCGCCGACGCCGGTGGGTTTTTCGCTCGAGCGGGCGATGTACACGCCGATGCGCGGCATCTCGTTCATGCGCAGCGGCATGTAGTCGTGGAAGTTCGACTGCTCGACCACGCCGTCCTTCAGCGTGATCGCTCCGTGCATCGCCGCGGTGAGGCCGAATGCGATGCCGCTTTCCATCTGCGCGCGGATCACGTCCGGGTTCACCGCCACGCCGCAGTCCACTGCGCACATGACGCGGTCCACGCGCCAGGAGCCGTCGCGCCTGACGGTGACTTCCGCGACCTGAGCGACCACCGTGTTGAACGACTCGTGCACGGCGATGCCGCGCCCGCGCCGGTCGCCGACCCTCGCCGACACCAGCGGCGTGCTCCAGTCGGCCTCGGTCGCCGCCATTTCGAGAACCGTCTTGTGCCGCGGGGATTTCGCGAGCAGGGCGCGGCGGAACTGGTAGGGATCCTTTCCGCTCGCCAGAGCGAGCTCGTCGAGGAAGGTCTCGGTCGAGAACGCGGTGTGGGTCGAGCCGACCGAGCGCCACCACTGCACCGGCACGCCCATCTTGGGCGAGTGCAGCTCCACGCCCAGATTGGGAACGGCGTACGGGAGGTTCGCCGCGCCCTCCACCGAAGTTGCGTCGATCCCGTCCTTCACCATCATGCCCTCGAAGGCGGTGCCGGCGAGGATCGATTGCCCCACGATGCGGTGCTGCCAGGCGATGAGGTTGCCTTGCGCGTCCAGCCCCGCTTTCAGCGCGTGGTAGTACATCGGGCGGTAGTGGCCCGCGCGCATGTCGTCCTCCCGCGTCCACACGAGCTTCACGGGAGCGCGGCCGTCGATGGCTTTCGCGATCTGCGTCGCCTCGACGAGGTAATCGGCGTGCGGATTGGCGCGGCGCCCGAAGCTGCCGCCGGCAAAGAGCATGTTGAGCTTGACCTGCTCGGGCTTCATTCCGAGGACCGCAGCGACCTCCGGCTGGTCGATCGACTGGAACTGCTCGCCGTTCCAGATCTCGCAGGCGTCCGCCGAGAGCTTCACCACGCAGTTCATCGGTTCCATGCAGGCGTGCGCGAGATACGGGAACTCGTAAGCCGCCTCCAGCGTTTTCGCCGCGCGGGCGAACGCTCCGGGAAGATCGCCTTCCTTCCTCGCGGGCAGGCCGGGGGTCGCGGCGAGGCTCTTGTACCCGGCCATGATCTCGGCCGAGCCCAGCTTGAACGCGCCGGACTCCTCCCACTCCACGGCGAGCGCGTCGCGGCCCTTTTTCGCGGACCAGAAATCGCTCGCGAGCACCGCCACGCCCTGCGGGATCGCCACCACGTCGACCACGCCCTTCACCGCCTTCGCTTTGTCCGCGTCGAAGGACTTCGGCTTTCCGCCGAAGCGCGGCGGATGCGCGACGAGCGCGGTGAGCATCCCGGGGAGCTTCACGTCCTGCGTGTAGATCGCCGTTCCGTTCGATTTGGCGCGGCTGTCGGTGCGCGTCAGTCGCCGGCCGATCAAGGCGAAATCCTTCGGGTCCTTGAGCTTCACGTCCTGCGGGACCGGCAGCTTGGCCGCGGCCACCGCGAGCTGGCCGAAGGTCGCCTTGCGGTTCGAAGGCGCATGCACCACCGCGCCGCGCGCGATCGTGATCGAATCCGGCGGAACGGCCCAGCGCTCGGCCGCCGCGGCGAGCAGCATCGCCCGCGCCGCGGCACCCGCCTTGCGCATCTGCTCGTACGAATTGGCGAGGGCGGTGCTGCCGCCCGTGCCCTGCATCGCGCCGAGGAAAAGATTGTTGTAGCGGCTCGCGTCCGCGGGCGCGCCCTCGGCCCGGATCTGGCTCCAGTCGGCGTCGAGCTCCTCGGCGACGAGCGTGGGCAGGCCGGTATACGTGCCCTGGCCCATCTCGAGGTGCTTCACGATCACGGTGACGGTGCTGTCCGTGCCGATGCGAACGAAGGCGTTGGGTTCGAGAGCCCCGGCCGCGACCACGCTGCCGCCGCCTTTGCCGGGGCCCGCCATTTGCGCGAGCGACGGCACGGCGACTCCGAGAGTGAGCCCTGCGCCCGCCTTGAGGAAGCCGCGCCGGCTGAGGTTGATGATTTCAAATGCGCTCATGCTCTTCTCCCGGCGCGTCACTTCAGATTCCGCGACGCCTGCCTGACGGCGAGGCTGATGCGATTGTAGGTGCCGCAACGGCACACGTTGCCGCTCATGGCGCTCTCGATTTCGGCGTCGGTGGGGCGCTTCACCTTGGCGAGCAGCGCCGCGGCGCTCATGATCTGGCCCGACTGGCAGTAGCCGCACTGCGGCACGTCGTTCGCGACCCAGGCCTCCTGCAGCACTCTGCCTTCCTTGGTCTGGCCGATGCCCTCGATGGTCGTGATTCTCTTGCCGGCCACAGCGGCGAACGGCGTCGAGCAGGACCGCGCGGGCTGTCCGTTCACGTGCACGGTGCAGGCGCCGCACAGCGCCATGCCGCAACCGTACTTGGTGCCGGTCATGCCGAGGTGGTCGCGCAGGACCCACAGGAGAGGCGTGTCCGCATCGGCGTCCACCGACATGGGTTTGCCGTTGACGTTCAGGGTGATCATTCGGGGAGCTCCTGGGAAGAATCCGCTGCGACTATTTTCTGCCTTGCCGGCGGATTTGTGTAGGGGTCACGCGCGAAACGGTGTGCGGCCCTGCCATCGGGACGTTCCGGCGGGCGGACGCCAGCCGACTGCGGATGCGGAACCGGGCCGCCGGGCGGGCCTTTGCCTCGCTTAGTGGTGCGACGGTGCTGACACGGTGGTATTGGAAGTGGCCACTGCCGCGAAGGCGGCCGCCCCCGCTGCGATCAGGGACACCATGGTCGACATGGCGCCGCCCGAGGACGCCGTCGGAACGGCCCCTTGCGACGAGCCGCCGGCGGCTTGAGCCAGCTGCATCGGAGCTTGGGCAGGCGTTTGCGCGAAACCGTCGGCCGCGAAGGCGAGCGAGACGAAAACGAGCGAGACAAAGACCGGCAAAGTTTTCAACGGTCCTCCTATTTCTTGGGGCTCGAAGACCCGAACTCCCGGATTATAGGCTTGGTTTCGCGCATTGCGGCAGGCCCGCGTGACTTTTTCCTCAAGGCCCCGCGAGCGCGGGGTAGAGCGATTGCGCCGTGCGGAAGAAAATCCAGTCGCGGTCCCGGTCCGGCAGCGCTGCGAGCGCCGCGCGCGCCTCGGCGAGGAGGCCCGGCAGGCTGCCCTCGGAGGCGGGGAAATTCGAGCCCCATGCGATGCGCGAGGCGCCGAATTCCGCGACCACGCGCGCAAAGAAACTCCCGGGCGCGCCCTTGCCCGCACCCGACTCGCGCACGTTGTGCGTGGTCAGCTTGAGATAGAGGTTGCCGTAGCGCGCGAGCGAAAGCAGGCTCGCCGCGGCCCCGTACGGAGGTCCGTCGTCGATAACCGGCCTCGCCATATGGTCGAGGATGACGCGCACGCGCGGAAAGCGCTCGAGCACCGCCGCGAGCTGCGGAAGTCCGGCGGCGCGCAGTTGCACGCACACGGGGATTCCGGCCTTGCCCGCGTGCTCCCAGGCGGGAAAGGAGCGGCTGTCGTCGAGCCGCGCGTCCTTCACCGCGGCGCTGTGCCCGGCGATGAATACGCGCAGTCCGGCGAGGCCCTTGCTCATCCAATAGTCGATGCGCTCGGGCGCGTCGCGCTCCAAGACGTCCACCGAGAAGACGCCGGTGAAGCGCTCCGGGTGCGCTGCGACTGCGTCGGCGACGTAGGAATTGTCGTGGCCGTAGCAGGTCGAGGCCTGCACCAGCGCCGCTTTTGCGATGCCCGCCTCGTCCATCGCGGCGATCATCCGCTGGAAACTCGCCGGGCGCTCGCGCGACCAGCCCGACTGCTCTCCGCTCAAGGGGGAGGGCGGATAGCGTTTCGTGTCGGCCGCGATGACGTGCGAGTGAATGTCGATCACCGGGCTCACTCGATGCGCCCCACCGCCTTGACGACCCTGGCCATGTCCTCGTAGTCCTCGCGGATCAGCCGCTCAAACGCCTCGGGGTTCAAGGGACGCGGCTCGACGCCCTGGCCGGCGAGCCGCGCGAGGATCACCGGCTCGCGCAGCAGCTTCGCCACCGCGGCGTTGATGCGCGCGATCACCGCGGCGGGCGTCTTCGCCGGCGCGAGCAGGCCGAACCACGAATCGAACCGGTATCCGGGAACGCTCTCGGCGACGGGCGGCACCCCGGGAAGGAAGGCCGAGCGCTTCCGCGAAGTCACGCCCAGGAGCCGGATGCGCTCGTCCTTGACGAAAGGAATGGCGCCGACGTTGGGCACGATCACCGCGTGCGAGCGCCCGGCGAGCACGTCGTTGTTCGCGTCCGCCGTGGACTTGAACGGGATGTGCACCATGTCCAGGCCCGCGAGGCTCGCGAGGTACGCCATCGCCAGATGGCTCGAGCTGCCGTGGCCCGCGGAAGCGTAGTTGAGCTTGCCGGGGTTCGCTCTTGCGTACGTGAGGAATTCGGCCGCCGTCTTGGCGGGAACCGCTGCGCTCGCCATGAGCACGTAGCTCTGCATGCCGATATTGGCGACTGCCGCAAAATCCCGTATCGGATCGTACGCGGGACTCGCGCCCAGAAGCGCAGTCACGTTGTGGCTCGAAGCCGCGAAGATGAGCGTCAGGCCGTCGGGCGCCGCCTTCGCGGCGCTCGCCGTGCCGATCGCGCCGCCTGCGCCGGGGCGGTTGTCGATGATCGCGGTCACGCCCAGCGCCGCGCCCAATTCACTGTAGAAGGTGCGCGCGAGCACCTCGCGCGCGCCGCCCGCGGCGAAAGGCACGACGATGCGCATCACCTTGCCGCCGGGCTGCGCCGCAGCCTGAGGGAGGAGCGCCGCGATGAGCGCGAGTGCGGCGCAAAGGCGTTTCAGGCTCGCCATTCCGAAACTCTAGCATCCCGCCGCCCCACCGGCCGCGCGCGGGGCTATATACTCCCGGTGCGCATGCGCCTGCACAACTTGCTCCTCGTGATTTCTTGCGCGCTCTGCGCGGGGGCAGTCCGCGCCCAAAGCGACTACCCCAACCGTCCGATCCGCTACATCGTGGCGAGCGCCCCCGGCGGAATCGCCGACATCACCCCGCGCGTGCTCGCTCCGCGCCTCGCCGAAGCGCTGCGCCAGCCGGTGGTCGTCGAGAACCGGCCCGCCGGAGGCATCGTTGCCGGCGGCGAAGCGGTGGCCAAGGCGCTGCCCGACGGATATACGCTGCTTTCGGCGACGCCCCAGGTGGCGATCGTGCAGTCGATGGTGAAGGATCTCGCCTTCGACCCGCGGCGTGACCTCGCGCCGGTCGCGCTCGTCGGCGTGATACCGAACGTGGTCGTCGCCGGCCCGCGGACCCCCGCGAAGACGCTCGCCGAGCTCGTCGAGCTCGCGCGCCGCAATCCCGGCAAGCTCAATTACTCCTCGACCGGCGCCGGAACCTCCGTGCATCTTTCCGCGGAGCTGCTCAAGTACTACGCCGGCGCCGATATCGTGCACGTGCCCTACCGCGGCGCGGCGGCCGCGATGACCGCGCTCCTCGCCGGCGACGTGGACATCATGGTCGATTCGGTGCCGCCCTCGCTGCCGCATATCCGCGCGGGGAAAGTGCGCGCGCTCGCGGTGACGAGCGCGCGGCGCGTGCCGCAGCTGCCCGAAGTGCCGACCATGATCGAGTCGGGGTATCCGGACTTCGAGATCAACGGCTGGTCAGGCGTCGTGACCACCGCGGGCACACCGGGCGCGATCATTGCGCGGCTCGAGTCGGAGATCAGGCGCGCTCTCGCGCAGCCGCAGGTCGTCGCGGCCTACGAAAACGCGGGTCTCACGGTGCGCTTTATGGGCGCAGCGGAATTCGGGAAGTTCTGGGACGCGGAGATCGCGAAGTTCGCGCTCGCGATCAAGCACTCCGGCGCCGTGAAGGAGTAGGGAGGCGCAAAAAAATGAAACCGATTGGCTCGGTTATGATCGTTTCCGCTGTGCTCGCGGGATGCGCCGCAGGCGTCCCGCAGCGCGAGGAAGCTCCGAAGGTGCCGACCATGACCACTCTGCCCAAAGACATCTATCCCGAATCGCGCTCCCGGCTGCCGCTCCCTAAGCGCGAGGCGCTCGACGAGCAGGGAAAGCGCGTCTACGACTCGGTTCTCGATCCCAAGCGGCCCACGATCGCCGGGTTTCAGGGGCCCGCGGGCATCTGGCTGCACAGCCCGAGGGTGGGAGAGCCGTTCCGCGAGATGAACCGCATCCTGCGCAGCGAGGTGCCGCTCGAGCCCGCCTTGAGGGAGCTTGCGATCCTCGTGACCGCGCGAGAGTTCGACAGCCAGTTCGAGTGGACGGCGCACGAGCCGGTCGCCCTGAAGGAGGGCCTGGATCCGAAGGTCCTTGACGCGGTGAAGTTCCGCACGGCCGTTTCGGGAGCGCCGGAAAAGGAGGGGGCGATCATCGCCTTCGGCCGCGAGCTCTTTCGCGACAGAAAAGTCCGCTCTGAAACCTACGCGGAGATGGTGAGAGTCTTCGGCCAGGCCGCGGTCGTGAACATCACGGCGCTGATGGCGAACTACGCGTTCACCGCGGTGATGCTCACCGCCTTCGACCAGCAGTTGCACGAAGGCAGGAAGCCGCTGCTCCCTTCCCGCTAATCCGAGTTTCTTTCAAACAGGTTATCCCAATGCCGATTTTCAATCGATGCGTGATCGCCGTCCTGACTTGCGTCGCCGCGCTGGCTGCGCACGCGGGGGAGCCACAACCGGGAATCGCCGGCGTTGCCGGTCGAAAGGCGACGGTCAACTTCACCGACCTCGCGCGACAGGAGGCGCGCGCCGCGCCCGCGCCCAGAACGCCCAGGGTCGTTCACTCGCCGATGCCGGCTCCGAAGGAACCGGCGGACAGGGTATCGCCCCCGCGCGAGGGTTCGAAGTCCGCAGCGCCGGCCGAGGCCGGCCCCGCACCACTTTCGCCCGCCCCGGCGAGCAACTTTCTAGCCTTGCCGGACGACACCACGGCGATCCCCCCCGACACCCATGGCGCAGTCGGTCCCAACCACCTCATGACTACTCTCAACACGCAGATACGCATTCAAGACCGGAGCGGCACGGTTCTGAGCACCGTATCGATGGATAGTTTTTGGGCAAGCCTCGGCAGTCCGAGCGCATTTGATCCGAGGATTCTCTACGACCCTTACGGCGGCCGATGGATCTTCGTTGCGGCTGCCAACGGAAATTCCACCGCCTCCGCGGTGCTGATCGGCGCTTCTCAAACAAGCGATCCGAGGGGCGCCTGGAACATCTTCAGCGTCGATGCCGATGCAAGCAATGCGACGTGGGCCGACTACCCAAGCGTGGGTTTCAACAAGGACTGGATTGTCGTGAACACGAACATGTTTACGGTCGGTGCAAATTCCTCTTTCGCGCGATCCAATGTCTGGGTCTTTACCAAGGCCAGCCTGTACAACACCATCGCTCCCTCCGCGTCTTTCAGGCTATTCACGGACACAAGCGGTAGTTCCACGCTGGTTCCCGCCGTTACCTACGATCCGACACAGACACTGGCCACCCTGTATCTCGTCGATGTCTTCACCAGCTCCACCGCTACCCTTCGCATCGGCACGATCACGGGCACGGTAGGTACCGAAACCTACACGCCCGGCACGTCGTTTCCGACCGCGACATCGGCCAACGGATGGGCGGTGACGGGCCCCGATGCGCCGCAGCTCGGACCTGCTCCGCTGATCGAGACCGGCGATCGGCGGATGCAGAGCTGCAGTTACCGCAACGCTTTCCTGTGGTGCGTGCACCACATTTTCCTGCCGGCCGCAAATCCTACGCGTACTGCCGTCCAATGGTGGCAGCTGACGACTGGCGGAGCGATCCAGCAGCGCGGCCGGATCGACGATGCGAGCGGCGCCACGTTCTACGCCTATCCCAGCATCGCGGTCAACGCGAACAGCGACGTCTTGATCGGCTATTCGCGCTTTTCCGCAAGCCAATATGCCAGCGCCAACTACTCGTTCCGCCTGTCTTGCAACGCCGCGAACACGCTGCAGTCCGATACCGTGTTGAAAGCCGGTGAAGGTCCGTACTACAAGATCGGCATGACTTCACAAAAAAATCGCTGGGGCGACTATAGCTCGAGCGTGGTGGATCCCGCGAATGACATCGATATGTGGACGATACAAGAATACGCGGCGACGCCGGTCGGAACGGGCGCGAGCAATGGAGACGGTCGTTGGGGCACGTGGTGGGGCAGGATCGCGGGACAATCGGCTCAATCGTCGGACCTGGGAATCGCCGTGACCGGCTCGCCCGATCCGGCGAGCGTAGGCAGTAACTTGACTTACACGATAACGGTGACGAACAACGGTCCGAATGCGGCGAACGAAGTGTCGGTCATCGACCCACTTCCAAGCGGTGCCAGCTTTGTTTCGGTTACTCCGAGCCAAGGGACGTGCAGCGGCACGAGCACCGTTAAACAATCTGGTACCCGTTCTCGGCGGCATAAGCCCATCCAGCGCGACAGCCGGCGGTCCAGCCGCGACTTTGACTGTCAACGGCAGCAACTTCGTCAGCAGCTCGACGGTGAATTGGAACGGAGCGGCACGCGGCACGACGTTCGTTTCTCCGACTCAGCTTACTGCGACGATCCTGGCGACAGACATCGCCGCCGCGGGCATGGCGAGCGTGACGGTGGTCAACCCGGCACCGGGGGGCGGGACCTCGGCTGCTGCTACGTTCACCATTACTGCCGGAGGTGGAGGTGGGGGAGGCGGGGGCGGCGGGGGCGGCTGCTTTATCGCCACGGCGGCCTACGGATCACCCCTGGCGACGGAGGTGCGTTACTTGCGCGCTTTCCGCGATCAGTACCTGCTTACCAGCAAATTGGGGCGGTCGTTCGTCGAGCAGTACTATCGTTTCAGTCCGCCGCTCGCCGACGAGCTGCGCGCGCATGACGGCTGGCGCGCGATCGTACGCGTCGCCCTCTCACCGCTGGTGGCGTTGAGCAAGTGGGCAGTAAGCAGTGAGACGGTCGAGAAGCGGGAAA
>VBCH01000165.1 GCA_005884455.1 Betaproteobacteria bacterium
CGATCAATACGGCGCTCGATTCGGCGATGCAGAACGACAATGCCGGCACTCAACAGGACTAGCCCGATGAGTGCTAAAAAGAACGTGAGCGAAGCTGCGCTCTCAGAGGACGAGATAAGCCAACCAGCCAAGCTGATATCCGTTACCACCACGATACCCAACCAGACCTTGAGATAGGCAACCTGTTCCTTAAGGTGATCGAGTTCCGACACGACGCTTCAGACACCAAAGGCAATAGACGCGAGGATACCTCAAAGCCGAGCCCGGTGCCTTCGGTCACTGCGCCTTCTAACTAGTAGTGAACGTCATTCGAGCGATCCTAAAACAAATGAGGCAGAAATCAGCCCGCGAATCTCAGCCCGAGCTGCAGCAGCTCATCCCAGGCGTCGCCCTTGACGATCCCCTTGACGACGCGATCGACTTTGGCGGCGTGCTCGAGCGCGGCGAGCAGTGTCTCGCGCGGGAGCTTCTTCGCGGCGCGGCCCACGAGCGACTGTCTCGCGTCGCCCCACACGCGCGCTTCGCGCAGGACCTCCGCCAGCGACCGGCCCGCGGCGATGCCGTTTTGCACCCGGCAGATGGCGCGGATTTCCTCCGCGAGGATCCACAGCACGCGCGGAGGCGCCTCGCCTTCGCCGCGCAGGCCTTCGAGCATGCGTGCGAGCCGCGGGCGCTCGCCCGAGAGCATCGCTTCGGCGAGCTTGAGCGCATCGTAGCGCGCCACGCTCATCACCGCCTTGCGCACGGCGTCGAAGTCGAGCTCCCCGGCAGGCAGGAGAAGCGCGAGTTTCTGGATCTCCTGGTGCGCGGCCAGGAGATTGCCTTCGACGCAGTCGGCGAGGAACTGCAGGGTTTCCGGGTTTGCGCGTTGCTTCTGCTGCGCGAGCCGAGCGGCGATCCATGCGGAAAGACGCGCTCGCTCGACCGGATAGACGTTGACGAGGATTCCCTCGCGCTCGAGCGCCCTGAACCATGAGGACCGCTGGCCGGCCTTGTCCAGACGCGGCAGCGTCACGAGCGTGAGCGCCTCGGGCGGGAGCCTTCCGCAAAAGGCTTCGATCGCCCCGGCGCCGTCGGCTCCGGGCTTGCCCGAGGCAAGGCGCAGCTCGATCAGCTTCTTGTCGCCGAAGAGCGAGCGGCTCGCGCCGCTCGCGGCGAGCTCGCCCCAGTCAAAGCCGCGCTCCGGCGCGAGGACCACGCGCTCCGAAAACCCGCTTGCGCGCGCACGCGCGCGGATCGCGTCGGCGGCCTCGAGCGCAAGCAGCGGCTCGTCGCCGTGGATCGCGTACAGCGGCTGCAGTTCGCGCGAAAGATGGGAATCCAGCTGCTCGAGCCTGAGAGTGGCCATGCCTATTCGATGGGGACCGTGGCCGGCTTCGCTGCGACCAGGCGCCGCATGATCTGCTGCACCATGTCTCTTTGCATGTCCCGGAAAAGCAGCGCTTCCTCGGCCTCCTTCGCAAGCACCTGCGCGTCGCTGTAGGCCATGTCGCGCGTGAGAAGGATTTCGCTCGTCGGGAGGTAGACCTGCGCACCCTTGGCGTCGGTGACGCGGAATCCTACGCGGTAGCGCAACTGATACTCGCTCACCTTGCCCTGGGAGCTGAAGGAAAGAATGATCTTGTCGCGCAGCTCCTGGGTGAAGCCGAGCACGGCCTGCGCCTCGCCCGGCTTGTCCACGAGGCGCGTCCTGCTCGCCGCGGCGACGTTGCGCTTCAGCTCGACCACGAGCGGGTTGTTCCCCGGGATATGCAGCGACTCGAACGGCAGCTCCGCCTGGCCGCGCAGATGGAAGCCGCAGGCCGCGAGCACCGTGGCGATCATGCCGGCGAGGGCGGTTCGCGAGGAACGCTCAAATGACCACATTGACGAGCCGTCCGGGAACCACGACGACTTTCTTCACCGCCTGGCCGTTCGTGAAGCGCGTCACCGCGTCGTGAGCGAGGGCGAGGCGCTCGAGCTGCTCGCGCCCGGCGGACTTCGGCGCGCGCATGTGTCCGCGCAGCTTGCCGTTGACCTGGAGCACCAGCTCGATTTCATCCTGGATAAGGGCCAACTCGTCGACTTGGGGCCACGGAGCTTTGCCTATGTCGCCAAGGACCTGATCAAACCGAAGTTCTTGCCAGAGTGTATGGGTGATGTGGGGAACTATCGGATGAATAATCCGAAGAAGAATACCGATCCCCTCGTTCATCAATTGAAACCTGGCTTTGATCGGTCGCTTGGTCGTTGCCAATTCAAGGGGTGCAGTATCCACAGGGAATCTTTCAAGCGCGTTGAGTATTTTCATTCCTGCAGAAACAACAGTGTTGTACTGCTCTCTACCGTAATCGTAGTTCGCTTGATGTAAGATTTGGTGGATCTCGAACCGTTTCTCCCTAAGCTGGTTATCTTCCGCCGACCAGTCGGTGATTCGTGCAATGCCCTTCGGGAAGGTAATTGAGCTGGCATTTCGGTAACAAAATTCCCAGAGTCGCCTCAAGAAGCGATAAGCACCTTCGACGCCTGCATCCGACCACTCGAGCGTCTGCTCGGGCGGAGACGCAAACATGACAAACAGTCGCGCCGTATCTGCCCCGTACTTCTCTATCAGGTCCTGCGGATCGACGCCGTTGTTCTTCGACTTCGACATGGTGCCGATGCCGTCGGACTCCACCGGCTTGCCGTCGGAGCGCAATACGGCGCCGATGCGCTGGCCCTTGTCGTCGTGCTTGAGCTCGACATCGGCGGGGTTGTAATAGCTAATGCGGCCGCTCGCTTCCTTGCGGTAGAAGATTTCGTTCAGCACCATGCCCTGCGTGAGCAGTCGCATAAAGGGCTCGTCCACGCTCGGGAGGAGCCCGAGGTCGCGCATCACCTTGGTCCAGAAACGCGAGTAGAGCAGATGAAGAATGGCGTGCTCGATGCCGCCGATGTATTGGTCGACTGCCATCCAGTACTTCGCGCGCTCGTCCACCATGCCCTTCTCCTGGTCCGGGCAGGCGAAGCGGATGAAATACCAGGACGAGTCGACGAAGGTGTCCATGGTGTCGGTTTCGCGCTTCGCCGCCTTTCCGCATTTCGGGCACTTGCAATTCGCGAACGACGGCGTCTTGGCGAGCGGATTGCCGGTGCCGTCGGGAACGAGATCTTCCGGGAGGACGACCGGGAGCTGGTCGTCGGGTACGGGAACGTCGCCGCAGCCCTCGCAGTGGACGATCGGTATCGGCGTGCCCCAGTAGCGCTGGCGCGAGATGCCCCAGTCGCGAAGACGCCAGGTGACCTGCTTGTCTCCGAGGCCTTTGGCCTTCAGGTCTGCGGCGATGGCGTTCACCGCCGCCTGATAGTCGAGGCCGTCGTACTTCCCCGAGTTCACGCAGCGTCCGTAGTCGGCGTACCAGGACTGCCAGGCATCGGTCGAATACGGTTTGCCTCCCACATCGATCACGGGCTTGATCGGCAGGCCGTACTTCTTCGCGAACGCAAAATCGCGCTCGTCGTGCCCGGGCACGCCCATCACGGCGCCTTCGCCGTAGGCCATGAGCACGTAGTTGCCGACCCAGACTTCGATTTTTTCGCCGCTGACGGGATGCGTCACGAAAAGGCGCGTCGGCATACCTTTCTTGTCGAGCAGCGCGAGATCGGCCTCCATCACCGGGCCGCGCTTGCATTCCTCGACGAAGGTGGCGAGCTTCGCGTTCGATTTGGCCGCGTGCACTGCGAGCGGGTGCTCGGCCGCGACCGCGCAGAACGTGGCGCCCATCAGCGTGTCGGCGCGCGTGGTGAACACGCGCAGGAGCTTTTTCTCACCGCCCAGCTCGTAGGGAAAGCCGATGTTGACGCCGTGGCTCTTGCCGATCCAGTTGACCTGCATCGTCTTCACGCGCTCCGGCCAGCCCGGAAGCTCGTCGAGCGAAGCGAGCAGCTCCTCGGCGTAAGCCGTGATCCGCATGTAGTACATCGGGATCTCGCGCTTCTCGACGAGCGCGCCGGTGCGCCAGCCGCGGCCGTCGATCACCTGCTCGTTCGCGAGCACCGTCCGGTCGACCGGGTCCCAGTTCACCGTACCGGTCTTCTTGTAGACGAGGCCGCGCTCGAGCATGCGCAGAAACAGCCACTGGTTCCAGCGATAGTAGCCGGGTGAGCAGGTGGCAAGCTCGCGCTCCCAGTCGATCGCGAATCCGAGCGACTGAAGCTGCTTCTTCATGTACGCGATGTTCTCGTATGTCCATCTTGCGGGCGGCACGCCGTTCGCCATCGCGGCGTTTTCGGCGGGCAGACCGAAGGCGTCCCAGCCCATCGGTTGAACCACGTTGAAGCCCCGCATCCGGTGGAAACGGGTCATCACGTCGCCGATGGTATAGTTGCGCACGTGCCCCATATGCAGCTTGCCCGAGGGGTAAGGGAACATGGACAGGCAGTAGAACTTCGGGCGGCCGCCTTTTCCGGGCGGCTCCTCGGTCGCGCGAAACGCGCGGGTCCGCTCCCAGTGCTCCTGCGCTTCGCGCTCGACGATTTCGGGGCGGTACTGGGGCTGCATGAGCGGGTTCGGAAAAGCATGGATTATAGCCGCACGCCCGCATGCTCAATCTACTCGAAAACCTCAATCCGGAGCAGCTCGCCGCAGTCACCCTTCCCGATCAGTCGGCGCTGATTCTCGCCGGGGCCGGCTCGGGGAAGACGCGCGTTCTCACGACGCGTATCGCCTGGCTGATCCAGACCGGCAACGTGAGCCCCAACGGCATTCTCGCCGTTACCTTCACCAACAAGGCGGCACGCGAAATGCTCACGCGCATCTCGGCGATGCTGCCGATCAGCACCCGCGGCATGTGGGTCGGCACCTTTCACGGCCTGTGCAACCGCTTGCTGCGCGCGCACTACCGCGACGCCGGCCTGCCGCAGCTCTTTCAGATCCTCGATTCCCAGGACCAGCACGCCGCGG
>VBCH01000166.1 GCA_005884455.1 Betaproteobacteria bacterium
GTGGTCGCGCAGCTCGTGGATCATCATGCGGCGGTTGAACTGCGAAAAGCCCTTGTGGATGTTGTAGGTGGAGACGTGTAAGTTCACGTTGGAATTTGTGCGTCTTGAGGCGGAAGCACGCCGACCGGAAAGAGTCGAAATCGCATCCATCATAGCAGCCCCCCGCTCGGCCCAAAGGGGACCCTCCTAATGCGGCAGTTGGAAAAAATCCTTTTTTGGTCTATCCTTGCGCCGGTTCCGGGGTCGCAGCCCCGGTAATTTTCCACATTTCTCGAGGAGTGCAGGACGAGCGAAACCAGGTAAACGTTGGTCGGGATCAGGCAAGTAGGGGAGGGCGCTTCGGGCGAAAGTCCGGTGCGACCCGGCAGTCGAGCAGCCTGGCAGGTTTGAAGCCGAAATAAAAAGGCGGCGGAAATATTTTTCCCACCCACGAAAGGACGCTCAATGAAGAAGCTACTCATCGCATCAGCAGTCTCGGCCGCGTTCGCGGCTCCCACGGTGGCGCTGGCGCAGGCGGCCAGGGCTCCCACGCTCTCGCAGGTGCTCGATGCTTCCGGCCTCAACGTGAGCGGGTACCTCGATGCCGGCTATACCTACGCCAACAGAAACGTCGAGACCACCGGTTTTTCCAACCGGGTGTTCGATTCGCAGAACAACTCCTTCGCGCTGCACCAGTTCGGGCTGACCGTGGCCAAGCAGCCGACCAGAGGCTTCGGCGGCGTGGTCAATATCACGGTAGGGTCGGACGCCCAGGTCATTCACTCCTTCCCTGAGACGACAGCCGGCGCGGGTTCCATGTTCGACATCACCCAGGCCTACGGGCAGTACGCGAGCGGCGACCTCACCCTGATGGCGGGCAAGTTCACGACGCTCGCCGGAACGGAGGTGATCGCGAGCCCGAGCAACATGAACTTCTCGCGCTCGATGCTCTTCGGCGCCATTCCGTTCACGCACACCGGCGTGCGCGCGGGCTATGCCGTGAGCGACAAGGTCACCCTCTACGGCGGCATCAACAACGGCTGGGACCAGCTCACCGACGCGAACAAGGGCAAGACGGTAGAGCTCGGGGCGTCGATCGTTCCCATCAAGCCGCTGACCATCAACGTCACCGCTTACTCCGGCAAGGAATCGGCGGTGGCGCCGGGAACGCCGGTTGCGGGGGTCGCCCAGGACACGCGCAACCTCCTCAACGTCGTCGCGACCTGGACCATCAGCAACTCCATGAGCGCAGGCGGAGAGATCCTGTACGTCAGCCAGGACCGGCCTACCGGCAGTGCGGCGAAGTACAACGGCCTCGCAGGCTACTTCGCTTACAACTTCAGCCGGCAGTGGCGTATTGCGGCGCGTGCGGAGCTGTTCGACGACAAGAACAACTTCCACTTCGGCCCCAATAACCAGGCAGCCAATACCGAGGTCAAGTACAAAGAGGTGACCGGTACGCTGGCGTACCTGCCGAACAGCAGCGTCGAGCTCCGCGGCGAGATCCGCGCGGACAATGCGGACAAGGGCGTCTTCATCAATTCGGACAACACGACGGCCAAGTCCCTGCTGACGCTCGGGTTCCAGGGCCTCTACAAGTTCTGATCCGCTCAGTGCAAGCGCGACCGGCCGGGGACCTCTAGTCCTTAGGCCGGCCGCGCGCGAGCGCGTCGCGCCGCGCGATCTCCTCGACCATGGCGCGGAACCGGCGCTCGACGATCCTGCGCACGATCGGCATGCCGATCAGCGGAGGCAGGGAAAAATCCGGGATGAAGCGACCGCTGTAGTCGAAGCGCACCCCCGCAGCCGAAGTCCCGAGCTCGTAGCGCGTTTCCAGCTCGCGGATGTTTCCGGCGATGCGGCGCGCGTCGATCCGGTGCGGCGGCACCTCGAGCACCTCGAGCAACACGTCGACGGGTTGCCGGTAGAAGAAGAATCCAAACTCGCCCTTCTGCTCCACCTGGACGCGGTTCCCGCTGCGCGACACGACGCGCGAGCTCTTCATGTCCGGGATGAATTGGGCGAGATTGTCGTAATCCGAGAGCACTTCCCAGGCGATTCGCGCATCGACCTGCATCATCGCCGATGCCTTGACCGTGATGTATTCTCCTTGCCGCTCGATCCGGGTCTCGATCGCCCCGGGGGCAGCGTGCACAAGGCCCGGCGCGAGGGCGAACGTGAAGAGCGTGAAGAAGAGAGCGCTGCCTGAGCGGACCGGGTTCACGGACATGCGAACAGCATGCCGCAACCGCATATTCCGCCGCAAGCTTCGGAGTTACGGGGTGCTGACGCCGGTCCTTCGAGGCAGGGCGAGGATCGCGTCGCGGTTGGTCCAGGAAATCGTGAGCGCGGCGGCCTCGCGCCACGGCAGCCATTTGTAGCTCAGGTGCTCGGCCGGGTCGAGCTTCACAGGGAGGGGCTCGGGCACCGACAGGCTGAACACGTGCTCGAGGTTGTGCGTGACCCCCGGAGCGTAGCGGCTGCGGTGCTTCTTGAAGATCTCGAAGCGGTTCTCGATCCCCCAGTCGCGCAGATCGTAGCGGGCCGCATCCAGGCCGGTCTCCTCGCGCACCTCGCGGATTGCGGCATCGCGAGGGGACTCCGACTCGTGCGCGAGGCTGCCGGTGACCGACTGCCAGAATCCCTGCCAACCGGCGCGCTCCATCATCAGCACCTGCAGGTCCGGGGTGTGGACCACCACGAGCACCGAGCGGGGGATCTTGTAAGGAGTAGTCATGAGGCGGCGGGCCGGGAATAATAGTGCAAAGGAGAAATCCATGAACGGCAGGATCGCGCGCGGACTCGCGCTCGCCGTCGCCACTGCCGCGCTGTGCGGCGGCGCTCAGGCACAGGATAAGTGGCCATCCCGGCCCGTCCGCCTCATCTCGACTTCGGTCGCCGGCGGCAACATCGACGTCATGTGCCGCATCATCGCGGAGAAGCTCTCGTTACGGCTCGGCCAGCCTGTGCTGGTGGACAACAGGCCGGGCGCCGCCACCGTGCTCGGCACGGCCGAAGCGGCGAAAGCGCCGCCCGACGGCTACACCTTCCTCATCACCATCATGAGCTCGATGGTGGGAAACCGCGTGCTGCGCGCGAATCTTCCCTACGATCCGGTGAAGGACTTCGAGCCGGTCACGCAGATCAGCACCGGGAACGTGCTCCTCGTCGGGCCGGCTGGCGCGCCCTACCGGGATCTGAAAGGCTTCGTCGAATGGGCGAAGAAGCTCGGGCGGCCGGTGAGCTACGGCTCGATCGGCGTCGGCACCTCGCTGCACCTCTTCGGCGTGATCCTGGAGAAGGAGTACGGCGTGCCGCTCAATCACGTTCCGTACAAGGGCGAGGTGCAGGCGACCACGGACGTGATGAACGGCACGCTGGACGTGGCCTGGGTGAGCATCCTGATCGCGAAGCCCCTCGCCTCCGCCGGGAAACTCCGCGCGCTCGCGATCACCGGCCCGAAGCGTTTCGTCGCCTGGCCCGAGCTCTCCACTTTCGCCGAGCAGGGCTTTCCCGGATTCGAGATGCCGGTCTGGGGCGGCGCCTACCTGCCCGCGGGAACGCCCAAGCCCATCGTCGAGCGGCTCTCGCGCGAGATCGTCGAAGTGCTGAGAATGCCCGAGGTCTCGGAGCGCCTGATCGCGATGGGGCAGCTGCCGATCGGCAACACGCCCGAGGAGTTCGCCGAGAATTACCGGCGCGACTTCCCGCGCTGGGAGGCGCTCATCAAGGCCTCGGGCGCGAAGGTGGAATGATGCTGAGCGCGGAAAAAAATAGAACGCTGACCCAGGTCGGCGCGGGCACGCCGATGGGCGAGCTCCTGCGCCGCTACTGGCATCCGGTCGCCGCGCTGAGCGAATTCGAGAAGAATCCCATCAAGCCGGTGCGCATTATGGGCGAAGATCTCGTCGTCTATAGAGATTTGTCCGGCACCTACGGCCTGATCGCGCGGCATTGCAGGCACCGCGGCGCGGACCTCGCCTACGGCTACGTCGAGCGGTGCGGGCTGCGCTGCCACTACCACGGCTGGGTGTACGACGAGAAGGGTCAATGCATCGCGCAGCCTTTCGAGGAAAAATTCGATTCGCAGGGACGGCTGAAGAAACGGATCCGCACTGCGGCCTATCCGGTGCGGGAAAAAGCCGGGCTGCTGTGGACTTATCTCGGCCCGCAGCCCGCGCCGCTCCTGCCCGACTGGGAGCCGTTCTCGTGGAAGAACGGTTTCGTGCAGATCGTGTTCGCGGAAGTGCCGTGCAACTGGCTCCAGGCGCAGGAGAACTCGATCGACCCGGTGCATTTCGAATGGATGCACGAGAACTGGAGCCTGCGCCTGAAGGGCGGCGCCGGCCCCTACGCGCCGGCGCATCTGAAGATCGGC
>VBCH01000167.1 GCA_005884455.1 Betaproteobacteria bacterium
GTCATCGTCGCGGTCTGGATCGCCGCGGCGGCGCTGTGCGGGGTGTGGGCGTACCGCACCTGGTTCATCCCTTGAAACAACGCATTGGCGCACCGATATACCGCGGGCGCGGTAGAATATTTGCCAGGGAACGCGAACGTGATCGTATTTGAGCTCATTTGTGCGGATCGCCACCGCTTCGAGGGTTGGTTCGTTTCGGCGGACGACTTCGAGGGCCAGAAGGCCCGCGGCCTGCTGTCGTGCCCGGTCTGCAGCGATTCCAGCATCGAAAAGCTGCTCACGGCGAAAATCGGCAGGCCGGATGCCGAGCCGCCGCGGGAGAACGCGCAGGCGCCTGTCGCGCCGGCCGTGCGGCCGCGCAATCTGCACGAGATGATCGACTACATCCTGCTCAACACCGAGAACGTGGGAGGGGATTTTCCCGCCGAGGCGCGGCGTATCCATCACAAGGAAGTCCCGCAGCGGAACATCCGCGGCGTGGCGACCGGCGAGGAGACGCGCGAGCTCCTGGAAGAGGGAATTGCGGTGATGCCGCTGCCGGTCCCGCCTCACAAGGACTGGCACTGATTTCCGCTCCCGCGGGCCCGCGGGATTCGTCCAGTTCAGACCAAGGTTCGTTGCTTGCGCAGCTCCGGCATGCAGTGCAGTATCCACTGCGCAGTGATCTTTTCCTGCAGCGAGTTCTGCCTGAGGCGCTCCGAGAGCGCGCCGAAATCCACGCTGTCGAGCTCCTGGTCCTGGTTGAAGCAGGAAAACACGTAACTTCTCTTTCCGCTACGGGGATCTCGGTGCGGCTGCAGGCATTGGGCGCAGATTTCCTTGAGCATGCATTGCATCGGCGAGTTGATCGAGCCGATCGCGACATGGTCCGGCTTCAGGTGAAGCTTCAAGATGTCGTGCCGCGCACGCGCAACCGCAGCCATCATGCGGTCCGAGCCGATCGCAATGAGACGGTCCGCGTCCTCCATGCGAATCGAGGAACGCCCGAGCCGCCCTTCTCCGTAGGCATCCATCGCCTGCACGATGTTGCCGATGAAAGTCCGGTCTTGGGGCCGCGTCGGCTTGAATCCAGGCTCTTCGTCGCAGCACCAGATCACTACGTCGGCCGCCTTCTCGATCTCGGTGACCTTGTAGCGGTCGATCATCTTCTTGTAGCCAGCGAAATAGAGGACTCTGGAGCCTTTGCCGCGAAACGCCTCGCCGATCGAGAAAAGCACGGCGTTGCCGAGGCCTCCGCCCACGAGAATCACCGTTTCATTCGCCGCGATGTGCGTCGGGTTGCCCGTGGGGCCCATGAGGATCACGGGCTCCCCGGCTTGGAGCATCGCGCAAAGATCCGATGAACCGCCCATCTCGAGAACGATGGTCGAGACGAGGCCTCGGTCCCGGTCCACCCAGGCGCCGGTCATCGCGAGCCCCTCCATCTGCAGACGGGTCGTCGTGGCGGCGTTTGTCACGACGGGGGAGAGGGTCTCGAAATTCTGCAAGCGGTAGAACTGGCCTGGACGGAATTTGCGCGCGGCGAGCGGGGACTTTACCACCACTTCGACGATGGTAGGGGTGAGCCGCTCGACCTTGTGCACGGTGGCGAGCAGCTGGCCGGCGAGCGAAGCGAAGAACTCTGCGGGCGCAGTGCGTGACTGCGGGGGCGTCTTTGCCAGCGCGCGCGATACGACCGGGTAGCCCTGGCGCGCCGAGGCGAGCGCCTTGACGACGTTGCCGAAGTAGGAAGGATGAAGGTCGCCGAAGAAGCTCACGAAGCGCCCGTCAGGAAAGCGCGAAAGCAGCACGTCAGCGCGCTCGGGCTTGGAAATCGCGCGCTGCGGCTTCGCGGGCCGTCCGTCCTCGTCGCAAGCCTGGAAATATCTTCCGTCGAGCTGGAAGTGCACCGCGTCCTCGCGGGCGAGCACCGTGTTCGGCTGGGTTCCGGCGGCGACGAACACGGTGTGCGCCGGAAGCCAGTGCTCCGCGGATTCGCCGCCGAGGCCGCTTTCGCGTGCGAAGCGGATACCGCGTGCGGCACCGTAGTTGTCCACGTCGACCGCCACCGGCGACAGGCTTTCGCAGAACGCGATCCCTTCCTCGAGCGCTTTCTCGACTTCCTCGTGATTGAGCGTATAGGAAGGGCTGTCGATCAGCCGGCGCCGGTACGCGATGGTGACGCCGCCCCAGTGCCGAAGGAGCTCGACAACGCGCGCGGCGCGGCCTTCGCGTGCGGCGAGGGCCCTTTCCTCGCGGATCGCGCGCGCATGCGCGAGGAATTCCTCGGCGATCTCGCGCTCCTGGTCGTCCCACTTCTGGCGCACCGCATCCTCGCCTGTCTCCGCGACGAGGGTCTCGTAGCGCATCAGGAACTTCTCCACCTGCACCGGATAGTAGGCGAGCGATTCGGTGGCGGTGTCGATCGCGGTCAAGCCGCCGCCGACCACCACCACGGGCAGGCGCAGCTGCATGTTCGCGATGGAGTCCGTCTTGGCCGCGCCGGTGAGCTGGAGCGCCATCAGGAAGTCGGAGGCCGCGCGCACGCCGCGCGCGAGTCCGTTCGGGATGTCGAGTACCGTGGGCTTGCCAGCGCCCATGCAAAGCGCCACGTGGTCGAAGCCGAGCTCGAACGCGTCCTCGACTGTGACGGTGCCGCCGAAGCGCACGCCTCCGTACATCGCAAACTGCGCGCGCCGCTCGAGCAGGAGGCGCACGAGCTTGAGGAAATTCTTGTCCCAGCGCACCGTGATGCCGTACTCGGCGACGCCGCCGAATCCCGCCATGACGCGATCGTCCAGGGATTCATAGAGAGCTTGCAAGTCCCGGATGGGGGCGAGGGGCACGCGAGTCCCGTCGCTCTTGATTCCTGAGAATTGGGTCGGCAGCGGCTCGATCTTCAGGCCGTCGATGCCCGCCACGGCGTGTCCCTCGTTCATGAGGTAGTGGGCGAGGGTGAAGCCCGCGGGCCCCATGCCGGCGATAAGCACTTTGTAGCCGGTCGCAGGGCGGGGCAGAGGCCGGCGGAAATTGAGCGGGTTCCAGCGCGTGAGCAGCGAATAGATCTCGAAGCCCCAGGGCAGCTCCAGCACGTCCTTCAGCGTGCGCGTCTCGATCTGCGGAATGTTCACCGGCTCCTGCTTCTGGAAGATGCAGGCTTTCATGCAGTCGTTGCAGATGCGGTGCCCGGTCGCGGCAACCATGGGATTGTCGATGGCGATCACGGCAAGCGCCGAGAGCGCGTTGCCCTGCGCCTTGAGGGTGTGGAACTCGGAGATCTTTTCTTCCAGAGGACAACCGGCTAGGGTCACGCCGAACGGGCTTTTCTTGAACACCGTTTTATGCGGCGCGTCGGCGGAAGGTTTTTCCCTCAAACCCTTCGAGCAGGAATCCTTGTCCTGCGTATGGCACCAGATGCAGTAGTTCGCCTGGTCGAGCGCGCCAACGAGGTCGGTGCCCGGATCGGTGAGGCCGAAGCCCTTGCGCCTGCGGATGTGCTCGGGGCGGATCGTGTAGGTAACGACGCCTTCGCGGTCGCTCTTTTGCGCGTGGACGAGGAGGTTGTGCGGATCGATCTTGGCCGGCGCCTTGAACAGCACGCCCGAGCGCACGTGCTCGCGGCCGGCGGGCGTGTGCAGCGCCCAGGCCGAATATTTCAGCGCGAGGTCGAGCGGAACCGCGTGCGCGGCCTCATGGGCGAGCCAATGGGCGACTTTTTTCGCGAACGTCAGCTCGTCGAAGCGCCCGTCCAGGTGATTTTTCTTCAGCTCGGCCTCGAGCGCGGGTCCATCGAGCTGGGCCGCCTCCTCGGGCTTTACCTTGTTCGCCGCGCGGCGCTGCACGAACTGGCGCTTGATGCTGTAGAGCGGGGCGAGCTCGTTGTGGCGGGCCGCCAGCGCGCGGAACTCGGCCTGGATGCCGAACAGCTCGGCGAGAAAATCGTCCAGATGCGGCGCGATCTCGAGGATCAGCGCCGATTCGGCTTTCGAATCGAGACCGGGATCCGCGCGCGCGGCCTCGAGCTGCGGCCTCAGCGCGGATTCCGCGGCGCCGAGATGGTCCAGGAAAGCCGTATCGAGCCTGGCAAGGCCGTCGCGCTCGTGGAGTTCCGCGAAGGACAGGCCGTGGGCAAGCTTCAGCATCCCGCGCCTAGCGCTCGAGGAGCTTCAGCTTGTCCTTCACGTCCTTCCACTGGTCTGCGTCCTCGGGCCCGGGTTTGGCATCGGTGATGACGGGCCAGATCTTGGCGAGCTCGGCGTTCAGGGGGGTGAATTTCTTCTGCTCCTCGGACAGGTCTTCCTCGGGTACGATTGCGTTCACCGGGCATTCGGGGATGCACACGGCGCAATCGATGCACTCATCCGGATCGATCACCAGCATATTCGGGCCCTCGTGGAAGCAATCGACGGGGCAGACGTCGACGCAGTCGGTGTATTTGCACTTGATGCAGCTTTCCGTGACGACGTGGGTCATCGCGCGATCCTTGAGTTTGGCGGCGCACCCGAGGGCGAGCCTCGAAAGTCCAAAATTATACGGCTTTCGTCCTGATGCTTGAAAGCGGGAGTCTGATGGTCATTGGTCATTTGCTTATACCCGGATCGAGGTTGCGATAGAATCCGGTTCCGCCGGCCGCCGCGGCAGGGAACTTCAGCCAAGCCGTGCCGGTCTGTGTAGGTGTTCTTGGAGGGGCGCCGTGATCAAGGTGGAAAATCTCAGCAAGTCCTTCGGGCCGAAACGCGCGGTCGACGGCGTCTCCTTCGAGGTCGGGAAAGGCGAGGTGCTGGGATTCCTCGGGCCCAACGGCGCGGGCAAGTCGACCACGATGCGCATGATCACCGGCTTCATTCCTCCGAGCGCGGGCAGCGTCTCGGTGTGCGGCCTGGACGTGCAGGAAAATCCGATCGAGGTGAAGCGCCGCATCGGCTATCTTCCGGAAGCCGCGCCTTCCTATACAGAAATGTCCGTGCTGTCGTTCCTCAGGTTCGCCGCCGAGATGCGCGGCCTGCAGGGCGAAGGACAGCGCGGCGCGATACGCCGCGTCGTCGAGCTGTGTCATCTGGAGAACGTGCTCGGGCAGGCGATCGA
>VBCH01000013.1 GCA_005884455.1 Betaproteobacteria bacterium
CGGCCGACGCGATCAATCAGGCGATGGTTCAGCTCGGCGTTCCGACCACCGTGCACGGCAGTTTCCAGGGGACGGCGCGCGCTTTCAGGCAGTCGCTCGACAGCCAGCCGTGGCTGATCCTCGCCGCGCTGATCACCGTCTACATCGTGCTCGGCATTCTGTACGAAAGCTATATCCATCCGATCACCATCCTCTCGACCTTGCCCTCGGCGGGCGTCGGCGCGCTGCTAGCGCTGATGGCGTTTCGCACCGAGTTCAGCATCATCGCGCTGATCGGCGTGATCCTCCTGATCGGCATCGTGAAAAAGAACGCCATCATGATGATCGACTTCGCGATCGCAGCCGAGCGCGAGGGAGGCAAGAGCCCTGAAGCGGCGATCTTCCAGGCGTGCCTGCTGCGCTTTCGTCCGATCATGATGACCACGATGGCCGCGATGCTGGGCGCGGTGCCGCTCGCAATCGGCTTCGGCGACGGTTCGGAGTTTCGCCGTCCGCTCGGAATCGCCATCGTCGGCGGCCTGATCGTGAGCCAGCTGCTCACCTTGTATACGACTCCGGTCGTGTACCTCTACCTCGACCGCTTCAGGCTGTGGTGCGGGCGCGTGCGGGCGGGGCGTCCGCGCGCGGCGGCGCCGGAGGCGCCATGAAGCGCGGCGCCGCAATCCTTGCGATTGCCCTGTTCGGCGGATGCGCCGTGGGGCCGGACTACGTGCGCCCGGACGCGGAAGTGCCGCAGGCTTACAAAGAGGCGGGAGCGTGGAAGTTGGCCCAGCCGCAGGACGAAGCGAGCCGGGGCAGGTGGTGGGAGATATTCAAGGACCCGCAGCTCGACGCGCTCCTCGAGCAGGTCGAGATCTCGAATCAGAACGTGCTCGCCTCCGAAGCGCAGTTCCGTCGGGCACGCTCGCTCCTGGCCGCGTCGCGCGCGGGATACTTCCCGACAGTCGCGGCCGACGCATCGATTACCCGCAGCCGCTCGCCCACCGGCCTCGTCGGCGGCACCACGGCCGGACGCATCATCACCAACCGCTCGGCGAGCCTTGACGCAGGGTGGGAGCTCGACCTGTGGGGTCGCGTGCGGCGCACGGTCGAGTCGAACGAAGCGAACGCGCAGGCGAGCGCAGCGGACCTCGCCGCCGCGCGCCTCTCGGCGCAGGCGGCGCTCGCCTCGAACTATTTCCTTCTGCGCGTCCTCGACGCGCAGAAGCAGATACTCGACGAAAACGTCGGCGCGCTCCAGAGGTCGCTCGACCTGACGAAGAACCGCTACGCTGCCGGCGTCGCGGCCAAGGTGGACTTGGTGCAGGCCGAGACCCAGCTGAAAAGCACGCTCGCGGATGCCGTCGATACGGGTGTGCAGCGCGCGCAGCTCGAGCATGCCATAGCGGTCCTGATTGGCAAGCCGCCCGCGGCGTTCTCGCTCCCGCCCACTGCGCTCGCGGTGACCATGCCGGCCATTCCTCCGGCTGTGCCCTCCGCGCTGCTCGAGCGCCGGCCCGACATCGCCGCGGCCGAGCGAACTGTCGCCGCAGCCAACGCGCAGATCGGCGTGGCGAAGGCGGCGTATTTCCCCGCGCTCTCGCTCTCGGGATCGCTCGGCTCCCGCGCCGCCGACGCATCGCAATGGTTCACCGCGCCAAGCCGCTTCTGGTCGATCGGGCCGGCACTCTCGCTGCCGCTCTTCGACGCCGGGCTGAGGCGCGCCCAGACCGACCAGGCGATCGCCGCTTACGATGCGACCGTCGCCGAGTACCGCCAGGCGGTACTCACGGGGTTTCAGGAAGTCGAGGACAATCTCGCGGCGCTGCGCATTCTCGAGGAAGAAGCGAAGGTTCAGGAGGACGCCGTGCGCGCCGCGCGCGAGTCGGTGATCCTCACCACCAACCAGTACAAGGCCGGCACCGTGAGCTTTCTCAACGTGGCGGTCGTGCAGGCCAGCCAGCTCAACAACGAACGCACTGCGATGGGCATTCTCGGCAGGCGGCTGGTTGCGGCCGTGACTTTGGTAAAGGCCCTGGGCGGCGGATGGAGCGCCGCGGAGATCGCGGCGGATAACCGCTGAGAGTTGACCGTGGCGGAACCCCGGCTCGACCTACTTCGATACGGCGTTTGCCCCCGATGGTCCCACGGCAAGGTACATCGCGGGCGTAAAGATGATAGAGGCGAGATCCGGTGAGCCCAGCACCGAAGACACCGACCAGTTGATCGCATCGTCGCTGTACACGACCGCGCCCCCCTGCCCAACCGCGACGAACCGGGTACCGAAGCTGATGGCTCGCAAATCCTGACTCAGCGGCGGGGGAGTGAGGTTCCAGGTCGTTCCATCGGTACTGGTCACGATCGTGCCCGAATCCCCGACGACCACGTATTGAGCGGAAGCCCCGGCCGCCGGACCCGTGCCATAAGCGGCGCCGCGAAGAGCCGTTGACGTGGTCGAATTCCGGGAAACCCATGTGATCGCATCGGCGGCGCTCGTCAGCAGTGTGCCGTTTGCTCCGGTCGCGACGAAGCCGTTGTTGAGAAAAGAGACGTTGTACAAATCATCCATCGTGTTGGACGCTGCCGGTGTCCATGCAGCAGTGAGGTCCGTGCTCGTGAAAATGTTTCCGCCGTTGCCCACTGCCACATACGTCGTGACGCTGGAAACAAGTCCGAAGGTCAGGCTGTTCATCCTGGCGTTGACGTTCGGAATGGAAACCGCCGATGTCCAAGCGTTCCCGTCCGTACTCGTCACTATCGAGCCGTCGGTGCCCAGTGCGATGAACTGGCTGCCGGAGTACGTTACCGCGCTGAGGTCGCTGACGAATCCGGTCGGGACCGTCGCTTGAGTCCATGCAGTCACGCCGGGAGGATTAGGATTCGTGCTGGTGTAGTTGAAGTCGCCCGCGAAGATGGTTCCGGCGTTGCCGACGGCGGCGACCCTCTTGAGGGCGGCGCCGTAGACGACCCCGTTGAGATTCTGCGGAGGGCTCCCAAGCGGTGCGCCCGGAGTCCAACTCGCACCCGCCAGTCTTGGGACCGCAGTGAACACGGGCGTGCTGGGCCCCGCGCGGCTGTCCCGTTTGGTTGCGTTCATGACGAACGCATACTGGACACCGTTCGCCAGGCCGGAGATTACGCTAGGCGAGTGAGCGTCGAAAATCAAAGGCACTCCCGGGGCAGCCGCCGTGACGGTGCTGCCCGCTTGAAAGAAGATCCAATAGGTCAGGTCGGCCTGTTGATCCCACGATACCGTTACCAGCTGCTCTCCGGGCGCGACTTGGACATTGCTTGGGGCGTCACCGGGGGCGTCGGCTTGTCGGTGGCAGCCCGCGAGTGCGATTAAGGACGCAAGTGCCATGACGCGGAGCATCGGGAGGCTCACCGGAAATTCCCTTCAACGCTGAACGATGTGCAGGACTGTACCATGCAGCCGGAGCGGACCGACGGCGAGTGACTGCATGCTAATATGCCGCTTTCGCTGCGGTGCGAGATCGATAAATGTTCAATCCCGGCAAGACCCTGCATGAAGTCGACCCTGAATTGTGGGCGGCGGTCCAGCAGGAAAACCAGCGCCAGGAAGACCACGTGGAGCTGATCGCCTCGGAGAACTACGCGAGCCCCGCGGTGCTCGCTGCTCAAGGGTCGCAGCTCACCAACAAGTACGCCGAGGGCTATCCCGGCAGGCGCTACTACGGCGGCTGCGAATTCGTCGACATCGCAGAGCAGCTTGCAATCGACCGCGCCAGGCAGCTGTTCCGCTGCGACTACGCCAACGTGCAGCCGCACTCTGGGTCGCAGGCGAACCAGGCCGTCTACATGGCGGCGCTGAAACCGGGCGATGCGATCCTCGGCATGTCGCTAGCGCACGGCGGGCACCTCACGCACGGCGCCGCGGTGAGCGCGAGCGGCAAGCTCTACCACGCGCTCTCGTACGGCCTGAACGCCGAGGAGACGATCGACTACGATGGCGTGGAGCGCCTTGCGCGCGAGCACAAGCCGCGCTTGATCGTTGCCGGCGCCTCGGCCTATTCCCGTGTGATCGACTGGCGGCGACTGCGGGAAATCGCCGACGCGGCCCGCGCGCACTTGATGGCGGACATCGCACACTACGCCGGGCTGATCGCCGCGGGCCTCTACCCGAGCCCGATCGGGATCGCAGACTTCGTCACCAGTACGACGCACAAGACGCTGCGAGGCCCGCGCGGAGGGCTGATCCTCGCCGGCGCCGAACACGAGAAAATCCTCAACGCGGCTATTTTCCCCTGCCTGCAGGGCGGGCCCCTGATGCATGTCATTGCTGCCAAGGCGGTGGCGTTCAAGGAAGCGCTCGCGCCCGAGTTCCGCGCCTACCAGAAGCAGGTGATTGCCAACGCCAGGACTCTGGCGAAGACCTTGCAGGCGCGCGGCACGCGCATCGTTTCGGGCGGCACGGACTGCCACATGTTGCTGGTCGACCTGCGCGAGAAGAACGTCACCGGCCGCGACGCCGAGGACGTGCTCGGCCGGGCGCACATCACGGTCAACAAGAATGCGATACCGAACGATCCCCAAAAACCCTTCGTGGCGAGCGGCATCCGCATTGGTTCGCCGGCGATGACTACGCGCGGTTGTCGGGAGTCCGAAGCCGCGCATCTCGGCGAGCTCATCGCGGACGTGCTGGACGCTCCGCACGACGACAAGATCGTCAAGCGCGTGGCAGTGGAAGTGTCCGAGCTCTGCCGCCGCTTCCCGGTATACCGCGCGGCGGAGGCGGGCGGCGGGCAGCGCGTCGCTGCGGCCTAGGGCCGGAGAAGCGCGGTGAAATGTCCGTACTGCAAGGCCGAAGACACGGCGGTCATCGACTCGCGTGAGTCCGAAGACGGCGACAGCGTGCGCCGCCGGCGCCAGTGCGAAACCTGCGGGAAGCGCTTCACGACTTACGAGCGCGTCGAGCTTTCGATGCCCATGGTGGTGAAGTCGAGCGGCAATCGCGTTCCCTACGATCGCGAGAAACTCCGCACCGGCTTTATGCGCGCATTGCACAAACGACCGGTTCCCACGGAGTATGTCGACCAGGCGATCAACCGGATCGAGCAGCGCGTCCTCGCTCTCGGCGAGCGCGAGGTGGCGAGCCGCGTGATCGGCGAGATGGTGATGCGCGAGCTGAAGAAGATGGACGATGTCGCCTACATCCGCTTCGCCTCCGTGTACGAGGACTTTCAACGCGTGGACGATTTCCGCGACGCGATACTCGAGGTGAAGAAGCCGGGAACCAAGCGCGCGCGCCGCATCGAGAAATAATGGCGACGGCTGCCGACCATGAATTCATGGGACAGGCGCTCGAACTCGCCGGGCGCGGCCTCTACACGACGACACCCAATCCGCGCGTCGGCTGCGTCATCGTCAGGGACGGGACGATCGTCGGAGCGGGCTGGCATGAGAAGGCCGGGATGCCGCACGCGGAGGCGCGGGCACTGAAAGCAGCCGGGGCGCGTGCGCGCGGCGCGACGCTGTACGTGAATCTGGAACCGTGCAGCCATCACGGCCGCACTCCGCCCTGCGCGGACGCGATCATCGATGCCGGTGTCGGGCGCGTGGTGGCGGCAGTTCAGGATCCGAATCCCCAGGTCACGGGAATCGGCTTCTCGAAACTGCGCGCCGCGGGAATCGCGGTTGAGCACGGGCTGAGAGAAGAAGAGGCGCGTGAGCTCAACATCGGTTTCTTTGCGCGCATGACTCGCGGACGGCCCTGGGTGCGCATGAAAATCGCGGCGAGCCTGGACGGCCGCACTGCGCTCGCGAACGGAAAAAGCCAATGGATCACGGGCGAGGCGGCGAGGGCCGACGGGCATCGCTGGCGCGCTCGCGCTTGCGCGATTCTCACGGGTTTCGGCACGGTTAGGGACGACGACCCGCAGCTCACCGTGCGCGGCGTCGATACGCCCAGGCAGCCGCTCAAGATCGTCGTAGATTCGAAATTCGAGACGTCTCCTTCCGCGCGCCTCCTCCAGGAAGGGAAGACGCTCGTCGTCGGCGCGGTGACCGATGCGAAGAGGACCGCATCGCTGAAAGGGGCGGGGGCCGAAGTCGCGATCATCGCGAACGACTCCGGCAAGGTCGAGCTGTTCAAGCTGATGGAGGAGCTCGCGCGGCGGGAACTCAACGAGATTCACGTGGAGGCGGGAACGAAGCTGAACGGCTCGCTGCTCCAGGCAGGCGTGGTAGACGAGCTGCTCGTCTACCTCGCGCCGCGTGTCATCGGCGATTCGGGCCGGGGCATGTTCCATCTGCGGGAGCTGACCGATCTGTCGCAGACCACGGCACTGAAGATTCGCGAGGTCGAGCGCGTCGGCGCGGACCTGCGCATCCTGGCGCGTATCTGAAGGAGCGAAGAGTTATTTCTCGCCCTTGAACGCGCGCTTGAATTCCTGGGCGCCTTCCTTGGCCGCACCGCCCACCGCCTGGCCGGCTTTCTTCGCTTCGTGGCCGACCTCCTTGCCGGCTTTTTTTGCGCCTTGCCAGACTTCCCGCGTGGCCGACCCCACGGCCCGGCCCGCCTTGCGCGCATCTTCCTTGATGCTTTCTTCTTTGGCGCTGGGAGTGCCCGCGACGAAAAATGCCCCCGCCGCTGCGCAGGCCATGATGCAGTATCGGAGCTTCATGCCCGACTCCTTGAACGATTCTCCTCCGCAGAATGATACGTGGTTGCAAAGCCAAGTAGAATCCGGCTCTGTCCGATACTAATAGACTGTTATCTCTGGAAAATGTTCAGCGGAATCGTCGCCGCGACGGGGCGGATCAGGAAAGCGGAACGGCGCAAAGCTGGCCTACGCCTCACGGTGGACGCCGGTACGCTCCCGCTACGCGATGTCGCCATCGGCGACAGCATCGCTGTGAACGGCGTGTGCCTCACCGTGGTCGCGCGTGCGCGGAAAAGTTTCGGCGTGGACGTGTCGAGTGAAACACTGCGCTGCACCGTGGGGCTCGACGAGCCGGGTGAAATCAACCTCGAGAAAGCACTGCGGATGTCCGACCGGCTCAGCGGCCATCTCGTTTCGGGGCATGTGGACGGGGTCGGCAAGGTCACGCGCTTGCGGGAGGTGGGCGCGGATCGTCTTCTTCGAGTACGGGCGCCGCGCGGGCTCGTGCGCTACATCGCGCGCAAGGGCTCCATCGCGGTACACGGCGTGAGCCTGACGGTGAACGCGGTGCGCGGCGCCGAATTCGAGGTCAACCTGATTCCGCACACGCTCGCCGTGACCACGCTCAAGCGTCTTCGGACGGGCGACCGCGTCAACCTGGAAGTAGACCCTCTCGCACGCTACGCCGAGCGCCTGCTCCGTCGCGAATAAGCGGTGGCGACGGCGCGGCGACCCCACTCCTGATGGCATTTTCCCCGGCCGAGATCGAGCAGCGCCGCGCGCTCGTCCCGCGCCCTGAGTTTCCGCCCGAGCTGCCGATCTGCGCCAGGCGCGAGGAGATCGCGAAGGCCATCTCCGCGCATCAGGTCGTCATCGTGTGCGGCGAAACCGGCTCGGGCAAGACCACGCAGCTTCCCAAGATCTGCCTCGATCTGGGCCGAGGCATCCAGGGACTCATAGGGCATACCCAGCCGCGCAGGATCGCTGCGCGCGCCACCGCTTCGCGCATCGCTCAGGAGCTGAAGACCGAACTCGGAGGCGCGGTCGGCTACAAGATCCGCTTCACGGACAAAGTTGGCCCGCGCTCCTATATCAAGATCATGACTGACGGCATCCTGCTCGCCGAGACGCAGGGCGACCGGGAATTGCGGCAATACGACACGCTGATCATCGACGAGGCGCACGAACGCAGCCTCAACATCGATTTCCTCCTCGGCTATGTGAAGCAACTCCTCCCGCGGCGGCCGGATCTCAAGCTCGTCATCACCTCGGCGACGATCGATGCCGAGCGTTTCTCCAAGCATTTCGAGGTGAACGGAAAAGCGGCTCCCGTCATCGAGGTTTCCGGGCGCCTCTACCCGGTGGAAGTCCGTTACCACCCGGTCGAGTCGGAGGACGACGATTACGACCTCAACGAAGCGATCAGCGACGCGGCGGACGAATTGGCGCGCCAGGGCGAGGGCGACGTCCTCGTGTTCCTCCCGGGCGAGCGCGAGATCCGCGAGGCGGCGGAGGCCTTGCGCAAACACCACCCGCCCCATACGGAGATCCTGCCGCTATTCGCGCGGCTCTCGGCCGAGGAGCAGGAGCGCATATTCAAGCCGCACGTCGGCCGGCGCATCGTGCTCGCGACCAACGTCGCGGAGACCTCGCTCACCGTCCCGGGAATCCGCTATGTCGTGGACGCCGGTCTCGCGCGCATCAAGCGCTACAGCTACCGCAACAAGGTCGAGCAGCTGCGCGTGGAGAACGTTTCCCAGGCCTCGGCGAAGCAGCGCGCAGGTCGCTGCGGCCGGGTCGCGAGCGGGATCTGCGTCCGCCTCTACGCGGAGGAGGAATTCAAGTCACGCCCGGCGTTCACCGACCCGGAAGTACTGCGCTCATCGCTTGCCAATGTCATCCTGCGGATGAAGTCGCTCGGCCTGGGAACAGTCGAGGAATTCCCGTTCATCGATCCGCCCGCGTCCAAGGCGATTCAGGACGGGTACGCGCTGCTCGCCGAGCTGGGTGCCGTGGACGAAGCGAACGAGCTGACCGAAACAGGAAAACAGCTCGCGAGGATGCCGGTCGACCCGCGCATCGGCCGCATGGTTCTCGCAGCGAAATCCGAGAACGCGCTGCGCGAGGTGCTCGTCATCGCCGCGGGACTCTCGGTGCAGGACCCACGCCAGAGGCCGAGCGAGCGCGCTGCCGCCGCCGACGAGGCGCAGAAACGCTTCGACGACGAGAAGTCCGATTTCCTTTCCTGGATCAAGCTCTGGAATTTTTTCGAGGAAGCGCTCGCGCAAAGGAAATCCAGCCGCAGGCTGCACGAGGCCTGCCGGGAGCATTTCCTCTCCTTCAATCGCATGCGTGAGTGGCGCGACATCCACGGGCAGCTGAAGGAGCTGGTCGTGGAGCTCGGCTGGCGCATTTCCGAGACGCCCGCCAACTATGAGCAAGTCCATCGGGCGCTGCTCGCCGGCCTGCTCGGCAACGTCGGCACGAAGACGCAGGACGGAAATTATCTGGGCGCGCGCGGCATCCGTTTCTGGATTCATCCCGGCTCGGGCGTGAGAAGGAAGGCAGGGCGCTGGGTCATGGCGGCGGAGCTGACCGAGACCACGCGGCTGTACGCGCGCTGCGTCGCCACCGTCGAGCCCGAGTGGCTGGAGTCGGTGGGCACGCACCTCGTCAAGCGGCATCAGTACGAGCCGCATTGGGAGAAACAGCCCGCGCGCGTCGCCGCGTTCGAGCGCGCGACGCTCTACGGGCTCGTGTTATATGCAAAGCGGCGCGTGCACTACGGGCCCATGGACCCGGTCGAATCGAGGAAAATATTCATCCGCCAGGCGCTGGTCGAGGGCGACTACGACACGCGCGCGCCGTTTTTCTCGCACAACCGCAGGCTCGTGCAGGAGATCGAGCAGCTCGAGCACAAGTCGCGCCGCCCCGACGTACTTGTGGACGACGAGCTGATCTGCGCGTTCTACGAGAGCCTCGTCCCGGAAGGCATCTACAACGGCGCGGATTTCGACCGCTGGCGCCGCGAAGCGGAAAACGGGAATCCGAAGCTGCTCTTCCTCAAGCGCGAAGACCTGATGCGACACGAGGCGGCGGGGATCACGACGGTGCAGTTTCCGCACGCGCTCGAGATGGCGGGACGCAGCTTCGCGATCGAATATCATCACGAGCCGGGCTCGCCGCGCGACGGCGTGACCCTCACCGTGCCGCTCCTCGCACTGAACCAGGTCGATGCAGTGCGATGCGACTGGCTCGTGCCGGGGCTCGCGCGCGAGAAGGTCACGCGGCTCGCCAAGTCCCTGCCGCAGAAGCTCCGCCACCAGCTCGGTCCGCTGCACGAGTTCGTCGACGCGTTCCTCAGGGGGAGCGAGCACGCGGATGCGCCGCCCGCGGAGGCCATAGCCCGCTACGCGCGCCGCGAGCTGAACCTCGCCGTTCCGCTCGATGTCTTCCGGCCGGAGACGCTCCCTGCGCATCTGTCGATGAATTTCCGCATCATCGACGAGCACGGCCGGCAACTCGCGACGGGACGCAACCTCGCTCAGCTACGCGCCGAGCTCGGCCAGAGGGCCGGAGAGCAGTTCGCCGAGCTTGCGCGCTCGGATGCGCCGGCAGCGAAAGTCACCGCCTGGGATTTCGGGGATCTCGAGCAGGTGATGGAGATCCGGCGCGGCTCACAGACGCTGATCGGCTATCCGGGCCTGGTCGATCGCGGAGACTCCGTGAGCCTCGAGGTGTTCGACTCGGCGGACAAGGCGCGCGAAACGCACCGCTCGGGACTCAGGAGGCTTTTCATGCTGCAGCTCAAGGAGCAGGCCCGCTACATCGAGAAAAATCTGCCCGGGCTGCGGGCGATGGCCCTGCAGTTTGCGGCCTTCGGCGACACCTCCGAGCTGAATGAGCAGCTGCTTGCCGCGGCTTTCGATCGTGCCTGCATGCAGGAGCCTTGGCCGCGCTCGCGCGCCGAGTTCGAGCGGCGCCGCGACGAAGCGCGCTCGCGCGTCACGCTGCTTGCGCAGGAAATCGCGCGGCTCGCAGGAACAATTCTCGCCGAGCACGCGGCGCTTCAGAAAAAGCTGCAGCAGGCGTCCAAGGCGTTTCCCGAGCCTTGCCGCGACATCCGTGAGAGCACGACCCGGCTTCTCTCCAAACGGTTCATCGAGCAGACGCCCTACGAGCGCCTGCAGCACTTTCCGCGCTATCTGAAGGCCGCAGGCCTGCGGCTCGACAAGCTGAGAGCCGATCCCGGCCGCGACACGCGGCTCGCCTCGGAATTCGCACCCCTTTGCGCGCAATGGCTGCGAGAACAGGCGACGCAAGCAAAATCAGGCAGCCGCGATCCCCAGCTCGAGCAGTTCCGCTGGCTGCTCGAGGAGCTGCGCGTACAGCTTTTCGCCCAGGAGCTGAAGACCTTCGTGCCGGTTTCAGTCAAGCGATTGTCGAAGATGTGGCAAACTATCCGGCGCTGATTTTCACCGTCTCGGGCAGCCTATATGAACGCGATACTCAATGCCCTCGCGCGGGCGTTTGTCAGTTTGTTGCACCCGAAGATGCTCTGGCTCATGGTGTGGCCGGTGATCGTCGCGCTGGTCCTATGGGTGACGCTCGCCGTGCTCTACTGGGGCGAGGCCGCGCAGTGGATCGCCGCACAGCTGCACCAGTGGCCGGCGTACGAATGGGCAGTCTCGATCTGGCCCCTCAAGCTCGTTGCGGCATGGTTCGTCTGGATCCTCCTGCTGCTGTTGTTCATGCCTGCGGTTCTGATCACGGCGGTGCTGATCATCAGCATCGTTTCCATGCCGACGATGGTCGCTCATGTCGGCGGGCGCGACTACCCGGGGCTCGTCCGCCGGAAGGGGGGCACGTTCGCCGGCAGCCTCTGGAATGCCTTCGCCGCGCTCATGCTGTTTGCGTTGCTCCTTGCCGTCACTTTGCCGCTATGGCTGGTTCCGCTGTTGTGGCCGGTGCTGCCTATCGCTCTGTTCGGCTATTTCAACCAGCGAGTGTTCCGCTACGACGCTCTCGCGGAGCACGCGACCGCCGCCGAGATCGCCGAGATCGTCCGCCGCCATCGGGGCGGGCTGTTTCTTCTGGGCGTCGCGCTCGCGCTCGTCGGTCATGTCCCCGTTCTCGGGCTCTTGATGCCGGTGTACGGCGGACTCGCTTTTATCCATTACGGCCTCGAACGCCTCGGCGAGCTGCGCAGCGCACCGATCGAGGGTGCGGCGGCGCGGGTGTGAGATGGGAACCGGGGCGATCATTATCGGTGACGAGATCATTCGGGGAAAACGAGAGGATAAGCATTTCGCCAAGCTGATCGAGATCCTTCGCGTGCGCGGAATGAGGCTCGACTGGTGCAAATATCTGGGCGACAAGCCAGACCTGATCACCGCCACACTCAGACGCACGATGGCATCGGAAGACATCGTCTTCAGCTTCGGCGGCATCGGCGCGACACCCGACGACCATACCCGCCAGTGCGCCGCGGACGCGGCGGGCGTGGAGCTGGCGTTGCATCCCGACGCGGAGGCGGCGATCCGCTCGCGCACCGACATGGTGATCACGCCGCAGCGCCTCAAGATGGGCGAATTCCCCGTGGGTTCGCGCATCATTCCGAACCCATACAACAAGATCCCCGGCTTTTCGATGGGCGATCACCATTTCGTGCCGGGGTTCCCGGTGATGGCTTGGCCCATGGTCGAGTGGGTGCTGGACCAACGCTACGCGCGTCTGTTTCACCGCACACCGGAAACCGAAGCTTCCGTCATCGTCTATGACCTTCCAGAATCCACAGTCACGCCGCTCATGATCGAAGTGGAACAGCGCTACCGCGGCTTGAAATCGTTCAGCCTGCCCAGCATGGGCGAGGCGGGGTTGCGCCGCCACATAGAACTCGGCGTGCGGGGTGCGCCGGAAGAAGTCACGCCAGCTATCGAGCAGATGAAGCTGGGGGTCGCCGCGCTCGGCGGCAGGTGGGAGGAAAAGCGTCAGTAAAACCGGGGACAGACCGCGTTTTTCCCTTGGCCGCCTCGACAGAAAACGTGGTCTGTCCCCGGTTTTACGTGCAAACAAAAAGCCCTGGCTTGCGCCAGGGCTTTAGGGCGCCCACAGAGAGGAGGAGGAGAAGGGGCTGTGGGCCGCGAAACCTGCAAATTACGCCGTCGCGCGCTTCCTCGGGGTTTCCCGGGCGGGCGTCGTTGTCGCGGCGAAGTTCGCTTCGGCGATCTCCGTGGCCTGTTTTGCGACCTTGTTGAAGCTGTCGTAGGCGCTGTTGGCTGCGGCGAGCGCAGACTTCACAGCCTGGACGGCGACGTCGGATCCGGCTGGCGCGTTCTTCGAAACCTTGTCGAGGAGACCGATCAGGTTCTTGTTAAACTCGGATGCCTGCGCTTCGAGGAACTTGGCCAGCTCGCCGTTCGTTTGGGCGGCCACTTCGTATACGCTACGCGAGTAGGCGATGGCTTTTTCCATTGTCGGCTGGGTTGCCGCGGCATTCAGGTTGAGGTATTCCTGGGGGTCTTTGGCGTTGAGCAGCGCCTTGGCGTGGCCGACGCCTTCCTCAAATGCGGCCTTGGCTGCATTGAAATACAGCGCGGAAAGGCGCTCGAAAGCGGTGAACTGCGTATGGGCGAGACCCAGGATGGCCTCAATGCCAGCCTTGTTCGTGGTGGCGATTTGTTCGGGCGTGAAGTTCATGATCATCTCCGTTAGAAAAAAGGGACTGCGTTAAGCTGAAAGTATGTGCGGCAAGGTCTTTTTATTGCACTGCAACATAAGTGATTCTACAGGGATATCAATCGATGTCAAGAATAATTTGTGCGGCGCACTAAGACCTCTGGGACAAGAAGCGAAAACCCCAAAAAAGCAAAAGCTTACGTCGGAATAGTCACCCAGAAGTCAGTAGACACCTACACCCAACTCTTTGTTTTTAAATGATCCGCGCCTTTTCCGGAAGGGCAGGAAAGTGAGCGAATTGTGAGCGCGCGCACCTATGTACCGCCGCCATCAATCCTGGCCCTGCTTGCCCTGCTTGCCCTCGGCTGGGGGGTCAACTGGCCGATCATGAAGGTGGTGATGACCGAAATGGCGCCGCTGCACTTCCGCGTGCTGTGTCTTGCGGCCGGGGCGGCAGGCCTTTTCGCGATTGCGCGGGCCAACCGCTTGCCGATTCGCGTCCCTTCGGGAACCTGGCCGAGGCTGATCGCGATCACGCTTTTCAACGTAGCGGCCTGGAATGTTCTCGCGGTATACGGCGTCACGTTCATGGAATCGGGGCGTGCCGCGATCCTCGCGTATACGTTTCCCGTGTGGGGCGTGCTGCTCGGGGTGTGGGTTCTGCGCGAGCCGGTTACGGGAAGCCGGCTCACGGGCGTGGTTCTGGGCGTCCTCGGGATGCTGGTGCTCCTCGGGGACGAGATCCACGCAGTTGGGCGCTCGCCGACCGGAGCCCTGCTGCTCATCGCTTCCGCGATCAGCTGGGCGGTCAGCACCGCGATCATGAAGCGCTGGCCCGTCGACCTGCCCACCACTTCCTTTACCGGCTGGCAGATGCTGCTCGCCCTTGTGCCGATTCTCTTCGGCGCCATGCTATTCGAGGAAGGGAGCTTTTCGCCGCTCACGCTCTCGACCTGGCCCTTCTGGGGGCTCGTCTACAACGCGCTGGTCAGCTCGATCTTCTGCAACTGGGCGTGGATCAAGATCGCGACCCACGCGCCGATCAGCGTTTCATCGCTCTCCACGTTGGTGATCCCGATCGTGGGGGTTTTCAGCGGAATGCTGCTGTTGGGCGAGCATCCGCAGTGGAGCGATTTGGCCGCGCTCGTCTTGGTCGTCGCCGCCCTGGCGGTCGTGCTCCGCCCGCAGCGTGGGGCGGCGCAACCCGCCACTTTCAGCCCGCGTCGCCTTCCCTGATGCTGCGTCGAGTCGGGATTCTATCGGTACGCCAGTTCGCAAGGGCCCAGTTCCAGATCTCCGCGATTCTTCCCGCCTCGACCTCCGCCGGCGGCTCCTGGCCGAGAAAGCGCAAGGCTTGCCAAAGCCTGGACGGGGCCTCGGTGACGGTCAAAGGGGCAGCACGCGTCTGCTTGCTGAGCTTTTCGCCGGCCTGGTTCACCGCGACCGGAAGATGCATGTATCGCGGCGTGGGGTGACCTAGCAAGCGCTGCAACAGGATCTGCCGTGCCGTAGAGGCGAGCAAATCGGCGCCGCGCACCACGTCGGTGATGTTCTGCTCGAAATCATCCACCACCACGGCAAGCTGGTAAGCGAAGAGGCCGTCCGCGCGCCGCACGATGAAGTCGCCGACTTCTCGAGCCAGGTTCTGCTCCATCCTGCCTTGAAGGAGGTCTTCAAACGCGATCACCGCGTTGTCAACGCGCACGCGCATCGCTCGAGCCGTGCGTCCGGGCGGAGGCCCCTTGCGGCAGGTGCCGGGGTAGATGGATTCGCCCGCCGCGGATACGGTCGAATCGGAAATTTCCCGCCGCGTGCAGGCACAGGGAAACACCGCGTGCCCATGCTCGAGACGTTCCAGCGCGGCTCCGTAGGCTGCATCGCGACGGCTTTGGAATACGACTTTCCCGTCCCATTCGAACCCGTACGCCTCGAGCATCTTGAGAATCGCCTTGGACGCCCCTCGAGCCTCACGCGGCCGATCTAAGTCCTCCATGCGCACCAGCCATCTTCCCCGGTTCCAGCGCGCCTCGAGGTAGCTGGCGACCGCGGCAACGAGCGAGCCGAAATGCAGCAGACCCGTCGGGGAGGGAGCAAAGCGCCCACGATAGGGTCTCGTCGAGTCATGCATAATCTGGACGAAAATCATATCAGCGTTTCGCGGCCTACCGAAAATCCATGACCGATCCCCACCGTATCGTTATCGTCGGAGGCGGTGCCGGGGGGCTTGAGCTCGCGACCCGGGCAGGGGACCGATTTGGGCGCAGAGGACGCGCCGCGGTCACCCTCGTGGACAAGAACGAGACCCACGTCTGGAAGCCCCTCCTGCACGAGATCGCTGCTGGAAGCATGGATATCCACGCACACCAGCTCGACTACCTCGCACAGGCGCGCTGGCACCACTTCACTTTCTGCTGCGGCGCATTGGAGAGTGTCAACCGAATGCGCCGCGAGATCGCAGTAGCGCCCACGGTCGATGAGCGCGGCGTCGAGGTCATCCCGCGGCGCACGCTCAGCTACGACACCCTGGTGGTCGCAATCGGCAGTGTCGCGAACACTTTCGGTGTGCCCGGTGTCGATGGGCACGCGTACGCGCTGGAGTCCGCTGCCGAAGCCGATCGCTTCCACCGGCGCCTGATCAACGCCTGCATCCAGGCCAACTATCGGCCCGGCGACGCGCCGGCCCAGCTGCGCGTGGTGATCGTAGGCGCAGGAGCGACTGGCGTCGAGCTCGCTGCCGAGCTGCACAACACCACGCGCGTGCTCGCCGCGTACGGGCTCCAAAACATAGATCCCGAGCGGTTTCTTCATATTACCCTCCTCAATGCCGACCCTCGGATCCTGCCGATGCTCCCCGAGCGCATTGCCAAGGCGGTGACCGTAGCCCTCGAAGACCTGGGGGTGTCTATTCGCTGCTCCGAGCAAGCCGTCGAGATAACGGCGAGCGAGGTGAAGACCAAAAGCGGCAAATCCTACCCCGCGGACCTCGCGGTCTGGGCGGCGGGAATCAAAGGGGCGGATCTCCTCAGGAATCTCGACGGACTCGAAACCAACCGGATCAACCAGCTCGTGGTCCGGGCGACCCTGCAGACGACGCGGGACCCTGACATTTTCGCTCTGGGCGACTGCTCGGCGTTCCCGCGCGAGGGCAAGGCGCCGCCCGTGCCGCCCGCGGCGCAGGCTGCGCACCAGCAGGCTTCCCACCTTCTCGGGACGATGGCGCAGCGCATGCGCGGGCAAGCGCTCTCGCCCTTCCGCTATCGCGACTTCGGTTCTCTCGTGTCGCTCGGCGAATACAGCACGATCGGATCGCTGATGGGTTTTCTCTCAGGCAAGAGCTACCGCGTCGAGGGATGGTTCGCGCGGCTGATGTATCTGTCGCTGTACAAGATGCACCTGTACGCGCTCCATGGCCCTATCGGCGTCGCGCTCGATACCCTGGCGCGCCTCCTCAAACGCGGCACTGAGCCGAGCGTCAAACTGCATTGATGATTAGTTCGATCCTGAAGATCCTGCTCGGCGTCGCCATCGGCGTGCCGCTATTCATGTGGGTTTTCCAGGAGCGGATGCTGTTCTTTCCGCGTCCGCTCGACTCCCGCCCTGCACCTCGCCCGAACGTCGAAGAGGTGAGCATCGTAGCCGCTGGTGGCGTCAAGCTCCGGGGCTGGCTGGTAAAGGGCGACGGAGCGCCCGCGCCCCTCGTCATCTACTTTGGCGGCAACGCGGAGGAAGTTTCCTGGCTTGCGGATCTTGCGGACCATTTCGCCGGCTGGTCGTTGCTGCTCGTGAACTTTCGCGGCTACGGAGAAAGCGAAGGCAAACCCGGGGAAAAGGAGCTTCTCGAGGACGGACTCGTGATTCACGACTACGCAAAAGGGCGCTCCGAGGTGGATTCCGAACGTATCGTCGCAATGGGCCGCAGTTTGGGCAGCGGGGTCGCAGTTCACCTGGCGGCGCATCGCGTCCTGCGGGGTGTCATACTCGTGTCGCCGTACGACAGTATCGTCGAAGTGGCAAAGCGCCACTACCCTTTTCTGCCAGTGTCGCTCATGCTTCGGCATCGCTTTGACTCGCTGGCGCTTGCATCACGGATCGAAGCGCCAATGCTGTGTCTTGTCGCGACTGAAGACCGGGTCATCCCGGCGGCGCACTCGCGCGTCTTGTTCGAAGCCTGGCGCGGTACGAAAACCTGGAGTGAAGTTCCGCACTCGGATCACGACAGCATCTCCGCTGAACCCGGATACTGGCGCTCGATCTCGGATTTTCTGAAGGTGCTGGGCTAGGAGACGCAAATGCCCCTGCTATAATCGCGGCTCCGACAAATTCCGGAGGTCCTCGCATGGCAACGATCGCGTTGACCAAGGACAATTTCGAGCAAATCGTGAACGGTAACGAGATGGTCCTCGTCGATTTCTGGGCGCCCTGGTGTGGGCCGTGCAAGGGCTTCGCGCCGGTATTCGAGGCCAGTTCGGAAAAGCACGCCGACATCGTGTTTGGAAAGGTGAACACCGACGACGAGCAGGACCTCGCAGCGTCGTTCAATATCCGCTCGATCCCGACCCTGATGCTTTTCCGCGAGAGGGTGATTCTCTTCTCTCAGGCGGGCGCGCTTCCGGGTTCGGCACTCGAGCAGGTCATCAACCAAGGCAGGGACATCGACATGGCGATGGTGCACAAGGAAATCGCCGACCGAGAATCCAGTTCCCAGGCTAAGGCCTGACGTGCGACGCAGCTCAGGCTTTCGCCACGCTCAGAGGAAATAAAAAAGGCAGGGAAGAACTTCCCTGCCTTTTCTAGCGGATAGGAAAACTTACTTCTTGTCGTCCTTCTTCTTGTCGTCCTTCTTCGCGGCTTTCTTATCGCCCTTCTTCGCGGCTTTCTTTCCGTCTTTGCCATCGCCCTTTTTCATTTCGTCTTTCTTCATCGGCGCCCCGGCGTGGGACGCTGCGACAGCAAAACCACTGGACACGGCGAAGACCGCGGCCACTAGCAGCGACATGAGCTTCTTCATTCAATGTCTCCTCTCTCTGAGCGTTATTAGAATGATCCGGTCACCGGAAACCCGTCAACCGCGGCGTATCCTAGCATATATCGTTGAAAGAGCGAAGGATTCGCGAGACGTAGGCCGGGCCGCGCGCCGCGTATACGCGGCTCCGCTACCGCTTGAACGGATTGGCAAGTGAACCCGGGCATCGCCTATGCCCTTGTGGGCGCGGCGCTCTTCGGAGCGAGCACCCCGATTGCCAAACTCCTCGTCGGAGAAATCGCGCCGGTCATGCTTGCCGGGCTTCTCTACGCTGGGTCGGGCGTGGGGCTCGGCCTCTGGCTTGCCGTGCGCGGCTCGCTCTGGCGGCTGGCCGAGCGGCCCCGGTTCGCGCCGGGCGACTACAAATGGCTCGCGGGCGCCGTTATTTCGGGAGGCATCATCGGCCCCGCGCTTCTGATGCTCGCCCTTGCCGCGAGCTCCGCCTCGTCGGTATCGCTCCTTTTGAACCTCGAAAGCGTGTTCACCGCCCTCCTGGCCTGGTTCGTGTTTCGAGAGAATTTCGACCGACGCCTGATGCTGGGGATGTCTCTGATCGTCTGTGGCGGCGTGATTCTCGGTTGGCGGCCGGGGGAGATTGCGACCTCCTGGCCCGCGCTCGCGGTGGCGGGTGCCTGCTTGTGCTGGGCGCTCGACAACAACCTCACGCGCAAGATTTCCGCCGGGGACTCGGTCAAAATCGCGGGCATCAAAGGTCTGGCAGCCGGAACGGTGAACCTTTGCGTGGCGGCGTCCTTTGGAGCAGCCCTTCCGGCAGCGAAGGTCGCCGCCGCTGCCGCCCTGGTCGGCCTGCTCGGCTATGGAGTCAGCCTTGCTCTTTTCGTGGTGGGGTTGCGGCACCTCGGCACTGCGCGGACCGGCGCCTATTTTTCGACCGCCCCTTTCATCGGGGCAGCCGCGTCCTTTGCGTTGCTTGGCGAGGCGCCGGACACGTCTTTCTGGGTAGCAGCGGTCTTGATGGCGATCGGCGTTGCGCTGCATCTCACCGAACGCCACCGGCACATGCATCGGCACGAGGCGCTGACGCACACACACCCCCACACTCATGACGAGCATCACCGCCATGAACACGATTTCGCGTGGGACGGTACGGAGCCGCACTCGCACACCCACGCGCATGATCTCCTCCGCCACAGCCATGCGCACTTCCCGGACATCCATCATCGGCACAGTCACTGACGGGTTGCGCGCGCTGGCGATCGCGTCGTTTGCGGCGGCCGCATGCGCCGCGCCCTACGTGCCCAAGGACGACGCAACCGTGCTCGAGCGATTGCCCGTGAGGCCTGGCGATCCGATCGCCCGCGAGCTGCGCCAGTTGCGCACCGAGTTGGCCGCCAATCCGCGCAAGCGTGAAACGGCGGTCCGGCTCGCTGAGCGCTATTTCGAGCTTGCCACCTCGGAAGGGGACCCCCGGTACGTAGGCTACGCGCAGGCGGCCCTCAAGCCTTGGTGGGACCTGCCTGCGCCGCCGCTGGACGTTCTCGTGATGCGCGCGATCCTCAAGCAGTACAGCCACGATTTCTCCGGCGCAATGAGGGACCTGGAAGCCGCAACGCGCGAAGACGCCAAGAACGCGCGCGCCTGGTCCTGGCGCGCCGCGATCCACATGGTGCAGGCGGATTACGAAAAGGCGCGGGAAGATTGTGTAGCCCTCCAGAACGTCGAATCCGAGCTCTACGCTGTCGGCTGTATAGCTTACCTCGATGGCACTACGGGCAAGGCCGCTGCCGCACACCGCGCCCTTTCCGCAGCCTTTGCAAAAAACGCGGACGTTCCGCGCGAAGTCAAGGTTTGGGTGCTGACGCGCCTTGCCGAGATGTCGTTGCGACAGGGCGACGTGAAGCAGGCCGAGGAGCATTTCCGAGCAGCGTACTTTGAACCAATCAACGACCAGTTCTTGCTCGCGGCATACGCGGATTTTCTGCTCGACCAGGGGCGCCCCGACGAAGTCATTCCGTTGCTCGTCGACTGGGTGAAGTCTGACATCCTGCTCCTTCGCCTCGCTCTGGCCGAGCAGGCACTCAGGGCGCCGAAAGCGCGAGAACACATCGAGGCCCTCAGATCTCGGTTCGATGCCGCGGCCCTGCGCGGCGACAAATTGCACCAGCAGGAGGAAGCGCGCTTCAACCTCTATCTTCTGGGCAACAAGGAAAAGGCCCTCGCGCTCGCACAGGAGAATTGGAAGCTGCAGCGCGAGCCGCGCGACGCGCGCATCCTGCTCGAGGCGGCGTTCGCGATGAAAGATCCGAAGGCAGCGCAGGAGGCGCTCGACTGGCTCGAGCGCTCGGGGCATGAGGATCCGGTCTTGCGCCGCACGGCGGAAAAGCTGAAAGCCCTCAAGCGATGAGAACGCTCCTCGCGTTGCTGCTCCTTTTTGCAGCCGCGCTCGCGCACGCGCACAAGCCGAGCGACAGTTACCTCGCGATCCGTGCAGAAGGTGCGAACCTGAGCGGGCAATGGGACATCGCCTTGCGCGATCTCGATTTTGCGATCGGCCTTGACGACAGCGGAGACGGCGATATCACCTGGGGCGAGGTGAAGGCGCACCAGGCGGATATCGCCGCCTATGCCCTGGCGAGATTGAAGCTGCGCTCGGGGGACGCCGACTGCCCTGCCCATACGACCGAATTTCTGGTCGACGACCACAGCGACGGCGCCTATTCGGTGATGCGCTTTGCGGCCACCTGTCCCCGGGAGGTGACGACGCTCGAAATCACCTACAGCCTCTTCGCCGACCTCGATCCGCAGCATAGGGGATTGCTGAGGTTGGAACACGGCGTGGCCACGCGCACCGCCATTTTCGGTCCTGAGCGGGCGACTCAAAGCTTCGAGCTCGCGAAGATCTCGGCGCTCACCCAGTTCGTCGATTACGCTCGTGAAGGCGTATGGCACATCTGGATCGGCATCGACCATATCCTGTTCCTGCTGTCGCTGCTCCTGCCCGCCGTGCTCGTGCTCGACGGGGGACGCTGGCAGGCGGTCGCGCGGTTTCCCCCGGCGTTCTGGGATGTCTTCAAGATCGTCACTTCGTTCACCGTGGCGCATTCGATCACGCTGAGCCTCGCGGCGCTGGGGGTGATTTCGCTGCCCTCGCGTCTGGTGGAATCGGCGATTGCGACTTCGGTCGTGCTCGCCGCGCTGAACAACGTCTTTCCCGTGGTGCACGGTCGGCGCTGGATGGTCGCTTTCGCCTTCGGGCTGATTCACGGCTTCGGTTTTGCCAGCGTTCTGAGAGACCTCGGGCTGCCTCAGGGCGCGCTGCTCATTGCGCTCGTCGGGTTCAATCTGGGCGTGGAAGTCGGCCAGCTCGCGATCGTGAGCGCGTTCCTGCCGGCCGCGTACGGGCTGAGGGCGAGCTGGTTCTACCGGCGCCTAGTCTTCGTCGGGGGGTCCATCGCCATCGCCGCAGTCGCCGGAGTCTGGCTCATCGAGCGGGCGTTCAACATGAAGATCATCAGCCCTTGACGAATCGCGCGTGCGACCCCACATCCGATCGACACGGGAGCCCGCTATGATCGAAATCCGCAAAAGCGAGGACCGCGGCCTTGCCGACCACGGCTGGTTGCGCTCCTACCACACCTTCTCTTTCGCGGATTACTACGATCCCGAGAACATGGGTTTCGGCCACCTCAGGGTGATCAACGAGGACCGAATTCAGCCGGGTACGGGTTTCGGAACCCACGGCCATCGCGACATGGAGATCATCAGCTACGTGCTGGAGGGCGAGCTCGCCCACAAGGACAACATGGGAAACGGCTCGACCATCGTGCCGGGGGACGTGCAGCGCATGAGCGCGGGGAAAGGCGTGCTGCACAGCGAGTTCAATCACGCGCGGGATGTGACGCACTTTCTCCAGATCTGGATCGAGCCGAGCGTTACTGGAATCCCGCCGAGCTACGAGCAAAAGCATTTCGACGCGGAGTCCAAGCGCGGGCGGCTGCGGCTGGTGGCCTCGCCCGACGGGCGCGAGGGATCCGTGACGATCCACCAGGACGCCTTTGTCTACGCCGCGCTTCTGGACGGTGCGGACCGCGCCATGCACCATCTGCAGCCAGGTCGGCGCGCCTACGTGCACGTGGCGCGCGGCCGCTTGGCGGTGAACGGCCAGCCGCTCGAGGCCGGTGACGCCCTGAAAGCCACCCAGACCTCCGAGCTCGTGCTCGAAAATGGGAAGGACGCCGAGGTCCTGCTGTTCGATCTCGCGTAAAGGAATCCCGATGCAGCCCAAGAGATCCAGGATGCCGGTGGTGTTCTTCGGCCACGGCAGTCCCATGAATACCCTGGACCGCAACCAGTACACGGAGTCTTGGCGGCGCCTCGGTAATTCGATCCCGAAACCCAAGGCTATCCTGTGCGTGTCCGCGCACTGGTATACGGAGGGGACCGCGGTGACGGCGATGCGCAAGCCGAAAACTATCCACGACTTCTATGGCTTCCCGCAGGCCTTGTTCGACGTTCAGTATCCGGCGCCGGGCGACCCGCAACTCGCGTCGAGGGTGCGCGAACTGCTCGAGCCCGTGGAGGTGCGGCTGGACGAGTCATGGGGACTCGACCACGGCACCTGGTCGGTTCTGAAGCATGCGTACCCCGGTGCGGAGATCCCCGTCGTGCAACTGAGCATCGATGGCACCCGGCCGCCGCAATTCCACTACGAAACCGGCAAGCGGCTTGCGCCGCTGCGAGACGAGGGGGTGCTCGTTGCCGGCAGCGGCAACGTCGTGCACAACCTGCGCCTCATGAAGAGAGCAGGGGGAGCGCCGTTCGACTGGGCGGTGCGGTTCAACGAGAGGATCCGGGAGGCGCTGGCCTCCCGCGATCACCGGGTGCTCGTGGATTTCGAGAAGCTCGGCGAGGACGCGCGCTTGTCGGTGCCTACGCCCGAGCATTACCTGCCGCTCCTCTATGTTGCGGCTCTGCAAGGGGAGGACGAACCGATGTCCTGCGTCGCGGACGGCTACGACCTGGGCTCGGTCAGCATGCTTACAGCCATCGCCGGGATGACTGCAAGATAAGAGACGGTCTCTCGGCATCCTGTTCCGCGCGCCGCCGCTCGCGCATAATGCGGCGAACCCTTTCCTCCGGATTTTCGCCATGCATCTGCTCGAACAGGCAGCCGTCTTTCTTCTCACTGCGGTGCTGCTCGTGCCGCTCTTCCAGCGCCTGAAGCTCGGTGCGGTGCTCGGCTATCTCGGTGCCGGCATGCTGATCGGCCCCTGGGGCTTGGGCATGATCGGCGAGGTCGATTCCACGCTGCAGTTCGCCGAGTTCGGCGTGGTGCTCCTTCTTTTCCTAGTCGGCCTCGAGCTGCAGCCCAGCCGCCTGTGGGTGCTGCGCCGTCCCGTGTTCGGCCTCGGCGGCACCCAGGTGCTCGCGACCGGCGCGGCGCTCTTCGCTCTGGGTCTCGCGTTCGGCCTCTCGTGGCAGGCCGCGCTGGTCGCCGGCTTCGGGCTGGCGATGTCCTCCACCGCTCTCGTTCTCGCTTCGCTCGCGGAGCGCAAGCAGCTCGCCACGCGCCACGGGCGCGAGGCATTCGCGGTGCTCTTGTTCCAGGATCTTTCGGTGATCCCTCTGCTCGCGCTGCTGCCGCTCCTGAGCGATTCCGGAGCGCACGCCGCCGGCGGGTGGACTTCCGCGGCGAAGGCGCTGGCGGTCATCGGGGTGGTCATCGCGGCAAGCCGTCTCGTGGTGCGCCCGGTGCTAAAGGCCGTGGCCAGCTACGGGGGACGTGAAGTGTTCACCGCTGCTGCGTTGCTGCTCGTAATAGGCGCCGCGCTCATCATGGAGAAAATCGGCCTGTCCGCTTCGCTCGGCGCCTTCCTCGCGGGGGTGCTCCTTGCCGACTCCGAGTTTCGCCACGAGCTGGAAGCCGATATCGAGCCGTTCAAGGGTCTGCTCCTCGGGCTCTTCTTCATCGCGGTGGGGATGAGCGCCAATCTTGCGCTGGTGCGGGACAGGCCGCTCACGGTGTTCGGCCTCGCTGCGGGGCTCACGGCCGCGAAGTTTGTCCTGATGTACGCGATCGGGAGAATCGGCCGCGCGCCGAATGAAACCGCGCAGCGCCTCGCGGTCGCGGTCTCTCAAGGCGGGGAGTTTGCCTTCGTCCTTTTCACTGCGGCGGGCTCGCTCGGCATATTCGAAGCAGGCACGGGCGAGCTCCTCGTGGTCGTGGTCACGGTCTCGATGCTCGTGTCGCCGCCCCTGTTCGAGCTGCACGAGCGCTTCCTCGCGCGCTGGATCGAGGGCCGTGCGGCTCCCGAG
>VBCH01000014.1 GCA_005884455.1 Betaproteobacteria bacterium
CCCAGGGTAGCCCGGCAAAGCGCCAACCGCCGAGCGCACCCCGATGGCCGCGCGGATCCTTCTCGCCTTCGAATCCCTCGAGCACGTTGTAGGAGTTGGGATAACCGGCTTGCGTTGCCTCTGCGGCAGCGTGGTGCGAGCGCGCTCCTGAGCGGCACAAGAACATTACCGGTGCTTCGGTCTTCGCGACCCGCGCTTGGAGCTGTTCGACGAACCGCGGGTTGCGCTGGCCGCTCGGGTACGTGTTCCATTCGATCAATACCGACTCAGGAACGTGGCCGACATAGTCCCACTCGGCCTGGGTGCGCACGTCGACCAGTTTCGCTTCCGGGTCATTTTGCATCAGCGCGTGCGCCTCAAGCGGCAGCAATGCTCCAGCGTAAGGTAGATTCATCGCCTCAGCTCGCTGTTTGGCCTGGGCGAGGATGCTTTCGACGGAGTCTTTCTTCATAATGAGCGTCGGTAGTAACCCGATATGCATAGTTTAGCTCCGGGCGAAACGGTAGGAGTTGATTCGCACCGACGCGGTGCGCATAATGGCTGCTTTGCGCCGGTTTGGTGCGCCAGCCCCTAAAATCGCGTAGAGCGCTCTCTTATGTCACAATGGCCTGCCTTTTGGGCCGGATGGCATGGAATCTGCAGAGATTCCATCGACCTAGCGCTCTGTTTCCCTTCATAACCCCGCCAACAATCATCCGCAACCTGAGGAGATCGTGCAATGGCAATGTCTGCCAGTGACGTCATGAAAATGATCAAGGACAAGGAGGTCAAGTTCGTGGACTTGCGCTTTACCGACACCCGTGGCAAGGAGCAACACGTGTCCGTGCCGGTCAAGGCATTCACCATGGACAAATTCGAAAGCGGACATTTCTTCGACGGTTCCTCGATCGCGGGGTGGAAGAGCATCGAAGCCTCGGACATGTTGTTAATGCCTGATCCAGACAGTGCGCGAATGGACCCTTTTACCGATGAGCCAGTGCTCAACATCACCTGCGATTGCGTCGAACCCACCGATGGAAAAGGCTACGACCGTGACCCGCGCACCATCGCTAAACGGGCCGAGGCCTACCTAAGGTCGAGCGGTTTGGGCGACACCGCCTATTTCGGTCCCGAACCCGAATTCTTCATTTTCGACTCGGTGACCTGGAACGTGGACATGTCCGGCTGCTTCTGCAAGATCAAATCCGAGGAAGCGCCCTGGTCCTCTGGGGAGGAGTACGAGGGCGGCAACATGGGTCACCGTGCCCCGATAAAAGGCGGCTATTTCCCGGTGCCGCCGACGGACACGCTGCAGGACATCCGCAACGCCATGGTGCTCGCAATGGAGCAGCAGGGCGTTGAGTGCGAAGTACACCATCACGAAGTGGGTGCGATGGGCCAGAACGAAATCGGTACCAAGTTCAACAGCTTGGTGAAACGCGCCGACTGGATGCAGATTCTGAAGTACACGGTCTGGAACGTAGCCCATTCCTACGGCAAGACCGCGACCTTCATGCCCAAGCCCGTCGTGGGCGATAACGGCTCGGGCATGCACGTCCATCAGTCGGTATGGAAAGAGGGAAAGAACTTGTTTCAGGGCAACGGCTACTCAGGGCTGTCCGACTTCGCCCTCTACTACATAGGCGGCATCATCAAGCACGCAAAAGCCTTGAACGCCATTACCAATCCGGGGACCAATTCGTACAAGCGTCTGGTGCCGGGGTTCGAGGCCCCGATCAATCTCGCTTACTCGTCGCGCAACCGCTCCGCCGCCTGCCGCATCCCGCTCGTCACCAACCCCAAGGCGCGCCGGGTGGAAGTGCGCTTCCCGGACCCGACAACCAATTCTTATCTCGCGTTTGCAGCGATGCTGATGGCCGGCCTGGACGGAGTGCAGAATAAGATCCACCCCGGTGACCCGATCGACAAAAACATGTACGACCTGCCGCCGGCTCAGGCGAAAAAAGTCCAGCAGGTATGTTCTTCACTCGAAATGGCGCTGGAGTGCCTGAACAAGGACCGCGACTTTCTGACCCGGGGCGGGGTGTTTTCCGACGACATGCTCGACGCTTATTGTGGCCTCAAACATGAAGAATTGACGCGCTTTCGCATGACGACCCACCCAGTCGAATTCGACATGTACTACAGCTCGTAAAGAAAGCGCGAAACCGAGGACCCGGTGGCTCCGGGTCCGGAATCTAATCTATGAAAGGGAGGACGGAGCACCCGAGGTCGGGTGTTTCGTCCTTTTTCATTTGAAATCAGGGTTGTTTTGGCCTACACTTAAAGTTCCCACTAGGGTCCGGGGGGGCGATGGCACTGAACAAGCGATTGATCGGCTGGGTTTTTCTCGCGCTGGCGGCACCCTGTGGCCACGCTCAGAGCGAAGTGTACAAGTGCCCCGACGCGAGCGGGCGTCCGACTTACACCAATGTCAAGCGCGACACGGTGGGCAAAAACTGCACCCTAGTGAGCAAGGAAGTGTCCGTTGTCCCGGCTCAAGTCCCCACGCGCGGCGTGCAATCTTCAGCCGTGTTGGACACCGCCTCGGCGCGCAACGAGAACCGCCGCAGGATTCTCGAGTCGGAGCTACAGAACGAGCAGCAACTGCTCTCCGATGCCCGGCAGAAGCTGACCGAGCAGGAAGGAATTCGCGATGGCGACGAGCGCAACTATGCTCGGGTGCTGGAGCGATTGAAGCCATACCAAGAAGCGGTCAGCCAGCACACAAAAAACATCGACGAGCTTCGCAGCGAGCTCGGCCGCCTCAGGTAAGGGCGACTCGCGCCCCCTCCACGGTTCGGCCAGCTTGGCCACGACAAGGAGTGCTGCAGGCCAGCGCGCGGCGTCGCGGCCGCTCTGATCCCAGAAACGGGTCCGGCCCATGAGTCCGACAGTCTCACCGGGACTGGACTGGCTCGCCACCGCCGTGGTGCTCTTGGACCGGGCCCTACTTGTAAGGTACGTCAACCCTGCGGCGGAAACCTTATTCGCGGCCAGCCGTAAGAGCATCCTCGACCAGCCTTTTCCCGGACTTTTCGCGGACTCGGGCGCCCTAGCGGCCCTGTTAAATCAAGCGATTCACGGAGAGCGCGGATTCGCTGATCAGGACTTGATCCTCGTTCCAACGGGCCAGGAGCCCCTACACCTTGACTGCATCGTAACGCCGGTCCAGCTGCCACAGGCCGCGCTGCTGCTCGAGCTGCGGCCGATCGACCAGAGGCTGCGCATCGAACGAGAGGAGCAACGCATGACGCAGCACCGGGCCAATCGGGAATTGATCCGCAATTTGGCTCACGAAATCAAGAATCCGCTGGGAGGTTTGCGCGGCTCTGCTCAACTCCTCGAACGTGAGCTCGACCGGCCGAGCCTGCGCGAATATACCCGCGTGATCATCAAGGAGGCCGACCGCCTGCAGGCCCTCATGGACCGGCTCCTTACTCCATATCGTCCTCCGAATCAGGTTCCGATGAACATCCATGAGGTATGCGAACGGGTGCGCAGCCTCATTCTTGCCGAGTTTCCTGAAGGCATACGGGTAAGACGCGATTACGACGTCGGTCTGCCCGAGTTTCGCGGGGATCCGGAGCAACTCATCCAAGCTGTGCTCAATATTGCGCGGAACGCCGCGCAGGCAATACTGGGAACCGGTGGTACCGCGCCCCTTGGACTCCAAAATCGGGGCGAAATCGTCCTGCGCACCCGGGTGGCCCGCCAGGTGACGCTCGCTCGGCGCTTTCACAGGCTGGCATTAGAATTGCAAGTAGTAGACAACGGGCCGGGCGTTTCAGTGGAAATCCGCGACCAGATCTTCTACCCGCTGGTATCCGGCCGTGAAGGTGGAACCGGGCTCGGCCTGACGCTCGCGCAGACTCTCGTGCAGCAGCATCACGGGGTGGTGGAATGTGACAGCCAGCCGGGAAGAACCAGCTTCCGCATCGTACTACCGCTTCGCTGAAAGACGATGATGAGACCTGTCTGGGTCATCGATGACGACCGCTCCATCCGTTGGGTGTTCGAGAAGGCGCTTGCTCGCGAAGGCATTCCCTTCAAAACCTTTGCTCAGGCCACTGAAGCGATGGAGGCGCTCGACGCAGCCGGCGCCCCTCAGGTGCTCGTTTCAGACATCCGCATGCCTGGCACCTCGGGCCTGGAGCTGCTGCAAACTCTAAAGCAGCGTTTCCCCAATCTTCCGGTCATTGTCATGACCGCGTACTCCGATTTGGAGTCGGCGGTGGCGGCGTTCCAGGGTGGCGCGTTTGAATATCTGCCAAAGCCGTTCGATGTTGACCAGGCGGTCGAGCTCATACGCCGGGCACTGGGCGAGAGCGCGCGGGAGAGCGAAGCAGAGGAGTCATTGCCTGGTACGCCGGATATCCTCGGTCAGGCACAGTCGATGCAGGAGGTATTCCGCGCAGTCGGCCGCTTGTCGCAGTCGAGCGCCACGGTCCTGATCACTGGCGAGTCCGGAACAGGTAAGGAACTCGTGGCGCGAGCGTTGCATCGCCATAGCCCGCGCGCAGACAAGCCATTCATCGCAATAAATACAGCTGCGATGCCAAAGGACCTTCTCGAATCGGAGCTCTTTGGACACGAGCGCGGTGCCTTCACGGGGGCACAGACTCTGCGGCGAGGTCGCTTCGAGCAGGCCGAAGGCGGCACTCTGTTCCTGGATGAGATTGGCGATATGCCGGCCGAGCTGCAAACACGCTTGCTGCGCGTATTGTCTGACGGAACGTTCTATCGGGTTGGCGGCCATCAGCCGATTCGCGCGAGTGTCCGCGTCATCGCCGCGACCAATCAAGACTTGGAAGCTCGGGTCCGCGAAGGCCTGTTCCGCGAGGATCTATATCACCGGCTGAACGTAATCCGGCTGCGGCTTCCCTCGCTGCGCGAACGCCGCGAGGATATTCCGCTGCTTGCACGACACTTCCTGGCAAAATCGGCTCGGGAGCTCGGTGTGGAGCCCAAGCGACTGTCGGATTCGGCGATGTCCCGCCTCTCGGCTCAGAATCTCGCCGGAAACGTCCGTCAGCTCGAAAATGTGTGCCACTGGCTCACCGTGATGTCGCCCACGCAAGTCATCGAGGTCGGTGATTTTCCGCCGGAGCTCCGCGACGAGGCCACAGCGCCCTCCGGCGAGTGGCTCGTGGCGCTGGCGCGCGAAGCGGATCGCCGACTGGTAAACGGCGAAACGAACATCATGGAGGATCTCTCGAAGAGCTTCGAAAGAACGCTGATCGCGAAGGCTCTCGCGCATACCGGCGGCCGACGCATCGAGGCGGCGGGTAGGCTCGGCATAGGTCGCAATACGATCACCCGCAAGATCGATGAGCTCGGCATCGGAGATGGGACACAGACCGACGCGGAATAGTGAGAAATACCCTCTTCCGGCAGGGGTTGAAATCCGCGCGCCCGCTTTGTCCGAGGCGGCACGAGTTCTGACACCCGCGGCCTTGAGCTTTGTCGCCCTCCTGCATCGCGCCTTCGAGGCGTGCCGCCAGGAGCTGCTCGCACGGCGCGCGGCGCGCCAGAGAGAATTTGACGCAGGTAAATTCCCCGATTTCATTCCGGAGACGGCGCCGCTTCGCGCCAAGGAATGGACGATCGCAGCACAGCCGAAGGATTTGCTCGACCGTCGCGTGGAGATCACGGGGCCGACCGACCGCAAAATGGTGATCAACGCGCTCAACTCCGGTGCCTCTACTTTCATGGCGGACTTCGAGGACGCCAACTGCCCGACCTGGGCCAACATGATCGACGGCCAGGTCAACCTGTACGATGCCGTGCGCGGGAGCATCAGTTTCACGCAAGAGGGAAAGTTGTACCGTTTGAAGAACAGGGTGGCAGTTCTGATTCCGCGCCCGCGCGGCTGGCATCTGGACGAAAAACATCTGCTTGTGGATGGAAAGCCTGTTTCGGGAGCGATATTCGACTTTGCACTGTATTTCTTTCACAGCGCCGAAGAACTGCTTGCACGCGGCACAGGGCCGTATTTCTACCTTCCGAAGATGGAGTCGCACCTCGAGGCGCGGCTTTGGAACGACGTTTTCAAGCTCGCCCAGAAGGAATTGGGCGTGCCGCACGGATCGATCAAGGCCACCGCGCTGATCGAGACCGTAGTTGCCGCGTTCGAAATGGATGAAATCCTGTGGGAGTTGCGCGAGCACTCCGCCGGTCTCAACATCGGTCGATGGGACTACATCTTTTCCTGCATCAAGAAATTCCGCGCAAACCGCGGTTTTTGCCTCGCAGACCGCGCGCAGGTAACGATGACCGCGCCGTTCATGCGGGCCTACGCGCTGCTCCTCGTGAAGACCTGCCATCGGCGTGGTGCCCCGGCGATGGGCGGGATGGCCGCGCAGATCCCGATCAAGAATGATCCGGCGGCGAACGAAGCGGCACTCGAGAAGGTTCGCGCCGACAAGCTGCGCGAAGTGACCGACGGCTGCGACGGAACCTGGGTTGCGCACCCAGGGCTGGTGCCGATCGCCAAGGCCGTATTCGATGCGCACATGCCGCGGCCCAACCAGTACGAGAAGCAACGCCCAGATGTAATTGTCGCGGCAAGGGACCTGCTCGACTTTCGGCCGGAAGGACCGATCACCGAAGCCGGTCTGCGTAACAATATCTCAGTTGGTATCCAGTACTTGGGGGCTTGGCTCGCTGGTAATGGTTGCGTGCCTGTATTCAATCTGATGGAGGATGCGGCCACCGCAGAAATCTCGCGCTCTCAGATTTGGCAGTGGATGCGGTCGCCGAAGGGGAAACTGGAAGACGGCCGCAAAGTCACCCGGGAGCTGTTCAGAAAGCTGCTCGCCGAAGAATTACCTAAAGTGAAGACCTATCTCGGTGACGAAGCATGGGAAGCGGGTAGATACGAGGAAGGCGCCAAGCTCTACGACCGCATTACGACTGACGATCGCTATGTCGAGTTCCTTACCTTGCCGGCATACGACTACGTCGATTGACTTATCGCTGCGGCGATCCGTTCGTGTGTGAGCGGGAGATCGCGAACGCGCAAACCGAGCGCATGCGCCACCGCATTGGCGATTGCCGCCGCCGTGGGGCCCTGCGCGGCTTCGCCCGCGCCGACGGCTGGCAGTTCGGGGTGGCTTGCCAACTCGACTTCTACGGGCGGTGCCTCGCTGAATTTCAGGATGGGGTAATCCTCCCAGCCGAGGCTTGCGATGCCGCGTGCACCCAGCTTCACCTGTTCCTTGAGCGTCCAGCTGGTCGATTGAATCGCGCCGCCCTCGATCTGATTGATCACGCCGTCCGGGTTGATAACGAGCCCGACATCGACGGCGAGGATTAGCCTGTCGACGCGCACGTCACGGCCGACCTCTACCTCGGCCACGGCGGCGCAATATGCGCCCATATTCTTGTACCTCGCGAATCCGATACCGTGACCGCGGCCTTCGGTGGATTTCCAGCGGCTCCACTCGGCACGCCGCGCCGCCGCTTCCATGACGGCGCGGCCACGCGGGTCCTTGAGGTGCCGTAGGCGGAAAGCAATCGGGTCAATCCCCGCAGCCTGAGCGAGCTCGTCCATGAAGGATTCGATCGCAAACACGTTCGCGTACGCACCCAGCGAGCGCAGCGCCGAGGTCCGCACCGGCATCGCGCGTACGTAGTGGTTGACGACGCGCTGGTTCGGAAAATCGTATATCGGAATCGCGTTGCGGTCCGCCGCGCCCGCGGGGAGCGGCATGTTGATCGCGGAAGGCCGCTCATGCGGGCTAGTTAGGTGCCAGGCTGCCAGGAGCGCCGGACTATCCCCTCGGCCAGGTCTGCTGCTGTGACCATTGCTCCAGAGCTCGTGCTCCCAATCGACGATATCGCCGTGGGCGTCGAGTGCCGCGCGCAAGTTCAGGGCCATGGCGGGGCCGCAGGGAGCCCAAGCGAATTCGTCGTCTCGCATCCACTGTACCTGGACCGGGCGGCCGCCCGCCGCTCGCGCGAGCAGGGCGGCGTCAAGCGCGGCATCGTCGGCGCCGTTGTGCCCGTAGCAACCCGCTCCTTCAACGTGCCGCACGACGACCGCGTCCTCGCGCATTCCCAGAGCCAGCGCGAGGTCGCGGCGCAGATTGAAGATTCCCTGACTGTGGCTCCACACCATGAGTTTGCCGTCGTCGATCCGGGCGATTGCGCAGGACGGACCGATCGAGGCATGCGATAGGTAGGGTTTCGTAAAGGACGCTTCGAGCGTCTTCGTTGCGCGGGATCTCGCGCCGGCGTTTCCCTTCTCGCTGATGACGCGGTGTTCGGCCGCGTGCTCTTTGAGCCATGCATGCACGTCCCGGGGTGGCGGATCGGCCTCTCGCCAGGAAGCTGCCAGCCGAAGGGCGCGCTGAACCGAGATCGCGACATCCTCGCGCTCGGCAAGGACTCCGACAAAGGCGCCGTCGCGCACGATCGCCGCAAGCCCCGGCATCGACTTGACCTTGCTGTCATCGAGCGAGATCAACCCCGCGAAATTGTGCGGCGGACGAACGATGCGGCCGTAGAGCATTCCCGGCAGCGCCATGTCCTGGATGAAGCGAGGCTGCCCGGCGATCTTGTCGGGCAGGTCGCGCCGCGGCGTTGGCTTGCCGACCACCCGGTAATCGCCCGGCGATCTCAATGCCGCTGTGTCGTCGATCTCACGGTCGAACAGCGCTTCGTCCGCGCATTCCCAAAAGCTCGTGCTCCGGCCGCCCGCCCGAACCACCCCGTCCGCTACTTGCACGTCGCGCGTCGACACGGCGAGACGCGCCGCGGCGCTCGCAAGGAGCACCGCGCGGGCCTGCGCGCAGGCACGGCGTAGTGCGGCACCGGAATCCTGGATCGAGAGGCTGCCCGAAGTGACGCCCTCGTCGGGGCTCACCGCAGTATCGGCTGGAACCATGCGGATGCGTTCAACTGCAATTCCGAGCTCCTCCGCCGCGATCTGGGCAAGGGCAGTCAGGATACCCTGGCCGATTTCGACTTTACCGCTGTAGATCGAGACTGTGCCGTCGCGGTGCACACGCAGCCACTGCGAAAGTCTCGGGTTTTTCTCAAGGCTTCCGGGCCGCGTGAGTCGGGTTTCGGCAACAGTGTTCATGTCGCTATTCCTGAGCCGCGCGCAGCACTGCGCGCACCACGCGGTTGTGCGATCCGCAACGGCACAGGTTGCGGTCGAGCGCCTCGCGAACTTCGCGCTCTGTGGGCCTGGGATTTTTCGCTAGGAGCGCCGCGGCACTGATCAGGATACCGCTCGTGCAGTATCCGCATTGGGCGGCCTGCTCGGCGACGAAGGCGGTCTGCAGGGGATGCAGCGCGCCCCCGGCGCCCAATCCCTCGACGGTGACGATGTCCTTGTCCGCCACGGACCACAAAGGCGTGTCGCAAGCGGGCGTCGGATGGCCGTCGATCAGAACGAAGCATGCGCCGCACTGGCCGCTGCCGCAGCCGAAGCGCGTGCCTTTGAGTGCTAGGTCATTGCGCAGGGCGTAGAGCAGCGGCGTATCGGAGCTCGCCTCGATCTCCCTTAGGGCGCCATTGACGGTGAGTTGGATTCGCTCGCCCACGGGTGCGAGTGTCGAAGGGTCCGGAAGGAGACGTGTCGCCGGAGCAGCTACTTAATCGATCTTGGCTCCCGAAATCTTCACGACCTTTGCCCATTTCTCGATATCTTGCTCCATGTATTTCGCGAATTCTGGAGGCGTCATGTGCATGGGAAAGGCGCCCTGCTTGGCCCAGGCTTCCTTCACCTCGGGCAGATCGATGACTTTCTGGATCTCCGCGTTCAGCTTTTCCACGATCAGCTTCGGCGTGCCGGCGGGCGCCATCAGCCCGAGCCAGATCACCGCGTCGTAGCCGGGGACGCCCGCTTCCGCGACCGTCGGGATATCAGGTGTGACTGCGGACCGCGTCCGGCCGCTGGAGGCGATCGCGCGGACCTTGCCCGCCTCCGCCTGCTTCGCCATGACCGTGATCGCGTCGAACATCATTTGCACCTGTCCGCCCATGACGCTCGTGCGCGCGCCCGAGCTTTCTTTGTGCGGCACGTGCACGATATCGAGGCCAGCCATCGCTTTGAACAGCTCGCCCGCCATGTGATAGGGCGTACCGGGTCCGGAGGAAGCGTAATTGAGTGCCCCCGGTTTTGCTTTCACAAGAGCGAGCAACTCCTTGAGGTTTTTCGCCGGCACGCTGGGGTGCACGACCAGCAGCAGATCCGAGTAATTCACCGGCGCGACCGGCACAAGGTCAGTCATCAGCTTGTACGGCTTGTTCGCGATGAGCGACTCGTTGACAGTGTGCGTATTGGACATCATAAGCAGCGTGTAGCCGTCCGGCGCCGCCTTCGCCACCGCATCGGCGCCGATGACTCCCCCGCCGCCCACACGATTCTCGACCACGACCGGCTGGCCGAGAGTCTTCTCGAGCTGCTGACCCAGGTAACGCGCGTAGATGTCCGCCGGGCCGCCGGCGGAGAACGGTACGATAATTTTCACGGGTTTGGTCGGATAGCCGGCTTGCCCGAATACGCCGGTCGCGACGCACGTTGCCGAGACCGCCCAAGAGATTTGGCGCAGCAGTTTCTTGAAAGTCATGTTTCCTTCCTTCTATTTGGGTGCGGCGACTGCTCCCGATCTACTTGGCGGCGGCATCGGCTGCCGGCTGCGTACCGGCGCCCTGCTGAGGCTGCGCCGGTGACGCGGGATTCATCTTTCGCAGCGTTTCGATCGGCGCAGGCGGCACAGAAGACGGATAGCCGGCTGAGTCGAGCAGCCCGTTAAGGAGCTCTTCGTGAAATCCGGTTTGCACTTGGGTGCCGACGACGAGCAATGGCAGATCGTTCTTGCCGGACAGTCTCTTCACCTCATCGGCGTCCTTCTGAGTGAGGACGCTTGCTTCCGTGAAGGGTACCGCGCGCTTGACGAGCAGCGCGCGAGCCTGGTCGCAGGGGGAACCGCAATTCGGGAGGGTGTAGAGAGTTACGGGAAAGTTCTTCGCCGCCACCTGGGTCGCGTAAGGGAGATTGGAGGCATCCGCTCCGCCACTGCGAAAACTCTTACGTTGTACGTTTCTTGCGTTCGGTGGTGGGGGCGTTTGCGTGTAGTGGACCCTACCGTTTTGATCCACCCAGCGATAAGCCTGCCCGAAGGCGTCGGCGCAGAGAGTCGAGAGGATCGCTGCAGCAACGAGCAGTATGCGCATGCGGTAGGGCTCCTCAGGGCGCGATCATACCATTGTGACGCAGCAGGGCATCGATTCTGGGCTCGCGGCCTCGAAACGCCGTGAACGATTCGAGCGCCGGTCGGCTGCCCCCGACGGCAAGGATCTCCTCGCGGAATCGCGCCCCGGTGCGGACGTCGAGCACGCCGTTCTGCTCGAAAAGGCTGTACGCGTCGGCCGAAAGCACCTCGGCCCATTTGTAGCTGTAGTAACCGGCTGCGTAAGCTCCCGAGAAGACATGTGAGAAGTTGTTAAGGAAGCGGTTGTACTCCGGTGGCATCGTCACGGCGACTTTCGCCCTGATTTCGCGGAGCAGCTGCAGCGGCGTCTTTGCTCCCGCGGGGTCGTAATCATGGTGTAGACGCATATCGACCAATGCGAACTCGATCTGCCGCACAGTCTGCATGCCGCTCTGGAAATTCTTTGCTGCCAGCATCTTGTCGAACAAACTGCGCGGCAAAGCCTCTCGGCTTTCGACATGAGCGGTCATGCGGGCGAGAACGCTCCATTCCCAGCAGAAGTTCTCCATGAACTGGGAAGGCAGCTCGACCGCATCCCACTCTACACCGCGTATTCCGGACACGCCCAGATCGTCGACTCGCGAAAGTAGATGGTGCAACCCATGACCGAATTCGTGAAACAAGGTCATCACTTCATCATGCGTGAATAGCGCGGGCTTGTTCCCGAGCGGCGCGGGAAAGTTGCAGATGAGATGGGCAACCGGGGTCCGGAGGCCGCCGGGAATCCGCTGCCGCGTGATCGCCTCGTCCATCCATGCCCCGCCGCGCTTGGTCTCACGCGAGTACAGATCCAGATAAAACTGACCGATGAGGCTTTCGTCCGAGTCGGTGATCCGGAAAAAACGCACATCCGGATGCCAGGTTTCGGCCATATCCGGGAGAATGCGAATGCCGTAGAGGGTTTCGACAAGCCGGAACATGCCTTCCAGGACCTGCGGTTCCGGGAAATACCGCTTCACTTCCTGATCCGAAAACGCGTAGCGTTTTGCGCGCAGTTTTTCCGATGCGAACGCGATATCCCAAGCCTGCAGCTCCGGGATTCCGAGCTCCGCGCGTGCGAACTCCTCCAGCTCGGCATAATCCCTGCGTGCGTGTGGCAGCGCCCTCTCGGCGAGGTCATTGAGGAAGTCGAGCGCAGCCTCGGGTGACTCGGCCATTTTCGGGACGAGCGAAAATTCTGCGAAACTCTCATAACCAAGCAGTCGCGCCTTCTCGTGTCGCAGGCGAAGCTCACGAACAATGATCGAGGTGTTGTCGAGCTCCGGATCCCCCAGTTCGCTCGCCCGTGTGACGTGCGCGCGGTACAGATTTTCCCGCAGGTCGCGATTCTCGGCGTATTGCATCAGAGGTCCGTACGACGGTGCTTGCAAGGTGAACTTCCACCCCTCCTCGCCATCCCGACGCGCAGCTTCCTTGGCCGCTTCGAGTACATCTTCGGGGACACCGAGCAGCTCTCCCCGGTCGGCGATCAACGCTGAAAAAGCATTGGTTGCGTCGAGCAGGTTCTCGGAAAACTTGGCTTCGAGCGCAGCAAGTTCTTCCTGGATTTCGCCGAAGCGTCGCTTGTCCCGAGGTTGCAGTTCGGCTCCTCCCAGACGATAGTCGCGCAAGTCGTTCTCGACGATCTTGCGCTGAGCTTGAGAGAGCTCCTCAAAACCCGGTGAAGCACGCAACGCCTTGTACTTCTCATAGAGGTGAAGGTTTTGCGCGAGTTCGGTACGGTACTGCGTGATTTTCGGCAGATTCGCGTTGTAGGCATCGCGGATCACGGCGCTGTCGTCCACTGCGTGCAGGTGAGCGACCATGCCCCAGGCGCGCCATAGCCGTTCATTCGCGTCTTCCAGCGGTTCGGCAAACCCCTTCCAGGACGCTGCAGCGCCGTCCGCTGTGAGCCGGGCGATCAGGGCGCGGTTTTCGGCGAGCAACTGATCGATGGCAGAGGCGACGTGCTCCGGCCGGGCCGATCTGTAGCGCGGCAAGCCCGAGAAATCGAGCAGCGGATTGACGGTGTCTTTCAGGTTCAACTCCTAATGTCTCCAATTGGGGTCACGGACTTCGCGCGCCTGTCTCAGGAACTGCCGCCGCTGGCCGAAGCCCGCTCGGCGGACATTACCGTGTTCTCGAGCAACATCGCGATCGTCATGGGGCCCACGCCGCCGGGTACCGGCGTGATGCACGAAGCGGTTCCGAGCACGCTCTGGAAATCCACGTCTCCGGCGAGTTTGCCGTCCGCGAGCCGGGTGATGCCGACGTCGATGACGGCGGCTCCGGGCTTCACCATGCCAGCCGAGACGAGCTTGGGTCTGCCAGCCGCCACCACGAGAACGTCCGCTTGCCCGGTCATCGCTCCCAGATCGGGGGTTCTGGAGTTGCAAATGGTGACCGTGGCGCCCTTTTGCAAGAGTAGCAGCGCCATCGGCTTGCCGACGATGTTGCTGCGGCCGACCACGACGGCGTGCCGGCCCTGCACGCCGATTTCCTCGTGCTCGATCAGCTTCATGACTCCGAGGGGCGTGCAGGGCACGAAGCGCGGACTGCCGGCTGCGAGCAAGCCCATATTGATAGGATGAAATCCGTCCACGTCTTTCGCCGGGGCCAGGGCGTCAACCAAGCGCCCCGCAGACATTCCGGCAGGCAACGGGAGCTGCACGAGGATACCGTGGATACGACTGTCGCGGTTCAGGGCCCGGATGCGTTCGAGGAGCGTCGATTCATCCACGTCGGCCGGCAATTCGATGTGCTCCGAGTGGAGCCCCACCTCGCCGCAGGCCTTCATCTTGTTCCGCACATAGATCTTCGAAGCCGGGTGGTCCCCGACTTGCAGCACCGCTAGACCGGGGCGCACACCCATCGCCGCAAGCGCAGCGACACGTCGAATAAGCCCGGCGCGTAACTCGCGCGCAATGGCGTTGCCGTCAATGATGCGGGTCTGCACTGGCGAGAATCGGCGCGGCGAGCAGGGAAGGCGCGCATTCTAGCATCCGCGGTTTCCTGGCTCTGGTTTGCCGGCTGACGCGGTCTCTTTGATTGCGCGCGGCGCGTTTTCGTATAATGCGAAATGCTCTTTCATAATATCAGACAGGGTGGAATTGATCCTGTAAGGCCGGCAGGGTAAGCTGCAAGCGAATCTCCGCAAGTCCCGCACTCCCGCCCTTACCTTCGCGCAGAGAGGGAAACGTCATGTCCGCGCTGCCTGAATTCCCCGCCGCCAACGATCCCGACGCCCTGGAAACGCAGGAATGGCTCGATGCGCTCGAGTCCGTTCTGGAACGCGAGGGCCCTGAGCGCGCCCATTACCTGCTGGAGAAGCTCGTCGACAAGGCACGCCGTTCGGGAACCTACATTCCCTTCTCGCTCAATACGGCCTACCTCAACACCATCCCGGTGCACATGGAGGAGCGCTCGCCGGGGGATCATGCCCTGGAGGAGCGCATCCGCTCGTTCTGCCGCTGGAATGCGATGGTGATGGTGGCGAAGGCCAACAAGTCGGACGATGAGCTGGGCGGTCACATCGCGACCTTCGCCTCGGTCGGAACGCTGTTCGGCATCGGCTTCAACCACTTCTGGCACGCGCCGCACGAAGGGCACGGGGGGGATCTCGTCTATTTCCAGGGACACTCGTCGCCCGGCATCTATGCGCGCGCATTTTTGGAGGGGCGCTTCACCGAGACGCAACTCCTGAATTTTCGTCGCGAGGTGGACGGCCAGGGCATCTCTTCCTATCCCCACCCGTGGCTCATGCCCGATTTCTGGCAATTCCCGACCGTCTCGATGGGGCTCGGGCCGATCCAGGCTATCTACATGGCGAGGTTCCTGAAATATCTGCAGGCGCGCGGGCTGGCGGGTACGGAGAACCGGAAGGTGTGGGTGTTCTGCGGCGACGGCGAGATGGATGAACCGGAATCGCTCGGCGCGATCGGTCTCGCGGCGCGTGAAAAGCTCGACAATTTGATTTTCATCGTGAACTGCAATCTGCAGCGCCTCGACGGTCCGGTGCGTGGCAACGGCAAGATCATCCAGGAGCTCGAAGCCGATTTTCGCGGGGCGGGTTGGAACGTCATCAAGCTCATTTGGGGCTCTTACTGGGACCCTCTGTTCGCTCGCGATGTCGAAGGCCGACTGCTTCGCGTCATGGAGGAGACGGTCGACGGCGAGTATCAGAACTACAAGGCCAACGACGGCGCCTTCGTTCGCAAGCACTTCTTCGGCAAGGACCCGAAACTGCTCGAGATGGTATCGCGCATGACCGACGAGGACATCTGGCGCCTGAACCGGGGCGGGCACGACCCTCATAAGATCTATGCGGCCTATGCGGCGGCGGTGAAGCACAAGAACCAGCCCACGGTGATCCTCGCCAAGACCATCAAGGGCTACGGCCTGGGCAAGCAGGGTCAGGCAAAGAATCCGACCCACCAGCTCAAGAAGATGGACCTCGCAACCATCCGCGAGATGCGCGACCGCTTCAACGTGCCGATCCCCGACGACAGGCTCGAGGAATTGCCGCTCTACAAACCCAAGGATGATGATCCGATCATGGTGTACCTGCAGGAGCGCAGAAAGGCGCTTGGCGGCTACCTCCCGCAGCGTCGCCGCAAGGCGGACGGCGTTCCCGCGGTGCCGGCCCTCTCGGCGTTCGATCAACAGCTGAAGGGCTCGGAAGGTCGCGAGATCTCGACCACCATGGCGTTCGTGCGCATGCTGACCGCGCTCGTACGCGACAAGAACATCGGCAGGCACATCGTACCGATCGTTCCGGACGAAGCGCGCACTTTCGGAATGGAAGGGATGTTCCGGCAGCTCGCGATCTATTCCTCGGAAGGACAGAAGTACGAGCCGGTCGACCGCGAGCAGGTGATGTACTACCGCGAAGACAAGGCGGGGCAGATTCTCGAAGAAGGCATCAACGAGCCCGGCGCATTCTCATCCTGGATCGCTGCGGCGACTTCATACAGCCATTCGAACCTTGTCATGGTGCCGTTCTACATCTTCTATTCCATGTTCGGCATGCAGCGCATCGGAGACCTCGCCTGGGCGGCAGGGGACCAGCGCGCGCGGGGGTTTCTCCTCGGCGCCACGGCGGGTCGCACGACTCTGAATGGCGAGGGGCTGCAGCACGAGGACGGACACAGCCATGTGCTCTCTTCGGTCATTCCCAATTGCATTTCGTATGATCCGACCTTTGCGTATGAGCTCGCCGTCATCGTCCAGGACGGCCTGCGTCGGATGGTCACGCAGCAGGAGGACGTATTCTATTACGTCACGGTGATGAACGAAAACTACGAGCATCCCGCGATGCCGGCGGGCGCGGAACAAGCGATTTTGAAGGGCATGTATCTCTTTCGGGAAGGCTCGAAGAAGAAAACGCGCGTGCAGCTGCTGGGCTCTGGAACGATCTTGCGCGAAGTCATTGCCGCCGGCCAGCTGCTCGACGCCGACTGGGGCGTGGCTGCGGATATCTGGAGCACTCCCAGCTTCACGGAGCTGCGCCGCGAAGGGCTTGCGGTCGAGCGCCGGAACACGCTGCATCCGGAGGCGAAGCCCGAGATTCCGTACGTGACCCAGTGCCTCGAGAAGCATGAGGGTCCCGTGATCGCTGCTACCGACTACATCAAGACTTTTGCCGACCAGATTCGATCGTTTATCCCGAGAGGGCGCGTCTACCGAGCGCTCGGCACCGATGGTTACGGCCGCTCGGATTCCCGCGCCAAGCTTCGTCACTTCTTCGAAGTGAATCGTTACTTCGTGACGGTCGTGGCGCTCAAGGCGCTCGCCGATCAGGGCGAAGTCAAACCCAAGGTCGTGTCCGATGCAATCAAGAAGTACGGGATCGATCCGGAAAAACCTGATCCAGTGACCGTCTGACCAAGCGTGGGCTGGGCGCTTCGGCGGCGGCCAGCCCCGGCACCCCAATCGCGAATCGAGCAAGCATGGGAACCCCTAGGGAAGTCTTCGTACCCGATATCGGCGACTTCAAGAACGTCGATGTAACCGAGGTGCTGGTCAAACCGGGCGATGCGGTGCAGCCCGAGCAGTCGTTGATTACCGTGGAATCGGACAAGGCGACGATGGAGATTCCGTCGCCGGCTGCCGGCGTGGTGAAAGAGTTACGGGTCAAGACCGGCGACAAGGTTTCACAGGGCAGTCCCATCCTCGTCCTTGAAGAGACGGAAAGTGCGTCGATGGCGCTGGCGAAGCCGGCTCCGAAACCCCCAGACACAGCCAAGGCAAAGCCAGCCCCGGTGCTTGCGGCCGTTCCGGCACTGGCCCCTGCCGCGCCTGCTGCCGGCCGGATCGAACCGATTCCCAACACATCTGTGCCGGGTCCCGGAGCCACGCCGCACGCGAGCCCCTCCGTGCGCAAGTTCGCACGCGAGCTGGGTGTCGAACTCATTCGGGTCAAGGGCTCGGGCCCGAAGGGACGCGTCACGCAGCTGGACGTTCAGGACTTCGTGAAAGGAGTAATGAGGGGTGCACCCGCGGTTGCCGCGATCCCCGCGCGCGGGGGGCTCGTTCTGGATTTGCCGGAGTGGCCGCAGGTGGATTTCGCGAAATTCGGTCCGGTCGAGACGAAGCCGCTGTCGCGAATTCGGAGGCTGTCGGGCGGGTTCCTGCATCGCAACTGGGTCTCCATCCCGCACGTCACTCAGCACGACGAGGCCGACATCACCGAGCTCGAGGCGTTCCGCAAGGAGAACGCGCAGGTCGCGGAAAAGGGAGGCTTCAAGCTCACCATGCTCGCGTTCCTGGTGAAAGCTTCGGTGAACGCGCTGAAGGAGTTTCCGGAGTTCAACGCCTCGCTCGACAAGACCGGCGAGAATCTGATCGTCAAGAAGTACTATCACATCGGAGTCGCGGTCGATACGCCCGATGGCCTGCTGGTGCCGGTCATCCGCGACGCTGACCGCAAGGGTGTTTTCGATCTGGCGAAGGAGCTGGCTGAAGTTTCCAGGGCCGCTCGCGAGAAAAAACTCAAGCCCGACAGCATGCGCGGCGGTACCTTCAGCATCTCGAGCCTCGGCGGAATCGGTGGCACGGCGTTCACGCCCATCATCAACGCACCGGAGGTGGCGATTCTCGGCGTAGCGAGATCGCAGATGCGGCCGGTCTACAAGGACGGCGCCTTCGCTCCGCGGCTGATGCTGCCGCTGTCGCTCGCCTACGACCACCGCGTCATCGACGGCGCGGCCGGCGCGCGCTTCACGACCTATCTGGCCTCAGTCCTCTCCGACATCCGCCGCACTCTTCTATGAGGACGGCGTGGCGCAGATGATCGAAGTAAGAGTACCAGACATCGGCGATTTCAAGGACATCGACGTCATCGAGGTTCTGGTGAAACCTGGTGACCGGGTGGCCAAGGAAGCCTCACTCATCACCCTGGAGTCCGACAAGGCGACGATGGAAATCCCTTCCTCGGACGCCGGCGTCGTCAAGGAGCTGCGGGTCAAGGTCGGGGACAAGGTCTCCCAGGGGTCGGTCATCGCCTTGCTCGAGGCAGAGAGTGTCGTGGCAGCGCCGTCCGCGCCGCGTGCGGCCGCCCCTGCGCCGGCGCCCGCGGCGTCGAAGATTTCCGTACCTGCCGCGGCCAAGGCGTACGGCGGCGCGGCCGACATGACTTGCGACGTGCTCGTGCTGGGCTCCGGCCCCGGCGGATATTCGGCCGCCTTTCGCGCCGCCGACCTCGGCTTGAACAGCATTCTGGTCGAGCGTTATCCGACGCTCGGCGGCGTCTGTCTGAATGTGGGCTGCATCCCGTCGAAAGCGCTGCTGCATATCGCTGCTGTCATGGACGCGGCAAGACATCTGTCCGAGCATGGCATCGGTTTCGGGGAGCCCAGCGTGGATCTCGATGCGTTGCGCGCGTGGAAGGACAAGGTGGTCGGAAAGCTGACCGGAGGGCTTACGGGCATGGCGCGCTCGCGCAAAGTCACTGTGCTTCAGGGTACAGGAGCTTTCGTAGGATCGAACCATCTCGCCGTGGAAGCGAAGGACGGGCGCAAGGTCGTCGCATTCAGGAACGCGATCATCGCAGCCGGCTCGCAGTCGGCAAAGCTCCCCTTCATTCCGGAGGATCAGCGAATCGTCGACTCGACGGCGGCGCTTGAGCTGCGGCAACGGCCCAAGCGCATGCTCGTGATCGGGGGCGGCATCATCGGACTGGAAATGGGCACCGTGTATTCCACCCTCGGCGCCCGGCTGGATGTAGTCGAGGTGCTCGACGGCCTGATGTCCGGGGTAGACCGGGACCTGGTTAAGGTATGGCAGACGTTCAACGCGCGCCGCTTCGACAACGTGATGCTGAAGACCAGGACCACCAAGGTCGAAGCCGTGAAAGAAGGACTGAGGGTGTTTTTCGAAGGCGAGAATGCCACGGCCAAGCCGCAGCTCTACGACATGATCTTGGTTTCCGTGGGCCGGACTCCCAACGGCAGGAAGATCGGCGCCGACGCCGCCGGCGTAGCAGTGAACGAGCGTGGCTTTATCCCCGTGGACGCGCAAATGCGCACCAACATCCCGCACATCTACGCGATTGGCGATATCGCCAAGGTGCCCATGCTGGCGCATAAGGCGGTGCACGAAGGTCACGTTGCAGCGGAAGCCGCTGCGGGGCAGAAATCCTACTTCGACGCGCGCGTGATCCCCTCGGTGGCGTACACCGATCCTGAGATCGCCTGGGTGGGAGTAACCGAGGAGGAAGCGAGAGAACAGGGCGTCAAGTTCGGGGTTGCGAAATTTCCCTGGGCAGCCTCGGGACGCGCCATCGCCAACGGCCGCGACGAGGGCTTCACCAAGCTGATCTTCTCCGAGGAGTCGCACCGCCTGATCGGCGGCGCCATCGTCGGAGCCGGAGCGGGCGATCTCATCAGCGAGATCGCCCTCGCAATCGAGATGGGAGCCGACGCCATCGACATCGGGAAGACGATCCACCCGCACCCGACGACGAGTGAATCGATCGGCATGGCGGCGGAGCTGTATGAGGGCGTGTGCACGGATTTGCCGCCCGTGCGCAAGCGCTAGGGAGAAAATCGATGCAAGCAAACTTGTTCCTCCTGACCGGGGTCTTGGCGCTGTGACTATTCTCGGCGCCTTGGGAAAGGGTGGCGGCGGCTGGAGCGGACCCAAGGCGATGAACGTGAGGGCCGAAATCTTGCGGAACGCGAAAGTGATCGGAGCCACAACCCTAGACCGCCAATCCCAACCTGTGTGGGGCAGTGTAAGCGGTACTTGTCGATGGCGGCAGACCTTGATTCTGGACACATGACCCAGGACGAGCTCAAACAGTCAGTTGCCCGCGAAGCGATCAAGTACATCGTCGACGGTGAAGTGATCGGCGTCGGCAGCGGGTCGACCGCCGATTTCTTCATCGACGAGTTGGGCAAGGTGAGGAACCGCATCGCCGGTGCCGTGGCAAGTTCGGAAAAAACCGCGGAGCGTCTCAAGAGACACGGCATCCGCCTGTTTGATTTGAACGGCGTCAACGAACTCCCGGTCTACGTCGACGGGGCCGACGAGATCACCGAGCACCTCGCCATGATCAAGGGCGGGGGCGGTGCGCTCACGCGGGAGAAAATTGTCGCCGCGGTAGCCAAGAAGTTCGTTTGCATTGCGGACGAGTCGAAGCTCGTTCCGGTGCTCGGCAAATTTCCGCTGCCGGTCGAAGTGATTGCGATGGCGCGCGCCTATGTGGCGCGCCAGATGGTGAAGCTCGGCGGCCAGCCCAAGCTGCGCGAAGGCTTTGCCACGGACAACGGCAACATCGTGCTCGACGTGTGGGGGCTCTCGATCCTCAATCCGGTCGAGCTGGAAACGACGGTCAACAATATCGCCGGTGTCGTTACCAGTGGATTGTTCGCCCGGCGCGGCGCGGATGTGCTCCTGCTCGGGACCAAGACGGGCGTGAGAACGATCGCCCGGAAGTAGCGCCCTACTTGTCCGGCGGCACGTAGCCGGAAGCCACGTCGGCTCCGGATCCGAAGAAATGCTTCTCCATCTGCTCGGCGAGATATTTCCGCGCGCGCGGGTCGGCGAGGTTCAGCTTGTTCTCGTTGATGAGCATGGTCTGGTGCTTGATCCAGGCCTGCCAGGCTTCCTTGGAGACGTTCTCGTAGATGCGCTTGCCGAGTTCGCCCGGGTAAGGGGGGAAGTCCAGCCCTTCCGCGTCGCGGCCAAGCTTGATGCATTT